>CAMBLP010000149.1 GCA_945868195.1 Bordetella parapertussis
TTGCACCATATCGCGTGCGGTGTGCGCCAGTTCACGCCCAACGTCCGTGAGGTGTATTTTTTTTGATATCACCTCATAGAGAGGCACGCCAATCGCTTGGGTCACCTCTTTGAGCTGCATAGAGGCCGTCGGTTGTGTCACGTGCATGATCCGTGCTGCAGCACTCACGCTGCCCGTCTCAGATAATGCAAGAAAAAGTTTTAACTGACGAAAAGTGATATTCATAGATTTTTATCTATATATAAACGCATTAAAATCGATTTTACAATGTATTCAATCTCAAACTACGATTGCATGAAAGGACATTCATGCAAAATCTTCTCGATCCCGCCATTCTCTTTTTCATCTTCGGTGTCCTCGCCGGTTTTGCCCGCTCTAATCTAGAAATCCCACCCGCCATCTCGCGATTTTTATCGCTTTACCTTTTGATGGCCCTAGGACTCAAAGGCGGTTTTGCGCTTGCGCAGTCTGGACTCACTACCGATGTGGCAACGAGTTTGGGTGCTGCGATTCTGTTGGCAATCCTTGTTCCTGCTTTGGGCTACTGGATACTCAAACGCTTTATTTCAAGTTTCGATGCAGCGGCCATTGCTGCCACCTATGGCTCTGTCAGCGCAGTCACCTTTGTCACCGCCATTCAGTTTTTAGAAAATCAGGAAATCGCTTACGGTGGTCACATGGCAGCAGCCATGGCACTAATGGAGTCGCCCGCTATTATTTTGGCCGTCATCCTTGCCAACTCCTTGCGTCAGCAAAAATCCATCCCGATTGTGAAAATTTTGCACGAATCTTTTACCGACGGCGCACAACTCCTTTTGCTGGGTGCCATGGTGGTCGGCCTGATGACCGGCGAGGCGGGACAAACCGCCATGCAACCCTTTTCGGGCGATCTGTTTAAAGGCATGTTGGCATTTTTCTTGCTCGACATGGGACTGATGACCGCGCGCAACTTACCTCAGTTTAAAAGTATCTCACCAGCATTGATTCTCTATGCTGTAATTGGACCTCTGCTACATGCCTCGATAGCGCTCGGTCTGGCGTTTCTGCTCAATCTGTCACCGGGCAACGCCACGCTGCTGATGGTGCTCGCGGCTAGTGCGTCCTATATTGCTGTGCCGGCCGTGCTGCGTTACGCCGTGCCTGAAGCCAATCCAAGTCTATATTTTGGCTTGTCACTAGGGCTGACGTTTCCGTTTAATTTAATTATTGGGATTCCGCTTTACGCAAATGTTGCTGAATACTTTTTGGGCTGATATCACTCCCTGCTAAGATCACTTCTTTCACCACACACGGCTGCGCCAATCACCGGCCCAGACCTCCATGGAATCCCTCCTTGTTTCAACGGGCGTTGTCGCACTCGCCGAAATCGGCGATAAAACGCAGCTCTTAGCGTTCATTCTCGCGGCCCGTTTCAAAAAACCCGTACCCATCATTCTCGGTATCTTGGTGGCGACCTTGATTAACCACGGCCTGGCAGGCGCCCTCGGTGCTTGGATCACTTCCGCCGTGACGCCTGAGATCCTGCGCTGGGTGTTGGGCATTTCCTTTATCGGCATGGCCATCTGGACCATGATCCCCGACAAGATCGAAGAAGAGGAAACTAAAGTCGCACAAAAGTTGGGTGTGTTTGGCGCGACACTCATTACTTTTTTCCTTGCCGAAATGGGCGACAAAACACAGATTGCGACGGTTGCCATGGCCGCACATTACGCCGCCCCCTTGATGGTGGTGATCGGTACAACGCTCGGCATGCTGATTGCGGACGTCCCAGCAGTCTTAGTTGGGGACAAACTCGCCAACAAGATCCCGATGAAACTCGTCCACTCCATCGCTGCCGCCATCTTTGCCATACTCGGGATTGCGACACTATTCGGTGCTGGCTCAGGATTTGGGTTTTAGAAAACCCATTTAAATCAAACACCTAAAGAACTTTTTCCCTCTTATTCACGTATGAATCACGAAGCCTCATATGGCACAGGAATGCGTTAAAAATTGACAACATAAAGTTAGACACATACGGTATAAAAGAACCTCTAACAAAAACACCGGAGATTCTCATGCGCTTTTTTTCCACCATGACCCGTGCCCTCTTCGCGAGCGCTGCCCTCGTTACGATGGCGCATGGCACTGCTTTTGCTCAAGCCGACTACCCCAACCGTCCGATCACTGTGATCGTTCCGCAGGCACCTGGCGGCGCCAATGACACCATCGCGCGTATCATCACAGCCAAGCTCAGCGAAATCCTGGGTCAGCAACTCGTCGTGGAGAACCGTCCGGGCGCAGGCGGCAATATCGGCACAGCCGCATCGGCCAAAGCCAAACCCGACGGTTACACGCTGATGCTCACGACCAATAGCGCACAAGTCATCAACCCTTGGTTGTATAAATCAACGGGCTTTGATCCCATCAAAGACTTCACACCCGTGGGTCTGGTCGCAAGCGCGGGTTATGTGCTCGTGGCGCACTCTACTTTTCCTGCCAATAACATCAACGAACTGATCGCATATGCCAAGGCCAATGCTGGCAAGATCAATTACGCCTCCGCAGGCAACGGCACGCTTAACCACCTGATCATGGAGATGTTCAAACAAAAGGTCAGCATTGATATGCAGCACGTGCCTTACAAAGGCGCCTCAGCGGCTGCAAAAGATGTCGCAGGTGGAACTGTGCCCGTCTCGGTTCAGAGCGCCCCCTCATCGCTTGGCTTGATCGCCGCAGGCAAGATTAAGGCCTTGGCTGTCACCAACGAAAAGCGTATCGCGGCGCTCCCTAACGTTCCCTCGATTAGCGAAACGATTCCTGGTTTTGGCTCGACACCTTGGTACGGTATTCTGGCTCCCGCCGGCACACCTGCTGCAATTGTGGACAAACTCAATGCCGCCATCAAAACAGCGTTGGCTGACAAAGGGGTCCTGGAGCGCCTGCTCAAGCAAGGATGCGAGCCTCTGCAGAGCACACCACAGCAATTCGCCACACTGATTAAAGATGATTTGGCAAACTGGCAAAGTATCGTAAAAGGCTCTGGTGCACGCGTAGACTAAAAAGCATCCTCACGCTCAGTGTCTCTCTCGACCAGAGAGACACTTTGCTCGCCATACTTCAAAAAGTTTTCACGGTGTCTTCGGTAAAACAGCAAGCCTTCTTTAATGCTTGCGACCGTGGCACCTTGCTCGAGCATTTTGTCCCAGAGATTCCAGTCCTCTTGAGGATGCCTACCATTTTCAAATCGCCTCTGGTACCCCACACGTTGGCCAAAATCAGTGCGATACATCATTGAGCCGTGGTGCTGTTCTTGACGATCCCAATACAAGTCACCCAAATGCGGATGCGTTTGACCAGGCACGCGCGTTAAAATTTCTTCTTTGAGCTCACCGGTCACAACGATGTCATAGGTCACGATATCTGTTGTGGCTGTTGACAAGAGCTCGACTGAGTCAGACCTGAGCCAATTATCCGCGCCAATAAAGAGCACATACTCAGTCTTGACACGAGAGAGCATGTCTTGGAAATTATTGACCGTACCTAAGTTCTTAGGCCTAAGGATGTAATCAATATCTGGATACAAGCTTGGGAGATGGGCGCAATCCATCCCGCCATCATCCACAAATAAAATTCTCGAAGGGGGGCTGGTTTGGGACAACAGAGATTCGATGCAATGCGCAGCGAGGTGCCCGTAGCGGTACGAAGCAATAACGACAGTAATCATATTGGTTTACAGTAGAGCATGGAAATATTCCTTAACACTTGAAGACCACACCAACTATGTGTGTGGGCGGGCAATATGTATTGACGGCGGTGCCTTTTACGTCAATGATTCATAAATAAAGACTCAAAAACTAAAAGGAACGAGACAATGAAAGAAACCATCCGCATCGGCTCTGGGGCTGCGTGGTGGGGCGACCGTGTCGAACCGGCCGCCCTGAACGCAGAACAAGGAGACCTAGACTACCTATGCTTTGAAACCATGGCAGAAGCCACTGTTTCAGCCGCGCAAGTCAGAGCAAGACGCGACAAGTCCTTTCCGGGCTATGACACCTATCTCGATGACCGCATGAAAGCCGTCCTACCCGCCTGCATGAAGCGCGGCACAAAAATCATCACCAACCAAGGGTGGATTAATCCAGACGCCGCGGCAAAACGCGTCGCTGAGTTATTAAAAGAAATGGGTTATCTCGGTGTCAAAATCGCCTCGGTCAACGGCAGCCTCATCACCGAGCATGTGCTTGAGATGACCGATACCATCATGGAAACGGGAGAAAAAACCTCCACACTCATGTCCACCTTGATTTCCGCAGAAGCCTATCTCGGTGCGGAGCCCATCGTCGAAGCCCTCAAAGCCGGCGCTCAAATCGTCATCACAGGGCGCGTCGCAGACCCTTCTATCTTTATGGCACCCATGATGTTCGAGTTTGGCTGGGACCCGCTAGATCACGTCAAGCTCGGCCAAGGGACAGGCATCGGCCACTTAATGGAGTGCGGCGCACAAGTCACCGGCGGTTATTTTATGGATCCCGGTTTTAAAGACGTCCCTGAACCATGGAAATTCGGTTTCCCCATCGCAATCGTGAGCCGTGACGGCAGCGCCATCATCACCAAAGTTGCCGGCACAGGTGGTGCGGTCACCTTGCAGACCGTCAAAGAACAGCTCCTGTACGAAGTCCACGACCCGGCCAACTACCTCACGCCCGATGTCGTCGTAGACTTCACCACAGTCAAACTCGAGCAAGTCGGCGCCGATCGCGTACGCGTGAGCCACATCAGCGGTAAACCACGCACGCCCACTCTTAAAGTCTCCCTCGGCTGCACTGAAGGTCATATTGGCGAAGATATGTTTTTTTATGCCGGCCCAGGTGCACTGCGCCGCGCCCAGATCGCTAAAAAAGTCCTCGAAGAACGTTTCAAAATCGTCAAGCTTCAAGCAGAAGATCTGCGCATCGACTTTCTAGGTTTGAATGCTATTCATGGCGATGCCACGCCAGCGGATGCCCCTGAACCCTACGAAATTGCGGTGCGTGTCGCGGCCCGCACCAAAACAAAAGAAGAAGCCGCCAAGGTTGGGCGCGAAATTGATGGCATGGCCGTCTCTGGCATTGCACACACGGGCAAGCGCGTTCCGCACCAAGATCGCACACGCGAAGTCATTGGCGTATGGTCCTCGCTCGTTCCGCGCGAAAAAGTCCCAGCGTCCGTTACCTACATTGAGAGCTAAGCCATGAAAGTCAAACTACAACACGTGGCGCACACGCGCTCAGGCGACAAAGGCAACACGTCAAACAT
>CAMBLP010000150.1 GCA_945868195.1 Bordetella parapertussis
CTCAAAATACCTGCGGGTGTACCCAGGGTTGTGAACAATCCTGAGGTGTCCTGGTGCTATCAGACCGAACCTGAGCCTGGTTTAAACGGACGCAGAATCGGTTGGCCGCGTGGGAAAACCTTGGGTGGTTCGAGCAGTATCAATGGCCACGTCTACATGCGTGGCACCTCCGAGGATTACGATGCTTGGCGTGATGCCGGTAATCCGGGTTGGGGTTGGTCCGATGTCTTGCCCGCTTTTAAAAGTACCGAGTGTCACTTTGCGGGAGCGTCCACCTATCATGGCGCAAAGGGCGAGCTCAGAGTCTCTGCGCTTGAGGAACCGCATGTGGCGTCACAAGCTTTTGTGGCTGCGGCCATCAATGCCGGCATCCGCTCTAACGATGATTTTAATGGCGTGACGCAGGAAGGGGTGGGTTATGTGCAGTTGATGATCCACAAGGGGGTGCGCGCCTCCGCCGCTCGATCTTTTTTGCATCCCATCCGCAAGCGTTCAAACTTAACAGTCAAGGTCAACGCCTTGGTTGAGCGTGTTTTATTTGAAGGTAAAAAAGCGATTGGAGTACGTTGTCTCATCAACGGTCAGTTGATGAATGTTGGCGCGGGTGAGGTGATTTTGTCAGGGGGTGCGATTAATACACCGCAGATCTTGATGCTCTCTGGAGTTGGACCTGGCGATCATCTGCGTGAACACGGCATTGAGGTATTGCATCATGCACCCGGGGTGGGAATGAACTTGCATGATCATGTCTATGTGCATAGTTTGGCCAGTGTGGACCCCGTGTTTTCTATCAATCATAAAATCTCCAGCAATGTGAGGATGATCCCTGAGGTCCTGCGTTATCTGGTGTCTAAAAAAGGTTTACTCAACTCCGCTGCGGCGCAGGTTGGACTTTTTGCGCGCTCTGGTGTCAACAGTGATCGAGTCGATCTGCAGATGCAAATGCGCCCCTTTAGTATGTTGGGTGCAGGCGGTATGTACCGTGCCGGCAAAGCGCCTGCGATCACAGCTTCGTGCGGCTTGTTGCATGTGTATTCAAAAGGGAGCTTGACGCTGCAGTCTGCAGATTTTCGTCAGGCGCCACGGATGTTTGCAAACTATCTGGCCGATGAGCGTGATGTTAAACCGCTGATTGTGGGTCTTAAAATTATTCGTCAGATCTATCAGACATCGCCTTTTAAAGAGCATGTCAGAGCAGAATCTTTGCCCGGACCCGAATGCGTGACGGATCATGATTTTGAGCAATACATCCGTGAGCAGTCGCAGACGATGTATCACCCGGTTGGCACATGTCGGATGGGACCAGATGAACATGGCGTGGTGGATCACCGCTTGCGCGTCAAAGGTCTTGCTGGGTTGCGCATCGTCGATGCCTCTGTCATGCCAGAGGTGCCAAGCGGCAATACCAGTGCGCCTGTCATCATGATTGCTGAGCGGGCTTCGCAGATGATTTTGGAAGATCGTGTGCTTGATTAAAATGAAGTGCGCGTGCCGCATCATGTTATTTGGTTATTAGTCACATTTAAGAGAGACATAATGAAAATTGTAAAAGTTGTACCTTGGCATGTGGGTCAGTTTATGTTCGTACGGGTTGAGACGGACGAGGGCATTACTGGCTTTGGTGAGGCCGGAACCTGGGGGCATATTGAAGCTGCTGGGGCATGTATCAAGAGATTCGCTGAGTACTTGGAGGGTAAAGATCCATACCCTATCGAGCATCACTGGAATGTGATGCATCGCTTCAGCTATTTTCAAGGTCTAGCGGAAAATGCCGCGATCTCGGCCATTGATATGGCGCTTTGGGACATCAAGGGTAAAGCCTTGAATGTGCCTATTTATGAGTTGTTAGGTGGCGCTGCGAGAACTAAAGCGCGTATCTATGGCCATATCTACGAGAACACGATTGAAAAAATGCTGGTGGAGTGTGAAGTAAAAATGAATGCCGGCTTTACCGCATTTGGTCACCTTAATCCTTTTCTGGATGAGGGCGACGATCAGATTTACTTCAAGACACACATCAAGAAAATGCGAGATGCGATCGAGAACACAGAGCGCATGCGCGAGGTGGTGGGTGATCGCGTTGATTTGCTTCTAGAGATTCATCGTCGTTTGACGCCTGCGGAGGCGATTGTTTTCGCGCGCGGCATTGAGCATACGCATCCGATGTTCATTGAAGATCCGATTCGTCCCGAGAGCAATGATGCGATGGCGCGTGTCGCAGAAAAAATCCATGTTCCTATTGCGACAGGTGAACGCTTCTCCAATATTTATGAGTTTCAAATGTTGATGGCCAGAGGAGGGGTTGAGTACGCACGCGTCGACTTATGTCTCTGTGGCGGTATCACAGGTGCAAAAAAAGTTGCAGCAATCGCCGAGGCGTATCAAGTGCAAATCGTCCCGCATAACCCTCTCTCGCCGATCGGTTTGGCGGCGTGTTTACAGCTTGCCGCCTCTATTCCAAATTTCGCGATTCAAGAATATGCGACTGGTTTTGAGTCTGGTAAATTTGAGTCTCTACCGATTCACTTGGGCAGTAACGTGGTCGATAAGGTGCCATTACCCAAAGATGGCTTTGTCGACATTCCTAACGGTCCTGGCTTGGGAATGAACATCTTGCCAGATGCTCACAAGATTAGACCCCCTCTCGTCAAGCCAATCTCAATGCGTCCGCATTTCGACGGCTTCATTGTCGATCAGTAAGATTTGGCATGTATTGATGTCAAGCAGGGTCCCAGGTCTTGGGACCCTCCTCAAGGTGAGTCTTGACGTGTGCGTCGTTAGACTGCGTCAATGGGTCTAGCTGTATTTAATACGTCCCCATGTAGTCTTTTTTCCCGATCTCTACGCCGTTGTGACGCAGCAGGTTATAGGCAGTTGTCACATGAAAGAAAAACTGTGGCATGCCGTATTTCAGCGCATAGTCTTCGACGGTGAGCTTTTTCTCTTTTGGCGTGCCGGGACGTAAAACGACTTCTTTGACGGCACTGCCATTGAGCTGCTCTGCGGTCATGCCTTCGATGAGCGCGAGTGTTTTGGCGATACGTTGCTGCAGCTCTGCAAAGCTTTGCTCGCTGTCTTCGTAGGCGGCGACTTCAACACCTGCGATGCGTGCTGGAACGCTTTTGGCAAAGTCGCAGGCGATCTGAACTTGGCGCACCAGTGGCAGCATGTCGGGAAACAGGCGCGACTGCAACAACACGGCAGGATCAAATTTACGGTTTTGCGCGTGTTCTTCGCCCTTTTTGAGCACGTCACTCAGTGCCAACAGCATTTGTTTGAAAACAGGGACGGTTGCGCTATAGAGGGAAATAGACATGATTTCTATCCTGTTGAGGCTAAGTTGAGATTGATTAAAGCATGATCTCACTCATTGAAAAATTTCGTTTGGTTGTATCCAAATGTTAATCGTATACTGTATTTATGTACAGTATATTTGCACTCAAATCCCCCGTCGCCAAAGCGGAGCCCAACTTAACTCAAACGCCTATTCATGCGGCTTTAGAGCCAGTTGCGCATGATCTGCCGCTCTTGGCACATCGAATCAGTGCGGGTTTTCCTTCGCCTGCGGCCGATTACATTGAGGTCGGGCTGGATCTCAATGATTACTTAGTCCGCAACAAGCCGGCGACCTTTTTGTTCACGGTCAAAGGGGACTCGATGTCGGGCGCTAGCATCGAGGAGGGCGACAAGGTCATTGTGGATCGTGCGCTGACGCCCAAGCATCGCGATATTGTGGTGGCGGTCGTGGATGGCGATTACACGCTCAAGCGGCTGTTCAAGCATCGGGGGCGCGTTGAATTGCGCGCTGAAAATCCTGCATACCAACACATCGAGTTTAAAGACGGTAGCGAGTTATTGGTCTGGGGTGTCGTGGTGGGTGTCGTGCGTCGTTACTCTGCGCGAGGCGGGTGATGTCGGCGATCTCTACGCATTCGCCACAGTTCGCACTCGTAGACGTCAATAATTTTTATGTCTCTTGTGAGCGCGTGTTTAAACCCAAGCTCGAAGGCATCCCGATTGTCGTGTTGTCTAACAACGATGGCTGTGCGGTGGCGCGCAGTAATGAGGTCAAAGCGCTAGGCGTCAAAATGGGTACGCCTTGGTTCAAGATGAAGGATCTCGCGCGTGAGCAAGGCATTCTGGCTTTTTCCTCCAATTACACACTCTACGGGGATATGAGTAATCGGGTGGTGCAGATTTTGCGGGACTTTGCGCCCGACACCGAGGTCTATAGCATTGATGAGTCTTTTTTACGTATTGAAACGGTTGCGCCTCTTTATGGGGGCGCGGTCGCAATGGGTCAGCAGATGCGTGAACGCATCAAACAGTGGACGGGGTTGCCTGTTTGTGTCGGTGTAGGACCGACTAAAACACTTGCGAAGTTCGCCAATCATTTAGCTAAGAAAAATCCCGAGTTTGAGGGCGTGTGCGATCTGCATGTGATTCCGCGCCCGGAGCGTGTGCGCTGGATGAGTAGTATTGAGGTGGGGGAGGTCTGGGGCGTGGGCGGACGCATCGCGCGACGTCTAGAGGTGATGGGCATTCATACAGTGCTGGATCTGCGCAATGCCTCACCCAAAGAAATGCGCAGGCACTTTGGCGTGGTGATGGAGCGCACCTGTAATGAGTTGCGGGGGATTTCCTGTCTAGCACTCGACGATATCGCACAGCCCAAACAACAAATCATGTCTTCGCGTAGTTTTGGTCGGCCAGTTGAAACCATCGAGGAATTGCGTGAGGCGCTTGCGAGTTATTTATCGCGTGCCGCTGAAAAGCTACGCACACAACAGTCCGTCTCGGCCGCGGTGTATGTATTTATCCAGACCAATCGGTTCAACAAGGAGGAGCAATACAACGCGGGTCTCACGGTGCCGATGCTTGAGCCGACTGACGATACGCTCACGCTCACGGCGGCTGCGATCGCAGGGCTTGAGGTGATGTATCGCTCGGGGTATCGCTATAAGAAAGCGGGTGTGATGCTGACTCTTTTATCGGATAAGCACGCGCGGCAGGCGAGTATTTTTGACAATCTCATGATGACGCAACGCTCGACCAAACTGATGACAGCAATCGATATGATCAATCGAGATCATGGACGCGGTACGGTGCGCTCGGGTGTGAGCGGCTTTACGCAAAACTGGGCGATGCGCAATGAAAATCGCTCACCGAGATACACGACACGTTGGGATGAGTTACCGCTGGTGTCATAGTCCGGATCGAAGATGA
>CAMBLP010000151.1 GCA_945868195.1 Bordetella parapertussis
TATGTATTTCGTGTTTCTTTCAAAATGCCATAGGCCTCGTTTCACAATCGCATAGGGGGCGATGGGAGCTCGGCCCCCTATATCCGGTAAAATCGAAGGTATGTGTGTACTTTAATTGCTTGATTTATCTTTGGAGATCGTTGGATGAAGGTGCTTGTGCCTGTAAAACGTGTCGTTGACTACAACGTCAAAGTACGCGTCAAATCGGATCAGTCGGGTGTCGATATCGCAAATGTCAAGATGTCGATGAATCCTTTTGATGAAATCGCTGTCGAAGAAGCCACGCGTCTCAAGGAAAAAGGTGCAGCGACTGAAATCATCGCTGTATCCTGCGGTGTTGCTCAATGTCAGGAAACACTCCGCACGGCCATGGCGATTGGCGCGGATCGTGGCATTCTTGTACAGACCGATGTCGAGCTTCAGCCTCTTGCTGTTGCCAAGCTTCTCAAGGTCTTGGTTGAAAAAGAACAGCCTCAGCTCGTGATTCTTGGTAAGCAGGCGATCGATGACGATGCCAATCAAACAGGTCAAATGTTAGCGGCCTTACTTGGTTGGTCACAGGCGACTTTCGCCAGTAAAGTCGAGCTCGGTGAGGGTGTTGTGCGGGTCACCCGCGAAGTCGATGGTGGTCTAGAAACCTTAGAACTCAAATTGCCCGCGATCGTGACAACGGATTTGCGTTTGAACGAGCCTCGCTACGTGACCTTGCCCAACATTATGAAGGCCAAGAAAAAGCAGCTTGATACGGTGACTCCACAGGATTTAGGTGTCGATGTCGCGCCTCGCCTCAAGACACTCAAGGTGACAGAACCATCAGCGCGGTCCGCCGGCGTCAAGGTCCCCGATGTCGCTGCACTCGTCGATAAACTCAAGAACGAAGCTAAGGTGGTTTGATCATGTCTATTCTTGTCATTGCTGAACACGATAATGTCCAATTGAAAGCTGCGACCCATAATGTCGTGGCCGCTGCTTCCAAAATTGGTGGCGATATTCATGTCCTCGTCGCCGGTGCAAACGCCGCGGCTGTCGCACAGCAGGCCGCCAAGATTGCTGGCGTTTCTAAAGTGTTGTTGGCGGAGTCCCCTGCCTTGGCCGATAGCCTGGCAGAAAACGTCGCCGAGCAAGTCTTGGCGTTGGCGCCTGGCTATAGCCATATTCTGTTTGCTGCAACAGCATCTGGCAAAAATGTGTCTCCCCGCGTGGCGGCTCGTCTTGATGTGGCGCAGATTTCTGAAATTCAGTCCGTCCTATCAGCGGATACGTTCGAACGCGCGATCTATGCGGGTAATGCAGTGGCGACTGTTCAGTCGGCTGATCCAGTCAAAGTGATGACAGTGCGCACGACCGGTTTTGACGCAGCGCCTGAGGGCGGGAGTGCAGCCGTCGAATCAGTGACTCCAACAGCGTCTGCGGGACTTTCTACTTTCGTTGGGCGCGAAGTCGCAAAAAGCGATCGTCCAGAGCTCGCGGGTGCCAAGGTCGTGGTCTCAGGTGGTCGTGGCATGGGCAGCGCTGAAAACTTCAAGATTCTCGATCCGTTGGCCGATAAGCTCGGTGCCGCACTGGGTGCTTCACGGGCCGCTGTTGACGCGGGCTATGCACCTAACGATTGGCAGGTCGGCCAGACTGGCAAAATCGTAGCACCTCAACTGTATGTGGCCATTGGCATTTCCGGTGCAATCCAACACTTGGCAGGTATGAAAGATTCCAAGGTCATCGTGGCGGTTAATAAAGACGCTGAAGCGCCTATTTTTGGTGTGGCGGATTACGGTTTGGTGGCAGACTTGTTCACTGCGGTTCCTGAACTCGTCACGACCTTGTAATGCTGCAGGGCGATTGATCGCCCTGGCCACAGAACCGACCCCCACGCGTTGGATTTTTATCCAATGACTGGGGGTTTATTTTTTGTGTCTGGCTTGGTTTTTCTTTTGTTTTTTTAGGTGATTTATGGCGTACAGCGCTCCTGTCGATGATTTCAAATTTGTCTTCAACTATCTTGCGGATATGCCTAGTCTGTTGAGTTTGCCCGCTTTTTCAGGGGTGGAGATGGATTTGTTAAACGCCGTGCTCGAGGAAAACGCAAAGTTCACCGCAGAAGTGGTCGCACCAACCAATAGGGTCAGTGATCAGCACCCGCCCGTCTGCCAAGCGGGTCATGTGCGCATGCCTGCCCCTATTCATGCAGCATTTAAAAGCTTTGTTGATGGTGGTTGGCAGGGTCTTCGTCACCCGGAGCAGTGGGGTGGTCAAGGGTTACCGAAGCTGCTTGCGACCGCGACAACGGAAAACTTGTATGCCGCGAACGTTGCTTTTTCTTTATGTCCGTTGTTGACGGATGGTGTGATTGAGGCCTTACTGCTAACAGGTTCAGATGCTCAGAAAAAGACCTATATCGAGCCCTTGGTGAGTGGCAAGTGGACCGGGACGATGAACTTGACCGAGTCTCAGTCCGGCTCGGATTTATCGCTTGTCTCGACCAAAGCCATCGCTCAGGCCGATGGGTCCTATCGCTTGTTTGGTCAGAAAATCTACATCACTTTCGGCGAACATGATCTCGCTGAAAATATCGTGCATCTAGTATTGGCGCGCACCGCGGATGCACCTCCAGGTGTCAAAGGTTTGTCATTGTTTATCGTGCCAAAATTTTTAGTGAATGCCGACAGCTCGCTCGGTGCGCGTAACGATGTCTGTTGCGCCTCGCTTGAACATAAGCTCGGCATCCATGGCAGTCCGACTGCAGTGCTGTTGTTTGGTGATAATAAGGGCGAGGTTGGGCAAGGGGCGATCGGCACTCTGGTTGGAGAGGAGAATCGCGGTCTCGAATACATGTTCATCATGATGAACGCTGCGCGTTTTGCCGTGGGCGTCCAAGGTATTGGGGTCAGCGAAGCCGCGACCCAAAAGGCCACGACTTACGCGCGTGATCGTGTCCAGAGTCGCGCCGTTGAAGGTTCTGCGGGCCCTGTGCCGATTATCCAGCACCCTGATGTGCAGCGTATGCTGATGACGATGCGTGCGTTGACTGAGGGCGCTCGGGCGATCGCTTGTGTGGCGGCTGCGGCTGACGATCTCAGTATTGAGCATCCTGATGCCGAGGTGCGACGCGAGTATCAGGCTCTCTATGATTATCTCGTGCCAGTTGTCAAAGGCTTTTCAACCGAATGTTCGCTTGAAGTGTCTTCTCTCGGCGTGCAGGTGCACGGTGGCATGGGATTCATCGAGGAAACGGGGGCCGCGCAGTTTTATCGTGACGCGCGTATTTTGACGATTTATGAAGGGACGACAGCGATCCAGGCGAACGATCTGATTGGTCGCAAGACGCTTCGTGATGGCGGTGCTGCCGCGCAACGTCTGAGCCAGCGGATGAAACAAACCGTGGCAGCTGTCCGAGATGCTGCCGATCGCGTTCATGTGAGTGAGCGGGCAGGCATGCTACTGATTGCGGACAATCTCTCGCGTGCGGTTACGCATTACGATGCGGTAGTTTCTTTTGTGCTTGCGCAGACCAAAGACCACATTCGCGCTGTCTATGCAGGGAGCGTGCCT
Source organism: Bordetella parapertussis (assembly GCA_945868195.1). Lineage (GTDB taxonomy): Bacteria > Pseudomonadota > Gammaproteobacteria > Burkholderiales > Burkholderiaceae_B > Zwartia. The sequence goes on from CAMBLP010000151.1 coordinate 3,547, forward strand.
TATTTGATGCTCACGGGATATGTCTTGAGTGGCTGGTTGATGGCGCGTGCGGCACTTGCCTGCGCTGAGCCTCAAACAGAAAATGGGGATGCAGGACTTTCACCCGCTTTCATGAAAAACAAAGGTGCGACAGCAGTTTTTTATGCGGGTGTCATCTTGCCTCGCACGCAAGCGCTTGCGGATGCGATTCATCAAGGTGTCGTGTTGACGCAAGCCGTCGATCACTCCACCTTGATGCTTTAAGGTCTTAGACTCAAGGCAACATTGCATCGAGGCTTGTATTGACCTCGATGAGTAGGGGTTCACGCGACAACAGCGCAGCCTTGATGACTGTATCGATCTCGGACTTCTTTTCAAGGCGCGTCGCTTTCATGCCAAAGCTCGTCGCGAGCGTGTAAAAGTCGGGGTTAAATAACGAGGTGCCGCTCACGCGCCCTGGATAGCCGCGCTCTTGATGCAAACGTATCGAACCATAGCTGCAGTTGTTTGAGACGATGAAAATAATGGGAAGCTTACGCTCCACCGCGAGAATCATTTCATTGCCTGTCATGAGAAAACCACCATCTCCGACGATGCAGATGGTCGTGCGCTTGGGGTCGCGTAATGCGCAAGCGAGTGCGGCGGGCGTGCCGTAACCCATCGCTCCAGCCAAGGGCGCCATTAAGCGTTGACCTGACTTGAAGTTGAAGTGTCGATAAACGGGAGCGGCAAAAGTACCCGCATCTAAACAAACTGTCGTATCCCGAGTCGCATTGTCGGCAACCGCCCGCACAACATCCGTGAAGTTGACGCCTTGTTTGGCTTCGCGGTTGGGCCATGCCGCATAGAGCAGTGCGTGTTGGCGTAGTGTCTTGAGCCACTCCTGTCGAGCGGAGCCAGGCTGGGTCGCGTTAGCTTGCGTGAGCGCGCGCACCAAGGCGACCGGATCACAGACAAGCGGATAGTCGGCCACCGTATCCCAATTGACAATACGTGAATCCGGATAGCAGTGCAGCAGCGTTTGTGGTGCTTGAGCGTAGCGCGGAAACTGGAAATTTTGAGTCGTGATGTCTCCTAGGCGGGTGCCAAGCGCTAGGATGAAGTCACTCTCTTGCAGTGTGGCCATTTGGGCTGACGGATTGGACAGACCGAGGTCACCAACGAAAAAAGGATCGTCATTAGCAAAAATATCGTGGCGACGAAAGGACACCAGCGTAGGCAGTTGCCAATGGTGCACAAAGGCGCTGAGCGCTTCGCGCCCGCCGGGACAATCAAACATCCCGCCAGCAATCACAACCGGTCTTTTGGCATCCGCTAGGCGTTTGCCAATCTCATCCATGGTGGATTGTTCGGGTAGTCCAAAAATCTGCGCATGGTTTTTGAAACTTGGCTTGGCGACGGTCTGTTGTTGAATATCCTCTGGGATCACCAACACGACAGGTCCGGGAACACCAGAGGTCGCCATCCGGATGGCTTTGAAAGCCGTCTCACCGAGTTGCTGGGGGGTCTGGCATTCGAACACCCATTTGGCAATTGAGCCGTACATTTTTTGATAGTCAATTTCTTGGAAAGCTTCGCGGCGTAAATCTCGGGCGGCGATTTGTCCCA
>CAMBLP010000152.1 GCA_945868195.1 Bordetella parapertussis
TGACCATTTCTTTTGTGCAATTATCCGATACCCATATTCGTGAACCTGGTCGCCTAGCGTATGGCAAGCTAGACACTGCACCTTACTTGCGCCGTGCTGTGGAGTCGGTCATGTCTTTGCGGCAAAAGCCCTTAGCGGTCGTGATGACGGGTGACTTGACGGATTTTGGTCGAGAGTTGGAGTACCAGCATCTGGCGGAGCTGATAGCGCCCCTTGATATCCCCGTTTACTTGATGCCAGGCAATCACGATACACGCGAGGGATTGCGGGCGGCGTTTCCTGAACATACATACCTTGGGCAGTCAGGTTTTATTCAATATGAAGTGGAGATAGGGCCGCTGACCTTATTGACGCTGGATACGAGCACTCCAGGCGAGAGTGGAGGCATGCTTTGTCAAGAGCGACTGGACTGGCTAGAGCAAAAGCTCCATAAAAATAGTGGCAAACCCGTCGTAGTGGCGATGCATCATCCGCCTTTTACGACCATGATCGGTCATATGGATAAGATTGGTATGCAGGGTGGTGTGGAGCGTCTCAAGGAAATTATTAGTTGCCATCCAAATGTTGAGCGCATCATTTGTGGTCACTTACACCGTGCGATTGACGTTCGCTTTGCCGGAACGATTGCCAGTACGACGCCTTCGCCGGCCCATCAAGTCACGCTCAATCTGACCGAGGATGCTGCGTCGACTTGGATGCTAGAGCCGCCAGCATATCGTGTGTTTGGCTGGTCGCCGCCCGAGGGCTTGGTGACACATCTTGCATTCGTCGGACCCTATGATGGTCCTCATCCCTTTCGTGAAAATGGCAAGCTCATCGATTGAGCTTGCCCTCTCTTCACTGTTAACGCTTTGATGGACTAAGAAAACACGCCGCCATAGGTGTTGAATTGCCCAGCGATCCGGTAATCGGTTTCGCTGGGTCTTCCGTAGCCATTTTGATGCAAAATAAAGTCAACATTGCAATGCGCCGCACAGCGCGCATCGACGTGTGTGTCTCCAATCATGACGGCATGCTCGTGCGCTACATCCAGTTCCTTGAGTGTATGAGACAAGGGTAGGGGATGTGGCTTGGGAAAGGCAGTCGTATCCGAGCCCGTGATGACGCTAAAGAAATCGATAATGCCCGTTTTTGTTAAAGCATGACGTGCGTTCGCTTCGATTTTATTGGTACAAATAGCAAGTTTAAAGTCACGCTCTCGCAGTTGCTCCAATAGCGCCATGACACCCGGGTAGAGATTCGAATGGGCGTGTGCCTGAAGTTTGTACTGTCGCTGAAAGATGGGAATTAAAACGTCTAAGCCTTCTTCTGGAAAATCGACGAGGGCAACGGCGCTGCCAATCAGTTCACGGGAGGGACCGTGCAGATTGGGGAGTTCGACATTCGGGTCTATTGCTCGATGTCCGCATTCAGTCAAGGCTGCATTGATGGCCATGCGAATATCAGGCTCGGTATGCAGCAGCGTGCCATCGAGATCAAACACGATGGCTTTTTTGCTCAATATCAGCGGGGCAAGGTGATTCATAGTCTTGATACTAACCCTTCAGGCGTCGCCGCATAGCCGGTGAGCGTACGATCTGCATGTTTGAGTCGCCAGTTCAGCATTTTCTGAGCCATGTCCAGCATTTGACTTGCATAGGCAGGATCGTGGGCAAGGTTGCGCAACTGACTCGGATCTTTTTCCAGATCAAAAAATAAGGGAGGTAAGGCCGCGACGTGCACGTATTTGTAGCGATCGTTTTGGATGACCGACAATGAGCACTCGTCCATGCCCAGTCCGAGATAGTCTTCTGGTTTGGAGTAAAAAATATTTCTAAAGTCGAATTCGTAGTGCACTTCGGTGCGCCAGTCAGCAGGCGGTTCGGCATGGTGTATGAAGGGCAGGAGTGACTCGCCATCGCAGGTGCGTGGCACGGGCAGACCCATCCATTCGAGAATAGTTGGCATGGTATCGACCGTTTCGGTGAACTGACGTACGATCTTGCCACGCGTGTCATTGGCCGACTCGCTAGGATCGCGCACGATCATGGGGATATGAAAGCTCTGATCAAAATAGCCGAGCTTACCCAGCAGGTGATGGTCGCCAAGCTGCTCGCCATGATCGCTCGTGAGAATCACCAAGGTGTTGTCCCACTGACCAGTTTGCTTGAGATAGTCACAGACGCGTCCGACATGTTCGTCGACTTCGGACATGAGTCCATAGTAGGTCGCCCGCAATTGCAAGACTTCTTGTTCCGTCATATCGGCGGCCATACCCTGACCGTGTTCAAAGAACTTCTTACGCTCGATCGCTTTGAGATAAAACTCCAGCATCGGGTGTTGTGCAGCTTCGATATCCACGGATTCTGCGCGAATGGGGGGAGGGCAGTCCTCAGGCTTGTACATCGCGTTGTAGGGCTCTGGGGCAATGAAAGGCGGATGCGGACGGTAGTAGCCCAGGTGCAGAAACCAAGGTTTGTTCTCTGTGCCTTTTAGGTACTCCAACGCACGGTCTGTAAAGAAAGAGGTATCAGACAGGTCAGCAGGGATCGAGCTTGGCTTGGCCGTTGCACCGATGTCTTTATCGTCTTGACCTTTGGGTAACCAGATGTTGGTAGGGATTTTAGGAACGGGATAGCCCTTGGCTTTGACCCAGGCAAAGTAGGCTTCCATTTTCAGGCCCCAGGAGCCGACGGGCTTCCAACCTTCCATGTCTGCGCCGAGTACTTTAAATCTTGGATCTTGAGGGGCCGTCTCGCGTGGGTCGGGTGTGGTGGTCGTGTAGCCAACAAGTGCGGGCTCGTAACCTGCTTTGCGGACTTCTTTAGCGATATTGGTATGGCGCGCATCCAGGGGAATGGTATTTTGCACGGCACGGTGCGTCATCATATAGAGACCGGTCAGCATCGAGGCACGACCTGGTCCGCAGGGTACGGCCTGGGTATAGTGCTTGGCAAATGTCACGCCTTCATTGGCGAGCGCATCAATATTGGGTGTTTTGACCGTTGGGTGACCCAGCTTGCCGAGCGTATCGCCACGCCACTGATCCACCACAATCATGAGTACATTTTTTTTAGCGCGCGTCATGAATAATCTTCCTCATTAAATGGATGACAGGAATTGTTGTAACTGTTGTTGGCTTTATTGCAGCGTCGGGTCGAGCTTGTCCCGAACCCAATCGCCCACTATGGAAATTGAAAGTGTTGTCAGTACGATGATCGTGGCAGGCGCCAGCAGGATCCACGGAGCAGATTGCAGGTATTCGCGGCCATACCCCACCATATTGCCCAGACTAGTCAACGGCGCTTGTACGCCTAACCCCAAAAATGACAAACCAGACTCGAGCAAAATGACTTCTGGAAAGGTCAGCGTCATGCTGACGATCAAGGTGCTCGCGATGTTGGGCAATATATGTTTAAAGTAAATGCGCCAAGTGCTTGCACCGAGGGCTTGAACCGCATTGGCATAACCTTGTTCGACCGCTGCGACGGTGAGGTTGCGTGTGATGCGCGCAGTGCGCTCCCAGCCATGGCAACCCATGAGGCAGATAAAAAGTACTAGGGTGTTTCCAAAAAATGCCAACACGGCGAGTGCAATCAGCATAAAAGGGATTGAGGCCTGGAAATCAATCGCCACCATCACCGCTTGTTCGACTGCGCCTCTAAAACGTGCTGCTAAAAAGCCCAGTGTCAAACCGATGGACGCAGAAATCAGGGTACTGGCAAAGGCAATCAGCAAGCTCATCTGAATAGAGGTGATCAGTCGTGACATGACATCACGTCCTAGCTCATCCGTGCCTAAAAGATGATTGGTTTGTCCACCAAAGCCAACGGGAGGCTGTAACCTGGCGGACAAGTCGAGTGCGGTGAAGACGTAGGGCGTTAAGACTTCTGCAAAGAGCGCGACAAACAGCATCACTGCGAGCCAAATCCAACCGATCAGCACAATGGTTGGACAGCGGACTAAATTACCGCGCAGGGTGGAGAGTTTGAGTGTTAGGGCTGTCATTTCACTCTCCTATTTGGAAGACCGGATTTTTGGATCGATCATTACGTTGAGTGCATCGACTAGTAAATTAGCGCCCACCATGCTAAAGGTCACTAACAGCAAAGCCGCTTGCACGACGGCGAGATCTCGATTGGCAACCGCCGTGACAATCAGACGGCCGACACCCGGCCAGGAAAATACGCTTTCCACTACCACCGCGCCAGCGATCAGCGCACCAAGCATCAAGCCCATGATGGTCAAGATGGGTGCTGCTGCATTGGGCAGGGCATGACGGATGACAACAAGACGCCAACGAAGCCCCTTAGCGGAAGCTGCCCGGATGTAGGGCTGACCCAGCACTTCGAGCATGGCTGAACGGGTGTAACGCGCTAGCACTGCCGCACCACCAATCGATAAAGTAATAATGGGCAAAATTGCATGCCCCCAGGAGGCATAGCCGCCACTCGGTAACCATCCTAAAGACACAGCAAAGATCAAAACCAGCAATACGCCCAAGACAAAGCTCGGCATCGAGTGACCCGCGACAGAAAAACTCATGATCAGCCGGTCTATCCAAGTATTGCGGTGAAAAGCGGCAAATATGCCAGCTGGAATGCCGAGCAGTAGTTTCAATAAAAAGGCCGGTAGCGTAATCGCGAGTGTCGCGGGGATGGCTTCGAGAACCAGTGACATGGCCGAGGCACCGTTACGCATTGAGACGCCAAAATTACCCGCGAGTATGTTGCCGAGGTAGCCAAAGTACTGGTGGGAGAGCGGGGCGTCGAGCCCCCAGCTTTGACGAAATGCCTCAATGGCCTCAGGCGGCGCATCGGGCGATAGAATCATCATCGCCGGATCACCGGACATTCTCAGGATAAAAAAAGTAAAGGTGACGACTAGCAGGACGGTCAGACCTGAGCGCGCGCCTCGTGTTAATAAATAGTTCATCAGGCAACGGCTTCTAGTGGAGTCACAAGTAAGGATTCGTTTGTCGAGGGCCTATACATCAGTGGCGTAGTCTCTGCGTGCAAATGACAGGCAACCGAGTGTCCATTGTCGAGCATGGTTTTGGCAGGCGTTTCCGTCTTGCAGCGCGCCAGTACGCTCGGACAGCGCGGATGAAAAGCGCAACCGGTCGGGATATCAATCGGGTTGG
>CAMBLP010000153.1 GCA_945868195.1 Bordetella parapertussis
TGACCTTTCAGTTCGGGATAGGTCAATAACTCGACGGATGCGAAAAAAGCATCCATATCAAGGTGAGCAATTCGGCGTTCGGGCTTCATAGCTGCAGTGTATTTGAAACATAAGCGCTTTTGAGAGCAGTGCTGAGGTGTAATACTCTAAACTAAGGGTATCGAAACTCGTGTACGTGCCGTGCACAACAATGGCTTTAATCATCATGAATTCCCTATCCCCAGACGCTTCGACCGAAAATCTACATATCGCTGATTTTCTTGCCATGCCAACGCCCCAGCAGCTGCATGAACAGATTCCACTTAGTAAAAAGGCAGCCGGTACGATTACAGCCGGACGTGAGTCGCTCAATCGAATTTTGCGGGGAGAGGATCAGCGACGGTTTGTGGTGGTGGGGCCGTGTTCCATTCACGATCCTGTTGCAGGCTTGGACTATGCGCGTCGTCTGCGTCCCGTGCTTCTCTAAATGGTAGGGGGCTGTTTGTTTGGCTATTCAAAGCCGTACAAACGTGCGGGATTGTGCACCAGTATTTTTTCAATCACTGTGCGATCGCTGGTCCATTGACTTAGACGATCCAGCATATTCGCATCGTCAGGCTTGTGCGCTTCTGTCGGGTGAGGCCAGTCACTTCCCCACACTAACCGGTCTGGCGCCTGAGCGATCCAGTGCCGTGCGACGGCATCGACATCGCTAAAACCATCAACCTCTCCAACTTGACTATCCAGATACGCGCCGGAAAGCTTGAGCCAGGTATTGCCTTTGTCTAGTAAACGATTGATCAGTGTCACGGCCGGGTGTTGAACACCAAGAGGCTGTGGGAGCCTTCCCATGTGGTCGATCACAAGCGGGCAGGGCAAACGCTCAAGCATGTTCGCGTGTTGGACAAACTGATCTGCCGTCCAATGTAATTGCAGGTGCCAACCTAAACGCGCGATGCGTTTGGCGAGCGGTTCGACCATCTCAAAGCTCGCCGCTGCATGTTTGGGTGTGTAGAGCGAAAACCTGAGACCTCGAATGCCCGCGCGATCGAGTGCGTCCAGAGTCTGATCTGAGGCGTCACTGCGTAAAACCGCCACACCGCGCGCATGTTGGAGCCCAAGTTGGGTGATCGCATCCACGGTGACTCGATTGTCTGTGCCGTAACTGCGCGGGGTCACTATCACAGCGCGGCTTGTGCCAAGCCGTTGTTGCAACAGGCGATACTCCGCCACGGTTGCTTTTTCGAGGCCGGCGGATGCATCCACGGCCTGCTCGAAGCGGTCGTCATAAATGTGTAAATGGGCGTCGCAGGCATAGCGCGGTACGATCAAGGCGGGACGTTGCGTTCCCGCGCTGTTAGGCACGATGATCTTGTCTGAAGCAGGAGTCGGGCGAGTCGCAGAGGAGTCACTCATGATTTATTTTTTTTCACGCCTGAGACGATCGGCTTCTTGTTTGATGATTTCAGTATGTTGCCCGAGTGTCGGTGCTGCAAAAGGCTCTGGTCCTGGCGTGCGGGCAAAGCGGACCGAACGCTTCAGGCCTCGATATTGACCCACGACAGGATGTTGGTAGGTTGCGATCAGGCCTTGACTCAGCACCTGGGGATGATCGAACATATCTTCAACGGAACGCGCTGCTGCGCAAGGGACCTCCTCACCGAAAAGCGCCTCCCATTCGAGAGCGCTTTTTTTTGCGAGGGCTAGGTGAAGTTTTGGTACGATTTCCGCGTGATGTTGCGCCCGCTTGCGCACGGTGTCGAAGCGTTCATTCCCGATGAATTCGGCCATACCCGTTTTTTCGCAAAGTGCTTGCCAGAAATGGGGCGTATTCGCAGAAATATAAATAAAGCCGTCCTTGGTGGGGTGAATCCCCGTAATGCCGCCAGAGCGCATATCGCGCCCAACGTCTCGCCCTTCTTGCTCGGCCCAGACGAGACGGGTGGATTGCATCGTCATCGCGGCATCCAAGAGCGAGACGCCCACGAACTGACCCAAACCTGACCGCTCTCGTTCAAATAAAGCGGAAGACACGGCACCCGCAACGAGTGCAGAGGCATAAAAGTCGACGACCGAACCGTATAGGACTTCGGGTGGCCCTCCTTTTTTACCCTGCTGTGCGGCCATCCCTGTCATGGTTTGCAGCACTTGATCAAAGCCCGCTTTGTCTTTCAGAGGGCCGGTCTCACCATAGCCACTCACCGCGCAATAGATCAGTCTTGGATTTAATTTCTTTAACTGCTCATAGCCAATGCCAATACGCGGCGCCACAGTCGGTCTGAAATTATGGATAAGCACATCCGCGCTCTCGATCAATGTCAGCAGTGTCGCGAGATCATCAGGCTGTTTGATATCCAGAACCGTGGCCAGCTTACTTCGGTTCACTCCAAGAAATGCCCGACTCTCAGACTCAAGGCTCGAGGGATATTTTCGAAGATTATCGCCCGTGGGGGGTTCGACCTTGATGATCTCGGCGCCTTGATCTGCAAGCAAAGCACAACCATATGGACCTGCAATATAGGCCGACATGTCAATGACACGCACACCCGTAAGCGGACCGGACGGGCCCGATCGACGGGGTAGAACTGATGCGCTTGGCCGTGTTGAGTCTTGGGTGGCGGAGTGACCTTTCATGCTTTGTTTATTCCGCCTGAATGTTCGCGGTCGCCGCAACGCGCTTCCAACGCGCAAGCTCATTGGCGATATGGGCACTGAATTCAGTAGGTGTCATGGCGACTGGGCTCGCACCTTGTTTGAGAAAAAACTCTTTCATTTGATCCGAACTGATAATTTTATTGATGGTTGTATTGAGCTTTTGCACCACTGCGGCAGGAGTGCCTGCGGGAGCCAGCACACCCCACCACAAATCAACCGCAGCCGCGCCGTAGCCATACTCATCGAGCGAAGGAATTTTGGGCGCGATGGGTGAACGCTTCGCCGTTGTGACAGAGAGACCCCTTATTTTTTCATTGTTAACGTGATTCAACAGCGAAGGTGCGCTGGCGATGATCATATCGATTTGACCACTCATTAGATCGTTGACCGCTGGCCCCATTCCTTTGTAGGGAACATGGGTCATTTTTATTTTCGCGACATCAGAAAAAATTTCAGTGGCGAACTGATTGATACTCCCGACACCAGAGGTGCCGAAATTTAGTTTTCCCGGATTGGCTTTGGCGAAAGTGACGAGCTCAGGGAGTGTTTTAAACGGCGTATTGTTGCCGACTGTAATCAGTAGAGGTCCTCGTGCCAACATCGAGACAGGCGCAAAGCTTTTGACGGCATCGTATTGCAAATTTTTTCTAACTGCCGCGCCAGTCGTGAATGTTGATGATAAAACCACAAGCGTATACCCGTCGGCTGGTGCTTTGGCGACCAGTGAGTTTGCTAGCACGCCACCCGACGCGGGTTTGTTTTCGACAACAACGGAGACGCCCAGAGCATCTTGCATGTGTTTGCCAATCGTGCGCGCGAAGGTGTCGTTCGAACCGCCGGGTGCGCTCCCCACTAACAAGGTGATCGGCTTGTTGGGAAAGTTTGTTTGCGCGATCGCGGCGGCTGGGAGGAGCGTGGCCAAACAAAGTAATTTAAATAGTTTTTTCATGATTTTGTCTCATTTATTTTTAAAAAAAGGTGATATGAATCAATTTAAATTAAACCTAGACGCTTAGCACTTTCCACTAACTTCACGGCGCTTTGATAGAAAGGGGGATCGATCATTTTTCCGTCGACAACGTAGGCGCCGATCCCTTTTGCATCAGCTTCTTTAGCAGCCTCTAAAACGCGCAAAGCATGCGCGATCGCTTCATCGCTTGGGCGAAAGGCCTCGTTCGCCATGGCAACTTGACTCGGATGAATACAGCTTTTGCCAACATAACCGAGTCGAGCGGCGAGTCGAGCTTCCTCAAGAAAACCTTCCGCATTCTGGATATTCGCAAAGGCTGAGTCAAACGCATCGACGCCAGCCTCGGACGCTGCGAACTTCACCTGCATCATGGCGTACTTGATGGCAAAGGCTTCCTTTCGTGAAACACCAATCGGTTCAAATAAATCGCCCAAGCCAAGTTGCAAACCCGCGACGCGTGGATGCGCAGAGGCCAAGTCAAACGCATTTCGCAAAGCTTTGGGCGTTTCGATATTCAAAAGAAGACGAATCGGATGTTGACCATCGCGATTGACCCCGTTGGCGCGTTCAGCTTTTTCAATGGCTGAGACGGCCTGTCGGACGGCCTCGGGGCTGTCGGGTTTGGGCAGGTTAATCATATGCAAGCCAGCCCGCACGACTTGAGCGATGTCATGCTCAAAGTGCGCGGTATCCATGGCATTGACACGAACGATGATAGTTTTCTTTGAGTTGAGCACACTTTGCGCATCCATCCACGTGCTGAGGGTGTTCCTAGCTTCTGATTTTTTAGAGTCGGCGACAGCATCTTCTAGATCGAATGACAGGGCGTCGGCCGCACTTACCAAGGCCTTGTCGAAGAGTTCGGGCCGAGATCCGGGGACGAAAAGTTTGCTTCTCATGATGCTTGAGTGACCTTCTGAAGGATGAAAAAGATCAATAGTCTTTGACTCTTATAGAATAGTTTTAGTACAACATCTAGATGTTCTTTCGTTTTTTTCTGATCTCGGCTTGGCGCGATGACGCTTGGCAATTTTTGCTGCGCCGCAGCAAGTAAACTTCTATACGCCACCTGTTAACTTGTGTAATTTAGAGTACAACAAAATCTTCAACACGCAGACAAACAGTTCTTTTAGGAACCCCTATGCTCATCACTACATGTAAAAAAATACTGACGCGTTCTTTTTTGATCGGTACGATCTTGAGCGTTTCCAGCGTTGTCTTTGCTCAGGCAAACTCCGCGGCGAACTTTCCGACGAAACCGATCAAACTACTTGTTGGTTTTTCTCCAGGTGGGGGTACAGATACGGCGGCGCGAACGATCGCGATCAAGCTCAGCGAAATACTGGGCCAGACCGTCGTGGTGGACAATAAACCAGGGGCTGGAGGCAATATTGCCGCGGATCTCGTGGCCAAAGCTCCTGGCGATGGTTACACCATTGGTTTGTCCAATATCGGCTCCTTGGCTGTGAATCCTCATATGCCTAATGGGACAGCCTACAACCC
>CAMBLP010000154.1 GCA_945868195.1 Bordetella parapertussis
ATGGCTTTGGGGTTGACTGTGACAGGCACGGCAATGGCTCAAAAATACCCTACCAAAACAATCACCATGTATGTGGCGTTTTCTGCTGGTGGTACGACTGACTTGACGGCGCGAGCCATTGCGCAGGGTATGGAGAAAATCCTCGGCGTTCCTGTCGCTGTTGAAAACAAAGGCGGCGGCGGTGGTACGGTGTCTGGCGCGCTATTGGCGGCAGCCAAGCCCGATGGTTATACGCTCTTGGTCGCCTCCACGGGTCTGCTCAGTATGCGTCCAATGATGATGAAGGTAGCTTTCAAGCCTTCGAGTTTTACGCCTCTGATCCAATATAGCGAGTATGTGGGTTCTCTCACGGTTCGCAAAGATGCACCTTACGACACGATTGAAAAATTTGTCGAGCATGCCAAGAAAAATCCAGGCATGACTTATGCGTCTTCAGGTGTCAATACGCAGCAACAGATTGGTGTTGAAACCGTGGCTAAGTGCAAAGGTTTGACCTTTAAACATGTCCCACAAAAGGGTGGCTCGAACTCGAACACGCAGTTGATGGGCGGTCATATCGACTTTATCGCAGGCTCCGGCTCACACTTGCCTTTCGTTCAACAGGGTGAGTTCCGCGAGTTGCTCGTCCTCCATCGCGAGACGCGTGATCCTACTAAGCCTAATGTGCCTATTATGAAGGATATTGGTTGCCCACCAAGCAATCCAGCTCTTGGCATGATTGTGGTTGCGCCTGCGGGCGTTCCAGCTGATGTCGCTAAAAAACTTGAGCAAACAATGACGACTGTTGTCCAACAAGCTTCATTTCAAGAACTTCTCAAGCGGTTTAACCTTCCTTACGATTTTAAGGACAGCGCGCAGCTCAAGCAGGCTTTAGCAAAAGAGACCGAGTGGTATAAAAAATACCTTTCTGACAACAACCTGTTGCTGAAGTAGGGCATTTAAGATGTTAAATGTTTACCGATAGAGTGTTGAACGCCACCTGTTTAGGTGGCGTTTTCAATGTCGTGTCAAAATAATGAGAGTCTCATTATTAAGGGTTTAATCTTCATGCATGAAATTATCTGCCCCCATTGCAGTAAAGCGTTCAAAATTGATGAGGCAGGCTACGCTGACATCCTCAAGCAAGTGCGTGATGGCGAGTTTGAGCAGCAATTGCACGATCGGTTGGAGCTGGCGGAGCAGGAGAAACGTAATGCAGTAGCGCTCGCTGAGGCGAAGCTCGCCAATGCATCGCAGCAGGCAGCTGCGGCCAAGGATGCGGAGATTCAGGCTCTGAAATCAAAGCTTGAGGCCGGTGGGATGGCTCAGCAGCTTGCGATTGCTCAGGCACTCGCAAGTGTAGAAAAAGAGCGCGATGCACTCAAGAATGGTCTAGAGCGGTCGCAGCTTGAGAAAGCGCTCGCGGAAAAATCTCTCAAGGATAAATACGAAACGCAACTTAAGGATCGCGACGATGCGATCGAGCGTCTGCGCGATATGAAGGCGCGTTTATCGACCAAGATGGTGGGTGAGACCTTGGAGCAGCACTGCGAGACGGAGTTCAACCGGATTCGTGCCACGGCGTTTCCAAGAGCGTATTTCGAGAAAGACAACGACGCTCGCTCCGGTAGTAAGGGTGACTTTATTTTTCGTGACGCAGATGAAGCGGGCACTGAGATTGTGTCCATCATGTTTGAAATGAAAAATGAAAGTGACTTGACGGCAACCAAGAGCAAAAACGAGGATTTTCTCAAGGAGCTCGACAAGGATCGTAATGAAAAGAGTTGTGAGTATGCGGTGATGGTGTCGCTGCTCGAGCCTGACAATGAGTTTTACAACACGGGGATCGTGGATATGTTTCATCGCTACCCCAAAATGTATATCGTGCGCCCTCAGTTTTTTATTCCCATCATCACGTTGCTGCGTAACGCGGCGATGAATTCGATGAAATACAAAACCGAGCTTGCGCTGGTCAAGGCACAGAGCGTTGATATTACTAATTTTGAAAACGAGCTTGAGACGTTCAAGAGTGCGTTTGCAAGGAACTATGATCTGGCGTCACAGAGGTTTCAAAAGGCGATCGACGAAATTGATAAATCGATCGATCATCTGCAAAAGACCAAGGAGGCTTTGCTCGGCACGGATCGTAATCTGCGCCTCGCCAACGACAAGGCGCAGGATGTGACGATAAAAAAGCTCACGCGAGGCAACCCGACGATGGCAGCGAAGTTTGCAGAGTTAAAGGAGGAGGGAAAATAATGGAAATCGACATAACTGCGCTGGCTCCGATCGAGCAATATAAGCTGTTGGCTTCGACGGTCGTACCCCGTCCTATTGCACTGGTCACGACAATATCAGATGAGTTTGGTGACAATGCTGCGCCGTATAGTTTTTTCAACTGCATGGGCGAGGATCCGCCCGTCATGGTCTTAGGTCTCGAGACTAAAAGGCACAATCAGGCCTTAAAAGATACGACCGTCAATATTCGAGACAACGGTCAGTTTGTCATTCATCTGGTCGATGAGGCGATGGCTCAAGCGATGAATATCTGTGCGATTGATTTCCCAAGCAACATTTCTGAGGTCGAGGAGGCTGGCCTGACGCTCACCTCTTCTCGAGTCGTTCGTCCAAAGCGGATCGTCGAAGCCCCCGTCGCGTTTGAGTGTGAAAAAATTGCACTGCTACAAATTGGCCCTACTCGCAATATCGCGATCGGCAAAGTTGTCAGAATGCACGTGCGAGATGGGCTGTTGGATCCCGTTACCCATCACATTAATCCTGAACTTTACCGCCCGATTGGTAGAATGTTTGGTAAGTTGTATTCGCGTTTGACCGATCACTTCGAGATGGAAGTTCCTAGTTATGAAGCATGGCAGCGTGAACGTGGGTATTAACAACGACTTCACCCAACGTATAGTTTTACACACCCCTCAAATGGATTGGGTGGGATCGCCTGCCTCCGGTGTGCAACGTAAGATGCTTGATCGTGTGGGTGATGAAGTCGCGCGTGCCACTTCGGTCGTACGCTATGAACCGGATGCGACGTTTGCCGCGCATGTTCACGGCGGGGGAGAGGAGATCCTGGTGCTGGAAGGGGTGTTCTCAGATGAGCACGCACAGTACCCAGTTGGGACGTATCTGCGTCATCCGCCGGGTAGCCAGCACAGTCCTTCTTCGCAAGCGGGTTGTATGTTGCTGGTCAAGCTCTGGCAGTTTTGCTCGGGTGACGATCAGTCAGTGCGGATCGATACTCGGACGGCACAGTGGTACCAGGGGATGGTACCGGGCTTGACCGTGCTGCCCTTGCATGAGTTCAATGGCGTGAATACGGCGTTGGTGCGCTGGGCGCCAGATACCGTGTTTAATCGTCATGTTCATCCTGGTGGCGAGGAAATTTTTGTGCTCGAGGGTGTTTTTCACGACGAATATGGGAGCTATCCGGTGGGTTCGTGGATTAGGAGTCCCCGCTATAGTTTGCACACACCCTTTACCAAGTCCGAGGGAGCGTTGATTTATGTGAAAACCGGACATCTGGATGCGGAATTTCTGCCGCTTGCCTAGCTTTTGCAATCAGACATGCTTTTTAAGCATTATTCGCTCATAATATGAGTAAATGAGAGCTTTTTCTACTCTTGCCCGAGGACAATACCTTTGGCCATTGGTCGCGTTTCCGCAAGGTTATGGAGTTTAAATGATGAGAGATGAGATGATCGTCGAAAATACGGATCAAGCTGATGCGCTGGCAAAGGAACTAACGCATTACAAGCGTCTTGATGCGGCAGGCCTTATTATTTCCTCATCCACAAAATGGAGTGTGGCGGCTTCTTTGATTCCAATTCCATTTTTGGATATGGCATCGCTTGGACTGGTTCAGGTCAATATGATTGTCGACATCACTAAGTTATATGATGAGAAAGTGACAAGAAACGCTGTGCAAGGGGTCGTCTCTGTCCTATTTGGCACATTAGCCCCCTTTGGCGCAGCACATTTCGCAATGTCTTCCATTCCAAAATTTCTGCCTGGTTACGGAACAGCGGTTGGCGCTGTCACGTTGGCTACTGTTGGTGCTGCAGCCACGTATTCAATTGGTAAAATATTTGTGCGTCATTATGAAAATGGCGGTACCTTTAGTAATTTTTCAGCTTCCGCCGTTCAAGCCGAGCTCAAAAAAGAATTTACCAAGTCTTTAAAAGATTAATTTAAATAAACACGTCATTTTTCATGAATGATGATTTGAGAAAAAAGTGGCAACAATAAGTCGTAATTATTTTGCAAGAAAAAAGTATGCGTTTTTGCGATGGCTCGATGGCAAAATGCTGACGTTTTTTTTGCTTATTTTGTTGTTCGTATCGGCTGCGATCGTTCTTTGGCCTCGCGTTGTTGTGATTATTCCAACGGGTGCCAATGGGGTTATTTATCGTCCTTTGGGTGATGGTGTAGATCTGACAGAACTAATAGGCGAAGGCGCAAATCTTATTCTTCCTTGGAATATAGTTACTCAATACTCGGTTCAAATCCAACTCAAAGAGTTAAAGCTAGAGCTGATGACAGCGGATCTACTCAAGACAAACGTGACGGTATCTTTTCAGTACGAGGTCAATCCTTTCACCTTACCTTTTCTTCATAAATATGTTGGTTTGAATTATTTAGAAAAAATGATTATTCCGCAGGTGATCAAAGTCACCCGAGAAAAAGTCGCTAAGTTAAGTTCTCAAATTGCTTTTACTGGAGATATCGGTCAAGTGGCAAATGATATTGCCATCACCACAGATAGCCTCTTGGTACAACAGCTAAGTCCACCTGGTTTGAGCAATGTGCGATTAATTCGTATCAGCTCGGTTCAAATAACATCCGTTGAATATCCCCCCGATGTGCAGAAAGCGATTGTCAACAAGCTTGTTGAGTCGGAAAATGCCGATACTTACAAATTTAAAATACAAGCAGCGCGTTCCGAAGCTGAGCGCAAAGTGATCGAGGCTAACGGAATCAAGGGCTTTCAAGATATCGTCAACGAAGGTATGACTGAAAACTATTTGAGGTACCGTGGTATACAGGCAACCGAAGAGTTGGCAAAGTCTACAAATGCGAAAACAGTTATTTTTGGTTCTGGTCCG
>CAMBLP010000155.1 GCA_945868195.1 Bordetella parapertussis
TGGCTCGTATATCTGACCTCGCCAAAGACCGACGCGACCAAACCAGCTTTTTGCTGCGATAATGACACATGCACGCCATTGTGCAACGCAACAAAGTCTTTTCAGCCGATCAGTTTCTTATGAGCACATGTGACATCTCGACTCTGCGCAGCATCCACTTGCGCGGACCGAATATATGGACATACCGTCCCGTCATCGAGGCATGGATTCAGTTTGATGGACTTCAGGCGCTGCCTGCCTCAACGTTGCGGGATGCTTACACCCGAATTTGTCAGACTTTACCGGCATTGGTT
This sequence comes from Bordetella parapertussis, assembly GCA_945868195.1. GTDB lineage: Bacteria > Pseudomonadota > Gammaproteobacteria > Burkholderiales > Burkholderiaceae_B > Zwartia. The sequence continues at coordinate 294 of CAMBLP010000155.1, forward strand.
CACCCCGGACCAGGGATCGAAGCATCCAAGGATACCCCTTCTCTACTCACAGCAGGCATTTGGTCCCCTCAACTACTTGAACACCTCACGCTTGTATTGCAACAGCGCGCTGGCATGCCTGGCGGTTTTGGGCAGACTAAGGCCACCTCCAAGCCAGGTCTTTATAAAGTCGTGGTGCGCGCCTGGCACGAGTTAGTCACGAGACAAGCGATGAGTTTCGCGCGCACATTGATACTGCGCGCAGTCGACAATCAAGCTGTCAATGTCGAGGAGATGAACAAAACACTCCGTGACCTGCGACTGCGTTATTGCCTCGGCCCAAGCACGGCGTGCATCGTCGATGCCGCGGATGACCGCGACATTCCAGCGATCAGGCTCAGTGCAGGCAATTTGTTGCAACTTGGCTATGGCGTCAATCAACGCCGCATCTGGACTGCCGAAACCGACAATACTGGCGCGATCGCAGAGACGATCTCCCGCGACAAAGATCTCACTAAAAGCTTGCTCCAAGCCTGTGGTGTACCCGTCCCGATCGGGCGTGAAGTCCACAGCGTTCAAGACGCATGGGAGGCTGCTCAAGAACTCGGCCTCCCTGTCGTGGTCAAGCCAAGCGACGGAAATCACGGCCGCGGTGTCTTTACCAATTTGACATCGCAAGACGAAATTGACAAGGCCTACTCAGTCGCGATCGAAGAAGGCTCGAGCGTGATCGTCGAACAATTTATTCGTGGCAATGAACATCGTCTGCTGGTTGTTGGCGGCAAACTCATCGCCGCAGCCAAGGGACAAAACGCCGTCATCATGGGTGACGGCCAACAGAGCATTCGCGCCTTGATCGAAACCCAACTCAATGCGGATCCCCGCAGAGGGCACGAAGAAGATCAACCTCTAAACTATGTGCGTCTCGACTCTGCTGTGGTCTTGGAAATCGCCAGACAAGGTTTCGTTGCCGATGACATTCCGGACAAAGGCAGAGAGGTCACCATTCAGCGTAACGGCAATGTGGCCTTTGACTGCACCGAAGAGGTTCATCCCGATATCGCCGCCATTGCCTGCACAGCGGCTCGCATTGTTGGCTTGGACATCGCAGGGATCGACCTCGTCGCCGAGAACATCTCCGTCCCTCTCGCTGCACAACAAGGCGCTATTGTCGAAGTCAATGCCGGCCCCGGCCTGCTGATGCATCTCAAGCCGGCCTTGGGTAAGGCGCGTCAAGTCGGTCAAGACATTGTCGGCTATACCTTTCCTCCCGGAGATATGGCCAGAGTGCCGGTGGTAGGCATCACGGGCACACGTGGCAAAACGCTGACCAGCAAACTGCTCTTTAAACTACTCACACTTCATGGCTGGAATAGCGGACTCGCATGCAGCGAGGGTTTGTTTGTCAATCGTCGACGACTTCGTGCCGGCAACTGTGCGGATCATGCTAATGGCAGGCGCGTCTTGCTCAACCGCGAAGTCGAGGCTGTCATTATCGAAAATGGCTGCAAACAAATACTCACCGAAGGCCTTGCCTACGAGCGCTGCGAAGTCGGCATCATCACGAACGTTGACTGGACCGAGGACTTAGCCGCCTACGAAATTTGTGATGACAACGATCTCGTCAATATTTATCGAACGCAGATGGACGTTGTTTTGCCTCATGGCATGGCCATTCTGAACGCGGAAGATGCGCGCGTCATGGGACTCGCTCAGTTCTGCGACGGCGCCGTCACGCTTTTTAGCCGTCAGGCCAACCACGCAAGCCTCAACAGTCACGTCGCGCAAGGCCATCGTGCCGTGTTTATAGACCACGGACAACTCATCTTGGCCGAAGGCTCTCTGCGTCGAAATCTCTGCACAATCGCCTCAATTCCGATGACGCAAGCCGGTACCCGTCACGAACAGTTCAGCAGTATTTTGGCTGCGGCAGCCGCTGCCTGGGCGCTCGGCGTGACACCCGAGCTCATCGAGGCGGGTTTAATCGCATTCGAATCAACATAAATATAGAATCACTGACCCTTACGCCCCTTTATCACTTCAGGAATCCAAATGGAAGTTTCTAGAATTCGCGCGCTACGCGGCCCTAACTTGTGGAGCCGTCACACCGCCATCGAGGCTGTTGTGACGTGTGCGGGCAATGAGGCTGATTTAGACCAGATGCCCAGTTTTGTCACGCGATTACGCGCGCGCTTTCCTGAAATGAAACCCTTGCGCCCCCTGGGGCATAAAGAACCGATTACCGTTGCACACGCTTTAGAGGCCATTGCGCTTGGACTTCAAGCAGCCGCGGGCTGCGCAGTCGCATTTGGTCAAACGACTTCGACACCGGAACTCAATGTCTTTCAGATTGTGTTCCAGTACAGCGAAGAACCCGGTGGTCGACGCGCGCTTGAGTTAGCCGAAAACCTCTGCCAGGCCGCGCTTGACGATCGCCCTTTCGACGTCAAGCAAGCGCTTGCCGAATTACGCGATCTTGACGAAGACGTCCGCCTGGGCCCGAGTACGGGTTCGATCGTGGATGCCGCCGTAGCGCGAGGGATTCCATATCGCCGTCTGACTGAAGGCAGCTTGGTTCAGTTTGGCTGGGGAAGCAAACAAAAACGCATTCAAGCCGCTGAAACGAGCAGCACGAGTGCCATCGCCGAGGCCATTGCGCAGGACAAAGACCTCACAAAAATGTTGCTGCAGGCTGCCGGCGTTCCTGTCCCTGAAGGCCATGTCGCGGACGACAAGGATGAGGCTTGGAAAATCGCCAATCAAATTGGCTTACCCGTCGTCGTTAAGCCGCGTGACGGCAACCAGGGCAAAGGAGTCGCCGTCAACATCGAGACGCGTGAACAACTCAACCAGGCCTTCGAGGTCGCCAGTACCATTAGCCGCGACGTCATCGTTGAACAATACATTCCCGGACATGATTTCCGCATGCTGGTGATCGGCAATCAACTGATCGCTGCGGCAAGACGCGATCCGCCAAGCGTCATTGGCGATGGCCAGCATACGATTGCGCAGTTGGTTGACACCGTCAATCTTGACCCGCTTCGGGGCGATGGACACGCCACCGCCTTGACAAAAATCCGCCTCGATGAAATCGCGTTGGCGACGCTGTCAAACCAAGGACTCAATGCACAATCCGTTCCCGAGCGTGGTCATCGTATTTTGTTACGCAATAACGCTAACCTCAGCACGGGCGGTAGCGCGACCGACGTGACCGACGAGGTACACCCCGAGTTGGCAGCCCGCATGGTGACAGCGGCGCAAATGGTCGGACTCGATATCGCAGGTGTCGACTTAGTCGCCGAAACTGTCATCAAACCTATGGAAGAGCAGCGCGCCGGCATCGTAGAGATCAATGCCGCGCCTGGCCTGCGCATGCACTTAAGCCCCTCTTTTGGTCGAGCACGCCCCGTTGGCGAGGCCATCATCTCGACTATGTTCGCGAACGGGGACAATGCACGCATTCCAGTAGTCGCCGTCACGGGCACGAATGGAAAAACGACGACTGTCCGGTTAACCGCGCACTTGTTAAAAACAAGTGGCAAGCGCGTTGGCATGACGAACTCGGACGGTGTTTACATCGAACACCGCTGCATTGACACGGGTGACTGTAGCGGTCCTCGCAGCGCTCGCAACGTACTCATGCATCCCGATGTGGATGCGGCGGTCTTTGAAACTGCACGGGGCGGCATTTTGAGAGAAGGACTAGGTTTTGACAAATGCGATGTCGCAGTCGTCACTAACCTTGGAGTGGGAGATCATCTTGGGATGAACTTCATCACGACCATTGACCATCTTGCCCTAGTCAAACGCGTCATTGTTCAAAACGTGGCGCCCCATGGCACTGCAGTGCTCAATGCTTCGGACCCGATGGTTTTAAAAATGATCGACGCATGCCCTGGATCTGTCACACTATTTTCGAGTGACCGACAAAATCCAGCGCTCAATACGCATCGAGCGCAAGGTAAACGTGTGATGTATATCGATGGCGATCATGTTGTGGCCGCCGAAGGCTCAACCGAGCAACGCATTGCGCTCAAGTCGATCCCCCTGACTCGCAATGGCAGCATCACTTTCCAAAATGAGAATGCGATGGCCTCGATCGCCGCGGCCTGGGCCTTAGGCCTTGACTGGCAAACAATCACGACTGGTGTATCAACCTTTGTCAACGATGCTCAAAATGCACCTGGACGCTTTAACGTGTTCGATTACAGAGGCGCGACGGTGGTAGCTGACTATGGTCATAATCCTGATGCGATTCAGGCCTTGATTCAAGCCATCGAAACGATGCCTGCCAAGCGACGCATGGTGGTCATCAGCGGCGCGGGGGATCGTCGAGACGAGGATATCGTTCGTCAAACCGAGATTCTCGGTGAGGTCTTCGACCAAGCGATTTTGTATCAAGACCAATGCCAGCGCGGCCGCGAAGATGGAGAAGTCCTTGCGCTTTTACAACAAGGATTGCAAAACGTATCTCGCACAAAAGAAATCGAGGAAATCCGGGGAGAGTTTTTGGCGATTGATACCGCACTTGCCAAACTGCAACCCGGCGATCTGTGTTTGATTTTGATCGATCAGGTGCAGGAGGCTTTGGATCATATCGCCCTGCGTGTCGGGCAGGGCTAACGCGCTGAAGGATTGATTTTTAGGTTTTGCCTTTCTCGCCAGGAGTGCCTGGTGGGAAAGGAAATGTCGAAAACATCGCGCGCGTTTGCTCTTGCATCTTGTCCTGCATTTGGGAAAACAGGTTTTTGCTTTGCTCGACGTAACTGTTCATCATGTTTTGCACCATCGGTGTCTGAGCCGACATGAA
>CAMBLP010000156.1 GCA_945868195.1 Bordetella parapertussis
AGAAACTGACGACGTGACATAAGGCACTCCAATTTGTTGATTAAAGGCATTAAAATCTGTTAAGTGATGGCGGGTTTAAGACTGTTTAGTAAAGAGGTGGCACTAGGAATACTTTGATCGCGCCACATGCAGTTTCCTATAGCTATCCAGCAAACGATGATGCCTGTCGAGTCCTTCTAGTTTCAAGCTAGTCGGTGTGAGTCCATAGAATTTCACACTACCGTTCATCGAGCCGAGTACAGCATTCATTCGCACATCGCCAAACATACGACGTAAATTCGTGATGTAGTCTTCAACTGCGAGCTCATCGTCAAGTTCAATTTCTAGAACAGCATTCAGTGCTTGATAAAACAATCTACGATCGACCGTGTTGTCGTTGTATTGTAGAAAGGCACCCACTAATTCTTGCGCTTGATCAAAGTTCTGTAAGGCGAGTTGAATTAAGAGCTTCAACTCAAGCACAGTGAGTTGACCCCAAGACGTATTTTCATCAAACTCAATGCCAATCAGCGTCGCGATATCGCTGTATTCATCGAGGTCATTGTTTTCAAGACGTCCAAGTAATGCACTGAGATTTTTATCACTGAGTTTGTGTAGATTCAAAATATCCGCACGGAATAATAAAGCCTTGTTGGTGTTGTCCCAAACAAGATCCTCAATTGGATACACCTCTGAGTAACCCGGCACCAAGATCCGACAAGCAATGGCTCCAAGCTGGTCATAGGTGGCGACATAGACTTCTTTGCCCAAAGACTCAAGAATGCCAAACAGTGCAATTGCTTCTTCAGCATTGGAATATTCACCCTGCCCAGAGAAATCCCATTCAACAAAATCGTATTCTGACTTTGCACTAAAAAAGCGCCAAGACACAATGCCACTAGAGTCAATAAAATGCTCAACAAAATTGTGGGGTTCTGTGACGACATCGCTGGTAAAAGTGGGCGGAGGTAAATCGTTCAAGCCCTCGAAACTGCGACCTTGCAACAACTCCGTCAAGCTTCGCTCCAGAGCGATCTCAAGGCTAGGGTGTGCGCCAAATGAGGCAAATACACCCCCTGTGCGGGGGTTCATCAAGGTCACGCACATCACAGGATAGACTCCTCCGAGTGAGGCGTCCTTGATCAATACCGGATAGCCTTGTTCTTCGAGTGCCCGAATACCCTCCAAGATACCTGGATATTTTGCAAGCACCTCTAGAGGTACGTCTGGCAGGGCAATCTCGCTTTCTAGAATTTCACGCTTGACCGCGCGTTCAAAAATTTCGGAAAGGCATTGGACTTGGGCTTCAGCCAACGTATTGCCTGCACTCATTCCATTACTGACAAAGAGGTTTTCAATTAAGTTGGATGGAAAATAAACCGTCTGTCCATCCGACTGACGTACATAGGGCAGCGAACAGATACCGCGCTGCACGTTGCCGGAATTGGTGTCAATCAAATGCGAGCCACGTAATTCTCCATCTGGATTATAAATTTCCAAACAGTAAACATCGAGAATTTCAGCGGGCAGCGCATCAGCTTTTCCTGGTTTAAACCAACGCTCATTCGGGTAATGAACAAACGATGCGTTGGCAAGGTCTTCACCCCAAAAAGCTCCGGCATAAAAGTGGTTATTACTGAGTCGCTCAATATACTCACCCAAGGCTGAGGCAAGCGCGCTTTCCTTTGTTGCGCCTTTTCCATTGGTAAAACACATGGGGGAGTGCGCATCGCGGATATGCAAGGACCAGACGTTGGGAATAAGATTGCGCCAAGAGGCAATTTCAATTTTGATGCCTAGATCGGCAAGTAAGCCAGACATGATGGCAATCGTTTGTTCCAGCGTCAGGTCTTTGCCTGCGATCATGGTGCTGCTGGTGTTGTCGGACTTGAGTGTCAGCAAAGACTGCGCATCAGCGTCGAGATTGTTGACGAGTTCGATCACAAACTCAGGTCCTGCCTGTACTACTTTTTTAACCGTGCAGCGTTCAATCGAACGAATAATGCCTTGACGGTCCTGGGCAGAGATCTCTTCAGGTAACTCGACCTGAATTTTGAAAATCTGTTGATAACGATTTTCTGGATCAACAATATTATTTTGCGAGAGACGAATGTTTTCTGTAGAGATATTGCGGGTATCGCAATACAGTTTTACAAAATAAGCAGCGCATAAGGCCGATGAGGCAAGAAAGTAATCAAAGGGCCCCGGAGCCGACCCATCCCCCTTGTAGCGGATGGGTTGGTCGGCAATGACCGTAAAGTCGTCAAACTTGGCTTCAAGACGTAGCTTTTCGAGAAAGTTGACCTTAATTTCCATAAAAAAACATTCCGAAAACTACATCAATATGAAATTGCCAAAGGACTGAATCATCCAAGCTTTACTGAGTGATGACTTATTTGAGTAGAGGTATTGACCGCAAACTTTTGCTGTTCATGTCGGCTTCTGTAAAACCAACAGTCAATACACCAGGATTTTCAAAGGAGCGGATGTTATATATTTTTGTTTTGAGATTCACAACGACAGTCCATTCGGTATATTCGTATGAATTCACTCCACCGCCATAGCCACTCGAACTATCCAGATGAATCGCACCGTAGGGGATGTCAAAGTTGTTCATGATGTGCCAAGCTCTGCGCTCTTGCGTGTCCGTAATCGCAAGCGGAGTATTCATCACAAACATGGAGGCGCGAATAAAACGATCAGGACTTAAAAAACTTCCGGGCAACCCGTGCAGACCATTTCCTGAACTTGCAGCCATAAACTTTTGCCCATTAAACGTCATCGGCTTTTTATCTGTGCCGCTGAGGTTTGCGTAATTACCGATGTTTTGTAAGTGCCAGGAGAATGCGGGGTCATTGGTCATCGTGCCAATGACGTTATCTGTCATGACGAGTTTGCCATCTAGATATTCAACCACCAGACTTCCTCCCGAGCTGTCATGTAAGGTCATGCGTGACTTTGCGACGCCTCCCCATTCTTTGAGTGGTGAGCTATTCACAAACATTTTCGGTAGGGCGTCTTTGACCTCTGCAACATTCGCAAAATTTGTCAACGCATAAATCAGTAACTGTTGCGAAGCGATACTATTAGCGGATTGGTTTTGAGTCGGATTTTGATATTGCGCGGTATTAGGTGCGTTAAGCAGGCCACCAGCAAGACCCATCTCATTGAGACCGTCTACATAAAGAGGTAGACCAAAAGCATTTGCACCAATGACAGCGTATTTAGAGGTCCAGTTTTTACCTGAGCCTGGCGCACCATCAATACCGACACCCTTAAAGGCATAACCTCTTGGTGTAATGAGCACCGCCGACTTTAAGGGAATACCGAACTCCATGGTCCGCGCATAGACACGTCCATTATCGGTACTGTTCAAAACGATTGACGTGCAGGCTTGCGCCACGGTAGTGCCTAGAAAAGACAGGATGACTAACCAGATTTTGAATCGCATGCGTGGACTCCTTAATTGAATGGCATTGTTGCAGTGCAGCGCATAGTGTAATCAGGCTAGTTACTTAAATCCATCAATAAAAAGGGACAACTTGATATTTATTTGGTTCTGCTGTCGTACACGCGTTTTCCATGCTTAATGGTTTGAAGAACTTGAATGTTCTTAATGTCGTCTGGAATCACTTTTAAAGGGTTACGATCCAAAATCACTAAATCCGCCAGCATCCCTTTAGCGAGAACGCCTTTATTGAGTTCTTCTTTATATTGATACGCGGCATTGACGGTAAAGCCCTTAAGTGCTTGGTATGCACTGATCTTTTGTTCTTCGCCTAGAGTTTTACCAGTAAAGGTTTTGCGATTAACCGCACTCCAAACGGAAAATAAAACATTCGGACCTGAAGAGGGCGTGTCATTGTGGATCCCCGTTTTGACGCCAAGCTTTTCAGCAGTACGTAAAGGGCTCAGATTATTAGCTCTTTCTTCGCCAAGTATTTTTAGATATACGTCCCCATACAGCCAGATATGATTAGGCAACGTGATGGCAATAATATGTTGATCTCGATATTGTGTAAGTTGATTCTCACGCGCAAAAAACGAATGCGAAATGACAGTCCTTCTGTTTTCAGTGATGCCAGTTTCCTTGATCACTTTGCTGAGAGCTGCCAGCGTCATATCAATGCCTGCGTCACCATTGCTGTACCCAAAGTACTGAATATTTTTTTCATAAGCTAGTTTTGCATAGTGATCAACGAGATCTTGAGTATTGTATGGAAACCCACGCCAGTCTTTGCCAAAGCTGCCTGTATCAAGATAGGGTTGGGTGAAGTAGGCTAGACGTAATTGAGGTGCACCATCGGTTGGGACCATGATGCCCGCGACCTTAAAGCCTCTATCCTGAGCACTATAAGTACCGAACTCAAAATTAGGATTCGTTTTAAGCAAGGTATCAACCACGTCATAAGTGGGTAATGCGATCAGATCAAGAGAAATGACTTTCTCTTGTACCGCTTTACGCATCATATTGATGTCGTGAACGGTTGCCTCATAACTCTGTGCAGTCGTAAAGCCATTAGAAAGGTAAATATGCTCAGCTTTGCGGTATGTCTCAAAGGTAATATTTTGAGAATACTGGCCAACAGCACGCACCACTGCATCCATAAAGGGCATGCCAATCAACTCGCCAGTGAGCTTTCCCGTTTTGGGGTCTACAGGAATAAAGCCAGAGACAGCTTTTGTTGAGGTCGTGATGCCCAGTTTCTTTAGTCCAGCAGTATTTACTTGTCCGGTGAGTGTAGATATATTTTGAATGAGAAGAGGTTGATCAGGAAAGGTTTTATCCAAGTCCGCTAAGGAGAGACCTCCGTCAGAGAGCATGGCCTCTGAATATCCGGAACTTAAAATCCACCCATTAAAGGGCTTTCCCTCAGAAAGCAATTTCTTAATCGCTTGCCCCTTGGTTTTAGGGGGATTGCTAGAAAAGTAGCCTAGATTCACCCCAAGGGTATTTTGCGCAATGAGCGCAAAATGTCCCCAGCTATCTATGAATCCTGGCATTAAAGTCTGCCCATGGAGATCGTGCATTGACGCCCGAGGTCCAGCCTCTATCAGTGCTTGTTTCTTATCACCTGCATACATGATCTTGT
>CAMBLP010000157.1 GCA_945868195.1 Bordetella parapertussis
GCGAAAAAACTGCTAGCTGCGAAAAAGCCCGTCATCGTGGCGGGTCGTGAAATCGCCAATGCCGATCTGTTTGCCGAGGCCTGTGAGTTAGCAGAGTTACTGGGCGCGGCGGTATATCAGGAATCGGTGCCCTATAACGCGCGTTATCCCTCCTCACACCCCACGTGCATGGGCGATCTGACGCGCAATCAAAAGAAAGTCCGTCAAACGCTAGAGCAGTACGATTTCCTGTTGTGTCTAGGCGCAGATTTGTTGCGTATGTCACCGATGAGTACGGTTGAACCCTTGCCCCCTGAAATGCCCGTGATGCATATCACGGAGCGTGAGTGGGAGCTTGGAAAAAATTATTCCACAGCGACCGCCGTGCGTGCCGATGTCAAGGAAACGTTGTTGGCCTTGTTACCCGTGTTACGGAGCATGCGCACAGCCGAGCAAGCCAAACAGGCGCAAGCGCGATTGGCCGACCTCGCGACCCGCAATTGGTCTGCCAATCGAGCGAAGATGCACGCGGAGCTTGAGTCGAGTGCTTCGACGACACCGATCGATCAACGTTATCTCGTGCGTCAAATTGTGGATGCTTTGCCCAAGGACGTCATCGTGGTCGATGAAACCTTGACGGCCTCGCCTGCGATTTCGGCGCTGTTGCCGATGGATGATCCTCAGGCCTATTACGGCTTGGCCAGCGGCGGCTTGGGCTTTGGGATGGCCGGTGCGGTGGGCGTGGCGCTTGCGCAGCCTACGCGATCCGTGGTGGCGACCATTGGCGATGGCAGCGCGATGTACAGTATTCAGTCGCTCTGGACCGCTGCACACTTAAAGCTCAACATCACCTACGTGATCATCAACAATCGCAGCTATCGCATCATTAAGGAGCGTCTGCTCGCGATGCGTGGCACGGATGATTTTGTCGCGATGGATATGGATAACCCAGCGATTGATTTTGCGGGTGTGGCGAAAAGTATGGGCATGCCTTCACAGATCGTGACCGATCCGACCAAGCTCGCCGATGTGCTCAAGGCTGCAATGGCTAGCGGTGGCCCTAACCTCGTTGAAGTGATTGTCTCCAGAGGGTTTGGAGAGTAAATACGACTAGCGCATGAGGGTGCCGCCATTCACATCCATGATGGCACCCGACACAAAGCCCGCAGCGGGCGAGCACAAATAGGTCAACATGCCCGCGATTTCTTCGGGCTGTCCCATGCGCTTCATCGGATAGGCGTTTGCATCATAGCCATGACCGGCAGTCATGCCGGTTTCGATTGGACCCGGCGCCACGCCATTGACTGTGACGTGATGCGGTGCGGCCCTTTGCGCAAACCAGCGCACTAGCGCATGGACGCCGCCTTTGGACGCCGAATAGTGCGGCCCTGCACGCAAGCCGCCGGTCCAGCCAGCAATCGAACCACACAGTGCGATACGACCGTGCTTGCGTTCCATCATCCCCGGCAAAACAGCACGAACAAGATTAATGGGGCTCAATACGTTGACCTGCATGACCCGCATAAACTCGACCTCATTCCAGCTCGGTGACAGCCAGTCATCATCATAAGGACAGATACCAGCCGTATCCGCAAGCGCGGTAAAGGAAGCGTGTCGCGCGACCAGAGCTTCGACTTGCGTGCGCTGCGAGACATCGCAGCCTTCGACTGCAACAGGTCCTTTGAGTGAATGGGCGAGTTGCTCAAGCGCGAGTTTGTTTTTTTCAAGATCTGTCAGCAATAGGCTCGCGCCGAGCTGGCTGCAGAGCCTCGCAGTTGCTGCGCCAATGCCACCGGCAGCGCCGGTAATGAGCATATGCGTGTTGGAGAGGTCAAAGGCTTGTGAAGCGTTTTCACTTGAAATGAACATGACCGCTCCAAGATTTAATGCGCAGACAATGCGCAGACATTACACGGACAAATAGCGTTGCTTAATATCCGCGTTATCGTTGAGCTCAGTGATGGTACCGACAAACACATCGGTGCCTTTATCGATCACCACGGCGCGGTCGGCAAGCCCCAGACAGAAATGCAGATTTTGTTCGGCAAGCACGATTGTTTTGCCCATCTCGCGTAATGACTGAATCAAATCGCCAATTTTTTGCACCATGATGGGCGCGAGACCTTCGCTGGGCTCGTCGAGCAGCAACACATCCGGATTGCCCATCAAGGAGCGACCCACGGTGAGCATTTGTTGTTCACCACCCGAGAGCTGTCCGCCCATCCGCGTATGTAAAGGTTTAAGTAAAGGCAGCATTTCGTAGACACGCTCAATGCTCCAGTCATCTTCGCCATTGGCACCACGTTTAATGGCAATCTCTAGATTTTCCTCAACCGTTAGATCAGGAAAAATTTGACGGTCCTCGGGGACATAACCAATCCCTGCGCGCGCAATTAAATGGGCGGCGCGTCCATGAATAGACTGGTCGTGGAGTGTGATCTGACCGCTTTTTGCAGGGATCACACCCGCGACAGCTTTCATCGTGGTGCTCTTGCCCGCGCCATTGCGACCAAGCAAGGCAAGCGTTTCACCCTTTTGAACATTAAAGGATAAATCAAACAGTGCCTGACTCGTCCCGTAGAACACATTGATGTGTTCGACTTTCAACACCTGCTGACTCATGCGTGTGCCTCCCGAGGCGTGCCCAAATAGGCTTCAATGACGGCGGGGTTGTTTCTGATCTCTTCTGCATTCCCTTCGGCTAGGACTTTTCCATAAGACAGCACATGGATATGTTGAGAAACTCTAAATACGATTTCCATATCGTGCTCGATCAACACAACGGTGAGTCCGCCTTTTTTCCAAAGGCTGTAAACCGTTTCAATCATTTGTTCGCGCTCTTCGGGTCCCATGCCGGCGACCGGTTCGTCGAGCAGCAGGACTTTCGGACGCAAGACAAGGGCGAGCGCCATATCCAGAAGCTTTTGATCGCCATGGGACAGATTGCCACTGACGACATTAGCCTTGGTGTGCAGGCCGAGTTGCTCCATCACTTCGTAAGCACGATCACGCGTTTGCTGCAGAGGGAAACGGTCATACATCTGCGCAGACTTGCCGAGTGGCGACATGAGTGCGCCACGCAAGGATTCTTCGACGGTCAAGGTTTTAAATAGCTTGGCAACCTGAAAGGCGCGACCAATACCTTTGCGCACAATTTCGCTGCTGGCTTGGCCAGTGATGTCCTCGCCATCCAGAATGATGTGGCCAGAGTCTGGAATCAGGGCGCCGGAGATCAGATTAAAAAAAGTCGTCTTGCCCGCGCCGTTCGGCCCAATCACGGCACTCAGTGATTCGGTTTTGAAATGAATCGAGACGTCCGAGGTTGCGACGACGCCACCAAAGGATTTGTTCAGGTGTTCAATCTTGAGCATCAGTGCGCTCCATCCGGTTTTTTGTTGCGGGATTTAGGCACGCCACCGTAGGTTTGCCACGTCGAGCCTGCGAGCCAGCCTGCGTCGACAGGCAGATTGATGCCCGTGATCGCTTTAGCCGCGGGAGACAATAAAAAGCCGACGGAGTCAGCGATTTCATCGGTCGTGACCATGCGACCCATCGCGGCTTGAGACGTGAGATCCTCCGGGTTGCGATCATTGCGATCAATCGCAGCCTGCAAGGCCTCAGTCAGCACATAACCGGGAGAGATTGCATTGACACGGACCCCGGAGCGACCCCATTCAGCAGCCAGACACGCAGTCATGGCTGCGACAGCGGCTTTGGCCGGACCGTAGGCATGGAGGGGCGAAGAACGCAAGGACGTGATCGAGGCGATATTGACGATCGCACCGCCCCCTAATTCGACCATGCGCGAACCGTAAATCGCGCAGGCCAGATAGGTCCCGCGCTGATCGATATCCACCACACGATCCCATTCCGTCATGGTGAGCAAGTCGGGCGACAGACGGTTTTGCAAAATCCCCGCGCTGTTCACCAGCGCCGTGACAGGGCCGTGTTTGGCTTCAATCATGGCTGCAGTCTGACGCATCCCATCATCGTCTGTCACATTACAGGCATAGGCCGTCACACCCATGGCGCGCATTTTTTCTTCGGACCACGTGCCAGGCAGGTCAAGCGAGATGACATGATCGCCGCGCTTGGCCAGATGTCGGACACAAGCCGCACCGATGCCGCTCGAACCACCTGTGACAACAGTGATGTTTGGGCGACTCATGAGCGCGCTCCTCGTTTGAAAATCGTCTCAAAAAGTTGCACCACAAAATCTGTGATGCCACGCTTGAACCCAAGGGCGAAAATCAGCACAATCACGCCGAGCGCGAGTCCGTGGTACTCCGTAGTCCGGGTGATGATGTCATTAAACACTAGCAGTAGACCCGCCCCCACCACAGGTCCGATAAAGATATGCAGGCCACCCATGAGGATCATGAAGACCGCTTCGCCTGACATGGTCCAGTAGCTAAACTCAGGATAGGCGCCAGAGACGAACAGCGCCATGATGATTCCGCCGACTCCTGCAAAGCAGCTTGCTAGAATAAAAGCATAGAGGCGGACACGCCAGACATCGATACCCAGGAACTTGGCGCGATCCGCGTTGTCGCGCACCATTCTGAGCGTGTAACCAAAAGGTGATTGCAAGATATAGCGCATTAAAAATAGACAAAGCACGCCAACGATGCAGGAGAACCAATAGAGCGTTTGCGTATCGGCCAGATTAATGCTGCCCCACACGCGCGGGATCCCGCCCATCAGGCCTTGATCGCCACCGGTCAGCGACGACCAGGTGATAATGATGCTATGAATCAGCATTTGAAAGGCGAGCGTCAAAAATGAGAAGTAAATCTCTTTGAGACGCACGCAAATCGCACCCACCACCAAACCTAGCAAGGCGCAAAAGACGACTGCACCGAAAATGGCCACTGGAATCGAGGCACCACCTTTTTGCATCAGTAGACCAAAGGCGTAAGCCCCGCCGCCAAAAAACATGGCATGTCCAAAAGACACCATGCCGCCATAACCCACCAAAATATTGAGTGAGGTGGCAAACAAACCAAAAGCGGCCAAACGAATCACAAAATCCAATGCCACCCGACTGGGAAAAATAAACGGAATCACGATTAAGATCGCCAAGCCCGCAA
>CAMBLP010000158.1 GCA_945868195.1 Bordetella parapertussis
ACCTTAATGTCTGTGGGTTTGCTCAGCATGCTGCTGTTTTCGCATGCACCTGCCACCACGATCCAAACAACGGTTATTTGGGGTCAAAGCTCAAGCTGGGCGCTCACGGCGCTCCCCTTGTTTATCTGGATGGGTGAGATTCTCTATCGAACGCGCTTGGCCAAAGATATGTTCGAGGGTCTTTCACCTTGGCTCGCTGGATTTCCTGGCAGACTGATTCATATCAATGTGGTCAGCTGCGGTATTTTTGCAGCCGTGTCCGGCTCGTCCGCCGCGACGACAGCGACCATCGGTCGAATCACGGTGCCTGAGTTACTCAAGCGTGGCTATGATGAAAAAACGACGATCGGCAGCTTGGCGGGCTCCTCGACATTAGGCTTTTTAATCCCGCCTTCAATCATCATGATTGTGTATGGCGTCGCTGCAGACGTTTCCATCACGCGTTTATTCATCGCAGGCATCATGCCGGGCCTCATGCTCATGGTCCTGTTTATGGGATATCTGGCTATTTGGTCGGCCCTCAACCCCTCAAAAGTACCGCCGCGCGAACCACGCATTCCCTTTTTAAAACGCATTCGCGAAACAGCCAAACTGTTCCCCATTATCTTACTGATGATCGCCGTCATTGGCTCCATCTACCTGGGCATTGCAACAGCGACTGAAGCGGCTGCGGTGGGTGTTGTCGGCGCTCTGCTCATTGCGCTTTTTACTGGCTCGATGACCAAACAGAATTTTATTGATAGCGTCTTGGGTGCGACGCGCACAAGCGTCATGGTGTCATTTATTTTGGCAGGTGCTGCCTTTTTATCAACCGCCATGGGGTTTACAGGTATCCCGCGCGAGCTCTCGGCTTGGGTCGGGACACTGAACCTAGACAAGTTCGAATTGCTCTTGGCCCTCACGGTCCTTTTCATTATCCTGGGCTGTTTTTTAGATGGCATTTCGATTGTGGTGCTCACTGCTGCGGTCATCATGCCGATCGTCCTGCAAGCAGGCATTGACCCAATCTGGTTTGGTATTTTTATTGTGGTGTTGATTGAGATGTCACAGATCACACCGCCAGTCGGGATCAATCTCTTCATTCTCCAATCCATCACAGGCAAAAATCTGTGGGAAGTCTCCGTGGCGGCATTTCCCTTCTTTTTATTGCTGATCGTTGCGACCCTGTTGTTAATTTTGTTCCCGGAAATCGCCACCTGGCTGCCGGATACGATTAGGAAATAAAGATGAGCAATCCCCGCGTCCCTTATCGTTTCTCCAACGCTGGTCCCGCTTTAACTCCGCATGACGACGGTCCGATCCTCGTGCACATCGTGGTCAACGTTGAAAACTGGAGTTTTGATGCGGCCATGCCGCGCACCATCATCACCCCGCCACACGGCAAAGAAACGGTCCCAGATATCCCCAACTTTTCTTGGGCTGACTACGGCATGCGCGCTGGCTTGCCGCGCATGATCGAGGCGATCCAACAGCGAGGGCTGCCCGCCTCGACCAGTATTAACGCCAGCGTGATTGATGCCTATCCCGGTGCGGCCGAAGCCATGCTACAAGCTGGCTGGGAGTTTATTGGTCACGGCATGCACCAAAAATCGATTCAACAAGCCGGCACCGAAGAAGAAGTCGTGGCACAAACTCTCGCAAAACTGCGGGGCTTTACTGGCCAAGCCGTGACCGGCTGGCTGAGTCCCGGTTTACGCGAGACCGTGCGTAGCCCCGATATCCTGAAAGCTGAGGGTGTTCGTTACGTGCTGGACTGGTGCATGGATGATCTGCCCAATTGGATGCGTACCGATCACGGCCCCCTCCTGAGTATGCCCTACAACCTTGAGCTCAATGACTCGATTATTTACGCCATCGAAAAGCACGCGACTGGACAGTTTCTAGATCGCACGCAACGGACCTTGAGTCTCTTTGAAAAAGAATCCGCTCGACGACCCAGAGTCCTGGCGCTTGGACTACACCCCCATCTCATGGGTGTACCTCATCGTTTCGGCGAATTTGAAAGCATGCTTGACAGCCTCATCGCCAGCCCCAAAACGACCTTTATGCGGCCCGAACAAATCGCGGACTGGTTCGAAGCGCAAGTGCCATGCAAACAGGCAGTCTAAGTTGATAAACAAGTCGAAGGCTGATCACGTCGCGCAATACTACGACTCCAATACGCGACAGTTCTTGGCAAGTAGTGACACCGGCGAAGCGGTTGCGATTCACCGCAAGCTTTGGGCGCCCGGCATGGAGACCCCTGCAGCGGCAGCCGCTCATATCAATGATTTGGTCGCTCAAGCAGCCGTCGATGCGCTGGGACATTCACCTGTCTCCGTGACAGACCTAGGGTGTGGTGTGGGTGGTAGCCTATTTCACTTGGCGCGGTGCTGGCCGCACTCGAAGTTAACGGGTTACACCTTGAGCCTCGCTCAGGTACAAATTGCTCAAGATCTGGCCGCGCAACGACAACTCCAAGATCAATGCGAAATCAAGCAAGGGGATTTCACACTCATCGATTCTGCGCCTCGCAGCGAATTGGTCATTGCTATCGAGAGTCATACCCATCTACCAAGCCTACCCGTTTTTTTTGAAGCTGCTCGCCAGCATGTCTTGCCTGGTGGCATCGTCATTTTGGTTGATGACATGCTCGCCGGAGATGGTTCCAATCTGACGCACAAGGATATGAGGCTGCTGGATGCCTTTAAACGCGGCTGGCGCATGGGACATGTACCGACCGTCAGCCAAGTATTAGATCAAGCGGATACATCCGGTTTTGAGGTCGTGGGACATCAAGACTTGGGAGAGTTTCTGCGGCTTTACCAACCTTGGGACTTTACGCTCAACTTTATAGCACCGCCGCTCGATTGGCTCGGGTTGGCGAGCATTCCAAGGTTTGCCAACATGATCGGCGGCAATGCTTTGACCGTCTGTCATCGCCGCGGGGTGATGCGCTACATGATGGTCGTGATGCAACGTAGGTTGTAAAAAGCCGATTGATTGAATGACTGACGGACAGAGGGTCAACTAGATGCTTAGTAACGCCTTAATAGCCATTGAGTCGCCTTGGCAAACCTTGACGCTCTTAACTTACTGATCTGTCATACAAAATCGGCAATCAGTACCTCTAAGTCGTGACTTGGCAAATTAACAGGATGGGGTTTGGCAGCAATGCTGACTTCATTTCAGCACGTTAGACTCTACCCATTGAAGTGCTGACGGAAATGAGGCCTGTGGAACTTGACGATGCTCCGCATCACTGACCACATATTTATTGGCGGGGTGTTTTGGAAGTCGGTTAAAAAAGTACCAGATACCTTGCCGCGTTACCCAATCGGAACGCCCCATAAAAACCAGAACTGGGATTGCCTTCTTTTGATTTGTTGCCGTTTTAGGCATTGAAGCCAAGCCATCGGGATCAAAGTAAGACAGATACGCTTGTGGTGAAATTGAAAAATCTTTAGTTCGACTGCCATCGTTGAAATCCGTAAAGGTAATCAACTTGTCTGGCTGAGCTGAAGAAATAAGCGCCTTTGCTTCATTCACTTTGGCGGGATTGCGATTTCGGTCGATGTCGGGATTGTGACCCGGTGCAAACAACAAAAGTGCATCGACATTGGAGTACTTGGAGGCGTATGCTAAAGCACCATTGGCACCAAAACTTTGACCGCCAAGAACAACCTTCTTAAACCCCTGCTGCCGCAAAGACTCGACTTCCGCGCTGACTCGCTGCAAAGAGGCCTCGTAGTTGATTGAATAAGCCATCTCACGACTCCATCCCATCTCTGGGGAAACAACCTTATAGCCAGCCTCTCGAAATTGTTGGACTAGTGGCGCCGGTGGCATACCCCATTTTCCGTGGAGCAGCACGATAGCAAGCTCCGACTTTTGAATCGTCCGAGCACTAGCATCCTTATTGCTCTGGGCGGCATCGAGCGGTGCAGTTACTTTTACAGCGGGTGCAACACAGCCAGTAAGAGCGACGATAAAAAAAGTTACAAAAAGTAAGCGCATCAAAATATCCGACATCAAAGTTTTAATAATGAATCCTGCTTAATAGCTCAAATATACAACGGGTATACCACCACGTCAGAAAGGGTAAAAGATGGCTTTTAACCTCCGGATTATCAAGCCCGAACAGCATCGTTTGAGCAAAATACTGTGCATAGGTCTGCACAACGAAGCCGTCGATTTACCCAAAAGTTTGTCGTTGTTTAATCACTCACTGCGGGGAAAATGGTGGGGAAAAAACAAAAAGCACCCGAAGGTGCTTGATTTACTTGAATGACTGGCGGACAGAGGGGGATTCGAACCCCCGATACGCTTTGAACGTATACACGCTTTCCAGGCGTGCGCCTTCAACCGCTCGGCCACCTGTCCGTTTTCACTGCAGCCCGCTATTCTAGCATTAACGGGGAAAAGACAGCATTCGCTAAGCTTGATTGTTGTGCTTTTCATGCCAAGCAGAAAATTCCAAAGGCCGGATGCCAAAACGAATGACATTGCCTCGATGCAAGGTTTTAAATTCGCCATGCACCAGTTCGATGAAATGCTCCTGATCTTCCTTCTTGACAGCGATAGGTGTTCTCTGGCGAACAACTTCAATAGTCGCAGGTTCATTGTGACGCACGATGGCCGCGACGACTTCGCTTAACGCCTGCCGATAGCGCAACCGAAATATGTCAGGCGGCACGAGATTTTGTTTCACCGCTACGTACTGTTGACATGAGCGCTCGTAGGCCCAGACAAACACATCCCGGAGTAGCTCGATACGATTTAATTCATAGACGCCGAGCATGGCGTCCACATACGCCTGCTGCGGCACATCAATGAAAGATAGAGGGCACAGGTTATGTCGGATAAAGGGAATATTGGCTGCCAGTCGAGACACTCGCTTGTTCACATCCTCGAAAGGCTGTAAGTAAGGCAAATGCACCATGAGAAAGAAAGACTGTTCAAACGGATCGTGAATTTCCGAGGCCATTTGTATAACAATACCGAACAGCTCTTCAAGCCTTTGGGGCAATGCGACTGGTAAATAGACGCTTCCCCCAATTTCTACCGCCCGATTGCGGATACGACCGCA
>CAMBLP010000159.1 GCA_945868195.1 Bordetella parapertussis
CAACAGCTCGTGCAGGCGAGCTTTCATGAGTCGCTCGATACACATGCCGTTCTTCTCGACGCCTTTGGCGCCCAGCTGTTGTGGGGACGAGTGATCGACGAGATCGAAGCCGAAGAGCCGCTTCTCGATACACAACAAGCGGCCGTCGCCGCGCAACAGGCGGACAAACTGATCGACGAGTGGAAGATCGAGGTCGATCCGTCATCGTCGACAGAAGAGCATGCGCATTTCATGTTGTGGCGCGAACGCTATCACCAAGAGCTCGAGCGCCTAGAGGCCCTTGATCCTAATCTTGCAATTGAGCGGGTGATCGAGCATGTGCGTGTGGGGATTCCAGTCAGGCCGCAATTATTGTTGGCGGGCTTTTCTGAAATCACACCAAGAATGGTGGAACTACTCGAGGCCTTGAGTGAGCGTGGTGTATCTGTTTCTATCTTGGAATCAGACACGCCAATACAAGCCCAATTGACACGCACGATGCTTGATACGGCTCAAGAAGAATGGGTGGCGGCGGCACACTGGGCGCGTACCGAGCTGGAGAAAGACCCAGAGGGCCGCTATGCCATCGTCGCTGTGAGTCTTGAGGCCGAAGTTGCTTTTGCGCGCAGAACCTTGATGCGCGTGCTGCAGGGACAGAGCGCTGCGTTTGAACCCACTGCGCAGCGGTTTTCTTTCAACGTGGCGGTTGCAAGACCTTTATCGGAGTGGCAGGCTGTGCGCGCGGTGTTGGCCTGGCTGCGCACTTTTGTGTTGTTTAAAGAACAACGCAAAGCGCGCGCAAGTGATCTCGGTGCGGCATTGTTGGCGGGCTATTGCGCTGGCGACTTGTCTGAATTGGGTGAGAGAGCCAACGTTGATGCGGACTGGCGCCATAACCAAGTCGGTGAGATGGGTGTGATGGCCTGGTCTAAAAAGATTGAGCGCCTCCACGATCTATCTCCCGCATGGCAGCTTGCCTGGCAAGCCTGGGCTGCGTTGCCGCGCAAGGCGACGCTGCGCGTTTGGTCGACGTCTTTTCGTCAAACCTTATCAATGCTTGGCTTTCCCGGACGCGCTCACCAAAGTTCGACCGAATATCAGGTGATTGAGGCGCTCGATCAACTCTTCGAACGCTTCGATGCTTTATCTCCGCTCTTACCCTCAGCCTCTGCTTCCGAGGCCTTGAGTATCCTAGCTCGTTTAGCGCGCAGTATTCCCTTTCAGCCGCAACGTGATCCAAGTGCAAGACTCGATGTGCTGGGCATGTTGGAGGCCGAGGGTGGCCGTTGGGATGGCGTATGGATATTAGGTCTGACCGATGAGGTATTTCCCGCTATTGCTAAACCCAATCCCTTTATTCCCTTATCTGAGTTGCGTCGAGTTGGCGCGCCTAGGGCGACGCCAGAGCGCGAACGCGAGTGGGCGTCGCACATGTATCGACAGTTGTGCGCGCTCGCACCCACGGTCGTGGTGAGTTCGGCCATGCACGAGGGCGAGCGCGGCTTAAGACCTTCACCTTTGATTCAAGGCATCGCCCTGAGCCGTTTTGCTCAATCATCCATGATCGAAACACCAGGTTGCGCGGCACTTGAATCTCTCGAGGATGATCAGGCTCCGGTTTTACGGGCTGAGGAAAACGTCAAGGGTGGAATTGCTTTGCTAGAAACGCAGGCGCGCAACCCCTTGTGGGCATTTGTGCGCTATCGCTTAGGTGCCTATGGGCTCCCAGCCTATTCGGATCTCGTGCCCGTATCCGCCCGTGGCATGTTTCTTCATGCGGTGATGGAGTTGGTTTGGACATCCTTTCGTAGTCAGGCTGAATGTCAACGTATCACGGCATCGGGAGAGCTGCGAGAAAAACTCCAAGAATTCATTCGCCTCGCGGCAGAGCAGGAGTTGCTTGCCTTAAACCCGGCCTTGCGTGCGCTCGAAGAGAAGCGGGCCCTGGCGATTGTGACAGCCTGGTTAGTGCTCGAATGTGAAAGAGCACCCTTTGTCGCGGTGCAGGTTGAGGAAAAGCACGCGCTCACTGCCGCAGGTTTGACACTCAATGTTCGCTTGGATCGCATGGATCAGCTGGAGGATGGCAGTCGCGTTGTGATTGATTACAAAGGCGGGTCAAGCCTGCCAAAAGTACTCAACGATTGGCAACGTGAACGACCTGTACAGTTGCAATTGCCCGCTTATGCCGCCGTACTGGATAAAGAAGGCGTGCTGGATACCGTCGCAGGTTTGATGTTGGTTCATTTACATTCAGGCGCACAGCCTCCCGTGGGTCTAGTGAGCCGAGATATCGGACTCGAGGGGCCGACGCTGTTTGATCAAGCAGAATATCCTGACCGAGATTGGTCGGCAGCGATTATTCGACTCAAAGACGTCGTGCATGCTTTGGCATCCGAATTCACCTCAGGTGTGGCGATTAACCAGTCTTGGTCGCGCACGGATTTACAGTATTGCGATGTACCGGCGCTACTCAGGCGCTACGACGATGGGCAATCGTTATTCGAGGATGACGCTGAGGTCGCCGGCTCGGCCGATCGCTTAAGTGGAGAAAGGCATGACCACTAAACAACCTAGCGATTGGGCTGTCAGAGAGCGTGCCACAGATCCACAATGCTCTTTCCTCGTCCAGGCGCCAGCGGGCTCAGGCAAAACCGAGTTGCTCACGGACCGTATTCTTGCCTTGCTCGCGACGGTCGGACGTCCCGAGGAAATTGTTGCGATTACCTTTACGCGTAAAGCGGCGGCTGAAATGCACGAGCGGGTATTGGAAAAACTTCGTCGCGCTGAAAATCCCTTACAACCCGAGAGTGCGCACGAGCTAAAAAGTTGGCGGCTTGGACGTGCCGCGCTTGAACGAGACCATCGATTTGGCTGGGCATTGCTAGAGCATCCCGCGCGTCTTTCCATCAGAACGATTGATGCGTTTTGCGCCTCGTTGGTGCGCAATATGCCTTGGCTTTCCTCAATGGGTGGAGTCCCTAATCTCGTCGACGATGCACGGGTTCATTATCTCGAGGCTGCGCGTCAGACCCTTGAGATGGTGGGTGAGTCTGAGTCTGTCACGCGTTTGCTTGAGCACATGGATTTGGATGTTGCCCAGACTTGCGATGCACTCGCGGATATGTTGGCTCAGCGGGACCAGTGGTTGCCCTTATTGCCAGATGGTGATGACCGTCACGTCTTGGAGGAAAACTTTCAAGATGCAGTCAGTCAGGATTTGGCGGGCTTGAAAGCCTTGATGCCTATTGGTTGGGCCGAGCAATTAGCCTCGCTTGCGCGCGCCGCTTGCGCGGTCTTGTCACAAGACAACCCCTCGCACACCATGTCGGCCCTACAAGATTGGGATGGTCAGGCTTTCGATACGCAAACTTTTGAGCTACCGCGTTGGAAGTCTCTCGCTGTTTTACTCTTAACAAGCACGGGTAGCCTACGTAAAACCGTCAATAAAAATCAAGGTTTTCTGCCTCAAACAAGAGAAAAAGAGCGTGTCATTGAATGGCTGCGAAGCCACGATTCACTTGAAACGCCTGCTTGGGTCAAGCGTCTTCACGCGATGGTCCACACGCCAGAGCCCGTATTCACTGAAGAACAGTGGGAGATTTTGCAAGCACAGCTCAGTTGTTTGCGGATCGCAGCGGCGCAGTTGATGCTGAGGTTTATGGAGGCTGGCGAGGTCGACTTTATTGAAATCGCCCGGAGAGCCGATCAAGCGTTGGGTCGTGCTGAAGAACCCACCGAGTTATTGCTTAAGCTCGATCAAAATATCCGACATCTCTTGATTGACGAATTTCAGGATACGAGCCAATCACAGATTTCCTTAATCGAAAAAATCACGACGGGCTGGCAGCAAGGTGATGGACGAACGTTGTTTTTGGTCGGCGATCCGATGCAGTCGATTTATCGCTTTCGTAAAGCCGACGTTGTACTGTTTTTGCGTGTGCGCGACGAAGGCTTGGGGACGATCCGTCCTGAGTGTTTGACGTTGACGGATAACTTTCGCTCTCAGCGCGGCATTGTTGAGTGGGTCAACAGCACCTTTTCTGCTCTCTTTCCTCAGAAAGACGATCCGTCCGCAGGTGCGATTGCCTACGCACCTTCAACGGCCTTTAAAGACGCGACGATCTCTCCTGCCGTACGATTCCATCCGGTCTGCCCTCAGCAGGGACAACGCTCCGAAGACGTGGTGCTGGACTTGGTCAGAGAGTCCCTCACTGCCTTTCCCGACGCGGAGCACCCTGTCGCGATTTTGGTGCGTGCGCGCTCTCATCTCAAGGATGTCACGCAATTGCTAGCGCAACAGGGTATCGCTTGCCGTGCGGTTGAATTGGTGCCATTGCACCTGCGTGCCTACGTGGTCGACCTAGTGCAAATCATTCGCGCCTTGGCGCATCCCG
This sequence comes from Bordetella parapertussis, assembly GCA_945868195.1. Classification (GTDB taxonomy): domain Bacteria; phylum Pseudomonadota; class Gammaproteobacteria; order Burkholderiales; family Burkholderiaceae_B; genus Zwartia. The sequence goes on from CAMBLP010000159.1 coordinate 4,377, forward strand.
GAGATCGTGCTGCCTGGCTGTCGGTACTGCGTTCTCCTTACTGTGGTTTACGTCTGGAGAGTTTGCATCGTCTCTTTGGGATGGATCGAGGGGCGGCGATTCCCACGTTGCTCGAACGTGCATTGCGGCCCAAGGACTCGACCTCAAGGTGTCAGGCACAAACTCTGCTTTCGCCCGATGAGTATCAACGTTTATGTGCCGTTGCGCCTGTCATGCTGGACGCTTTGACGCAGGACGATCTTGCGCCGCTGGCCGCACGTGTTGAACGTGTCTGGCGCTTGCTGGGAGGCGTTGCGCTCGCGCGTACTGCGACGGATTTGCAAGATGCCGAGAGTGTTTTTGCGCTGATTGAAAAAATCGCACCTTATGGTGGACTCGATGTGGATGTGCTTGATGCACGCCTCACGCGTTTATTTGCCTCTCCCGAAGCGGGTGAGCGTTCGGTCGAAGTGATGACCATGCACAAAGCGAAAGGCTTGCAGTTTGAGTCCGTGATTTTGTTTGGTTTGCATCATCAGCCTGTATCTGATCGCACGCCCTTAGTTCGCATCGAGCAAGTCGCGGATAAAGTGATGCTGGGGCCGATCAAGGCTCGGGCGACCGATGAGCAAGATGTGATTTCCAAATATCTTGCCCAGCGCGACAAGCGGCGCAGTGAGTTCGAAGTCGATCGCTTG
>CAMBLP010000160.1 GCA_945868195.1 Bordetella parapertussis
GCATTGGTTCTGCTTGCTTTTGCATTTGTTTTGCCGCTGAGTCAACCATAAAAAATTTTGTACTTTCCGGCAAACCCAACAATTATAGCTGTTTTTTATAGGTGGTGCAATCCATAATCTTGGCATCCATAAGCTTGACCCTTTTTTAACAAATATGCTGGTTCATTACCGCTCTTGCCAGAACAAAGGGGATCAACACCCACCTGATAAAAAGTTACTTATTTTTAAAACTGGGTTTTCGTTTTTCCACAAAAGCGGTCATCCCTTCTTTTTGGTCTTCCGTCGCAAAACACGCGTGAAAAACACGGCGCTCAAACAATATTCCTTCGCGCAAGGACGACTCAAAAGCCCGATTCACAGACTCTTTAGCCATGATGGCCGTTGGAATCGACATCCCAGCAATCACAGTGGCTGTCTCAATCGCATCCTCCAAAAGTCGCTCGGCAGGCACCACGCGTGAAACCAAGCCGGCGCGCTCTGCTTCGGCGGCGTCCATCATTCTGCCTGTCAAGACCATTTCCATCGCTTTCGCTTTACCCACGGCACGGGGTAGGCGCTGCGTGCCGCCCGATCCAGGAATCACGCCCAACTTGATTTCAGGCTGGCCAAACTTAGCCGAGTCAGCCGCCAAAATAAAGTCACACATCATGGCAAGCTCGCAACCTCCGCCCAACGCATAGCCAGCCACTGCAGCAATCACGGGTTTACGAATAGTGCGCAAGGTTTCCCAATTGCGAGTGATGTATTCAGTGCGGTAAACATCCATATAGGACCAGTCTTTCATCGCACCAATATCCGCACCCGCGGCGAATGCTTTTTCACTTCCTGTGATGACAATGCAGCCAATGTCATCATTCGCATCAAAAGCCACTAAAGCTGCGCCCAGTTGATCCATCAGCTGGTCATTGAGGGCATTCAACGCTTTGGGGCGATTTAACGTCAAAAGACCGACACGGCCGCGCGTTTCGACCAACACAAAATTTTCGCTCATGGATGTCTCCGTGAAAATGTGAAATAAGATAGAGGTTATGAATCGACAATCTAACCGCAAACCTCTACTTTACAGCCTCGAGCCCATTGATTTGTCCGGACATCGGCTGCGCGCGACGGTGCGCATTGCAGAACCGGACCCAAAAGGGCAAATCGTCTCCCTGCCCGCCTGGATACCTGGCAGCTATCTGATACGAGACTTTTCACGTCACATCGAACACATTTCAGCGCGTTCGGGCAAGCAGTCCGTCACGCTCACCAAGTTAGATAATCATCGCTGGCGCGTCGCCCCTTGTGCGGGCCCGCTGACCATTACCACCGTGATTTACGCATGGGACTTATCCGTACGAGGCGCGCATCTCGACGAAACACACTGCTTCCTCAATGGCACCAGCGTTTTTCTGGAGGTCCACGGTCAGCAAGAGCGCCCATGCCGTCTGACGTTACTCCCACCACCCAATCCTGTGAGCTGGCGTGTTTTTACCAGCATGCCTCAATACGCACGCGCCAACGCAACAAAGGGGCGCAATGGCTTTGGTACTTACATCGCAGAAAATTACGATGCGCTGATCGATCACCCTATCGAAATGGGTCGCCCACAGGTCATCAACTTTGATGCCTGCGGAGCTCCACATGAAATGGTGTTTACGGGCCTCATTCCCAATCTCGATTTAAAACGTATTGCCCAAGACGTTAAAAAAATCTGTGAAGCGCAAATTCGTTTTTTTGAACCCGATACTGCGCGCGTACCGTTTCTCGATAGCGCGACTAAGTACGTATTCATGACCATGGTCACGGGTGATGCCTATGGCGGTCTAGAACACCGCGCATCGACTGCCCTGATGGCTACACGCAAAGACCTGCCCACCCTCGGACAAGACAAAGCACCTGAAGGCTATCAAACCTTTTTAGGCTTAGTGAGCCATGAGTATTTTCATACTTGGCATGTCAAACGCATCAAGCCCGCCGCCTTCGCGCCCTATAAGCTCTCGTCAGAAAGCCACACGCGCTTGCTGTGGATCTTCGAGGGATTTACCTCCTATTACGACGATTTGTTTTTACTGCATAGTGGCGTGATTGATCGTCCAACTTATTTGAAAACACTCGGCAAACAAATTGCTTCTGTCCAAAGCATGCCGGGTCGTCATAAGCAATCCGTCGCAGAGAGCTCTTTTGATGCCTGGACGCGCTATTACAAGCAAGATGAAAATGCCCCCAATGCGATCATTAGCTACTACACCAAGGGCTCTTTGGTCGCCCTCGCACTCGACCTCACCATTCGGCAAGCTACCAACCAGCAGCGTAGCCTCGATGATGTGATGCGTTTGCTATGGGAGCGTTACGGACGCGACTTTTACCAGGGAAATCCAATCGGACTTTCTGAGAAAGGTTTTCCACAACTGGTGCACGAAGCGACTGGCGTCGATGTTTTGGACGACATCAATCGCTGGGCATACAGCAGCCAAGACCTACCCCTCAAAGAACTGCTTGCCACGCAAGGTATTCGCCTGGAGTGGAAAGCGGCCAATGCGCGACCCACGCTAGATATTCGCACACGCAAACAGGGGGAACAACTCGTCATCACCGCGGCAATCGAAGGGGGCGCAGCGCACCAGGCGGGGCTCTCAGCCCATGACATTCTCGTCGCCGTTGATGGGGTTCGGGTCGATGCCGGAACGAACACTTTAGACACGCTCTTTGCGAGTTACCAACCTGGTCAAAAAATCCAAGTCCATATTTTTAGGCGTGACGAGTTGCGCTGCTTTGCACTGACGCTTGCCTCTCCGCCCCAGGCGGAATGTCATCTTATTGAGGCGAAACCGTCATGAGCGCACGCGCGGACACTGAAGACTTCACTTCAGATCTGTTGAGTGGCGTGGCTTTAATGGATGTACGTGCCCCCATCGAGTTTGCCCAAGGTGCATTTCCAAGCGCTGTGAATCTGCCTTTGATGAGTGACGAAGAACGTCATCGCGTGGGCTTGCATTACAAAGAAGAGGGTCAAGACGCAGCCATCGTTCTTGGCCATACGCTTGTTTCTGGCGAAACCAAAGAACAACGCGTCGCGCAATGGGTGCAATTCGCACAAGAACATCCCGAGGGCTATTTGTACTGCTTTCGAGGCGGCCTGCGCTCTCGTATCTCACAACAATGGCTTGCTGAGGCGGGCTTGCCCTACCCTCGCATCATCGGCGGCTACAAAGCCATGCGTAGTTTTCTCATTGAAAAACTTGCGCAGTCGATTACCTCATCCAAGTTTGTACTGATCGCAGGATTTACAGGTTGTGGCAAAACTGAGGTCATTCAACAACTAACATCCACGATCGATTTGGAAAAACTTGCCCACCATCGAGGTTCAAGCTTTGGCAAACACGCCACCGATCAGCCTGTACAGATCGATTTCGACAATAGCTTGGCGATTGCGTTTATGCGCCTGCATGCCGCAGGTAAATTCAATATCGCCCTTGAAGATGAATCAAGGCTCATTGGCAAATGCGCTCTTCCCATCCCCTTGCGTGACATCATGCAGCTTAGCCCTGTGATTTGGATCGAAGAGCCTACAGAGTCTCGCGTCGAACGTATTTTGCATGACTACGTCGAGGACCTCGGTGGGCAGTTTGCGCGCAAACTAGGTGCGGAGGCCGGCTTTGAAGCTTTCTCACAGAGGCTGCTCGAAAGCCTGCAAAATCTCTACAAACGCCTCGGGGGTGAACGTCATGTTCGCCTGAATCAACGCATGCTCGAGGCGCTCGCTTCGCAAAAGGCCACTGGTGCGCTTGAAGCACACCGCGATTGGATTCGACCCTTACTCACCGAATACTACGATCCAATGTATGAACATCAACGAGCTGGCAAAGCCTCCCGGATTATTTTTTCAGGTGACCGTGAGACCGTGACGCGTCACCTCAAACAACAGGGCTATTGATCATGCAGGCAGATCTCGAGCGACTACGTCTCGAACAAAACAAACTCTCAAAGCGACTCATGCGCGAAACGGGTCGAGCAATTGCTGACTTTAATATGATCGAACCCGGTGATCGTGTGATGGTCTGTGTCTCCGGGGGCAAAGACTCCTACAGCATGCTCGATATTTTGATGACCTTGCGCAGTCGTGCGCCGATTGATTTTGAAATCGTCGCCGTGAACCTCGATCAGATGCAGCCGGGCTTTCCCGCCGACGTTTTGCCTGCATATTTGACCCAAGTCGGCGTGCCGTTTCACATCGAAACACGCGATACCTACTCAATCGTCAAGCGACTGATCCCCGAGGGTAAAACAACCTGTTCATTGTGCTCTCGACTAAGGCGCGGTAATTTGTATCGCGTGGCCACTGAGCTTGGCGCAACCAAGATCGCGCTTGGTCATCACCGCGATGACATTCTCGGTACTTTTTTTCTAAATATGTTTTATGGCGCCAAACTCAAGGCCATGCCACCCAAGCTTGTTTCAGATGATGGTCGGCACACAGTCATTCGGCCCCTCGCCTACGTGCCCGAGACAGATTTGATCGAACATGCAGAATGGAAAAAGTTTCCCATCATCCCCTGTGACTTGTGCGGCTCGCAAGAAAATCTGAAGCGTAAAGAAGTCACGCGCATGCTGCAGGAGTGGGATAAAAAATATCCCGGGCGTGCTTGGAATATTTTTAAAGCCTTAGCCAACGTGACGCCATCTCACTTGATGGACCCACAGTTGTTTGATTTTGTGGGGTTAAGAACTGACGGAAAAGCGAATCCACTAGGGGACACCGCTTTTGATTCGGCGCCTCTCGAATCTTCGGAAATAACGATACGGAGAGTCGAGCTCCCGTCATCCCACTGACCCGCCGACGTTACGTCGTCGTAAGATTATGTGGTGGCGCCAGCCTGATCGAGGGCGGTCTTGAGTTCGCCGCTGGCGTTCATCTCGCCCATGATGTCTGAGCCGCCGATAAACTCGCCGCCGACATACAACTGAGGGACGGTTGGCCACTGCGAAAAGGTCTTGATGCCGCTGCGGACTTCTTCGTCCTCGAGCACATTGACAGTCACCAGCTTGGTCACGCC
>CAMBLP010000161.1 GCA_945868195.1 Bordetella parapertussis
TGATTTACACGATGAGTTTTTAGCCAACGGCTGCGTTGTGATTGGCGTGTCGCGCGACTCCTTGAAATCGCATGAGAATTTTTCAAAAAAACTCACGTTACCGTTTCCTCTGATCGCAGATACTGACGAGAACGTTTGTAACGCCTACAGCGTGATCAAACTCAAGCAAATGTATGGCAAACAAGTACGCGGCATTGAGCGCAGCACCTTCTTAATTGATGCGCGCGGCAAACTTGTTCAAGCCTGGCGCGGACTTAAGGTACCAGGACATGCCCAAGAGGTACTCCAGGCTGCGCGCAGCCTGACCTGATTGCTCTGCCCTACGCTCCTTTTATCGCTCCCTTCCCTCTTAAGAGAACTCCTTAATGCCATTGCCAAAGCTACCCTCACGCCCTGCCGCTATTCTCGATGTCGCAGATCTCAAGCTAGAACCCAATATTTCGGCTCAAGTACCTTTTAAACGCAGTGAGCCAACGCGTGAGGCTTTGAGCACAAAAGCAATCAGCCAGAACCCTGTTGCTGCGCCCTCGGCGGTTGAACCGCCGGAGACCGTCAAACCTTCGAAATCAATTACCCTCGATCTTTCCGGACTCTCCTCTGAGCAAAGCAACAACAAAAATCCAATAGAGAAATCCGCTCGTCAGAAACTTTCCAAGTCACCTGATGCGAAAAAAACTGCGAACAAATCTTCGAGCCCACAGCTACGCAAACTTTTCGTGCTCGACACCAATGTCCTGTTGCACGACCCAAGCTCGCTCTTTAGATTCGAAGAGCACGATGTCTTTCTCCCGATGATGACGCTTGAAGAGTTGGATCATCAAAAGAAAGGCATGTCCGAGGTCGCTCGTAACGCACGACAGGTCAGTCGCTCTCTTGATACCTTGGTCGGCGAGCATCGTGATCTCGATCTTGGTCTGCCCCTAAGCGGGCTCGGCCACAAAGACGCGACGGGTCGATTATTTTTTCAAACCACATTAATGGCCAGCACGCTCCCGCCGGATCTTCCGATGGGGAAAGCCGACAATCAGATTTTGGGGGTTGTCCGGGCTTTGGCCAACAAGTTCACCGATCGCGAAGTCGTATTGGTCTCCAAAGACATCAATATGCGTCTCAAAGCGCGGACGCTTTCGCTTTCCGCAGAAGACTATTTCAATGATCAGGTCCTTGAGGACTCGGACCTACTCTATAGCGGCACACTCGCGCTCCCCGATAACTTTTGGAATAAACACGGCAAAGGTGTGGAGTCTTGGCAGCAAGGTGGCACAACCTTTTATCGCATTTCAGGGCCGCTCTGTCACCAATTTATGGTGAATCAATTTGTTTATTTTGAAGGCCCCATGCCCTTGTATGCGCAGGTGCGCGAAGTGAACGGTAAAAGTGCGGTACTCGCGACGCTGCGTGACTTTACCCATGGAAAAAATAATGTCTGGGGCGTCACAGCCCGTAACCGCGAACAAAATTTCGCGATGAATTTATTAATGAATCCTGACTGTGACTTTGTTTCATTGCTTGGACAAGCAGGTACGGGTAAAACACTCATGACACTCGCCGCAGGTCTTGCGCAAGTCCTTGAAACCAAACGCTACACCGAGATCATCATGACCCGTGTCACCGTTCCGGTTGGTGAGGACATAGGTTTTCTACCCGGCACTGAAGAAGAAAAAATGCAACCCTGGATGGGCGCGCTTGAGGATAATCTCGAAGTGCTTACGATGGGAGAAACCGATGGCGGCTCTTCCGTTGCAAATGGTCAAACGCATGACTGGGGTCGCGCTGGCACGATGGATTTGATCCGCTCGCGTATCAAAATCAAATCGCTGAACTTTATGCGAGGCCGCACTTTCTTGAACAAATATTTAATCATCGACGAAGCGCAAAACCTGACGCCAAAGCAAATGAAAACCTTGATCACGCGCGCGGGTCCCGGCACAAAAGTCATTTGCTTGGGCAACATCGCACAGATCGATACGCCCTACCTGACAGAGGGAAGTTCTGGACTGACTTTTGTGGTGGATCGTTTCAAAGGTTGGCCGCATGCGGGTCATGTCACGCTGCAGCGCGGAGAACGCTCGCGTTTGGCCGACTACGCGGGCGAAGTGCTTTAACCATGTCTGTCATATCAAAGGCGGGACTCGCCCTGAACCGTATCCCGCTCGCGATGACGGTCGGCGATGCAGCCGGTATTGGGCCCGAGATTGTCGTCAAACTGCATGCTCAAGGACTCAAGGCACCCTGCGTCGTGTATGGCGATGCAGGTGCGTTAAGGCGTGCTTGCGCGCAGCTGAACTTGTCGCTCAAGATTGTCGAACTCGCACCCGAAGACTCTTTGTCCGACGATTTTCAACAGCCCGGATTTATTTTTGTACGAGCGACCACGCCCGCTTTGCCCAAGGAACTACCCTTTGGCGTGGTCGATGCACGCGCGGGACATGCGGCTGTACAAGCGCTTCACGCTGCGATTGATGATGCATTGGCGGGGCGCGTTCGCGCGATTGTCACGGCGCCTCTGAACAAAGAATCTATGCATGCCGCAGGTGTAGACTTTCCAGGCCATACTGAAATTCTTGCAGAGCGCTCCGAGACATCTCACGTCGCCATGATGTTGGTCAACGACCAACTCAGAGTGATGTTAGTAACGATCCATATTCCTCTTTCTGCAGTTCCCACATCACTGAGCACGGATCTCGAGTTACGAACAATCGAACTCGCCGCTTCGGCATGTCGTGGGATGGGTATCCCCTCACCCCGTGTTGCGGTGGCAGGGCTGAATCCGCATGCGGGTGAACAAGGTAAATTTGGAAGAGAGGACTTAGACATTATTGCGCCAGCCATTGCGTTGGCACGCGCCAAAGGCATTGATGCTTCGGGTCCTTGGCCTGGTGACACCGTTTTTATGCGCGCGCGCAATGGCGAGTTTGACATTTGCGTGGCGCAATATCACGACCAAGGCCTGATTCCCATCAAATACCTTGGCATTGACGAGGGCGTCAATGTGACGGTCGGCTTACCTTTTGTGCGAACCAGTGTGGATCATGGCACTGCATTCGATATTGCTGGGCGTGGTGTTGCGGATCCAAGCTCTCTTCGTACAGCATTCGATTTAGCGTTGAAACTAACCGCGGCAAAGTTTGATACATAAGATAAAAAAAAGACTTGAATTAAGGGTAAACCCTTGTTTTTATGAATTTTGATAAATAAACAGTTTAACTTTCTCAGCTAAGTATATAATTTGCATAGTTTTTATACTTATGAGGGCGCTGGGAATGCGTTTAAGTCTCTTTTTCCCCCTACGAAAGCTATGTCTTTCAAGCTTAGTTTGTCTGAGCTTGGCACTTTCGAGCACCTCAACGCTTGCTCAAAATACAAGCACTTCTGGCACCCAAGCATCCAAACCGAAAGCCTCACAAGCTAAAAAAACGACAAGCAAGACTGCGGCAACCAAAAATAAATCTGCAACAAGAAAAAAAGCAGCCACAACCGCTAACTCAAAAAAGAAAAAAGCTGCGCCTGCAGGGACGCCTCAAGGGACCCGTGGTGCTAAACCTACCCCTAACACAAGAAAAGCACTTGCCGCAGGCGCCACGACCGCAGCCGTCACAACTGCTGCTAGCGCAAAACGCGCCCAAGTCGATCAAAAATCTGGAAATCCCTCGAGCGGCTTGCGCTCAAACGTAGTCTTCGTCCAAGATCTGAACAGCAAGGCCGTGCTTTTTTCTCGTAACGATGAGGTCGCCCGCCCGATCGCTTCGATCACAAAATTAATGACGGCGCTGATTGTCGTCGACTCAAAACAACCGCTTGATGAAATGTTACAAATCACGCAAGCAGACGTCGATGTTGTGAAGTTCAGTCGTTCACGCCTCGCCGTGGGTCAGAGACTCTCGCGTGGTGACATGCTGCATTTAGCGCTCATGTCTTCAGAAAACCGTGCCGCTAATGCCTTGGGGCGTCACTATCCCGGTGGTATGCCCGCTTTTGTTGCCGCAATGAACAACAAAGCGCGTGAATTAGGCATGAACAACAGTCGTTTTGTCGAACCTACTGGGCTGTCAAGCGCCAATGTCGCCACGCCAAGAGATTTAGTCAAGTTAATGCAAGCAACAGCCGCACGCTCCAGCATTCGCTATTACTCAACCAATCAACAACACGAAATCTCAGCGCGTGGACATGCGACGCTTTTTCGCAATACCAATAGGCTCGTGACAAACCCAAACTGGGACATCAGAGTCTCAAAGACGGGTTTTATTAACGAGGCGGGACAGTGCCTCGTGATGGTGGCACGCATCAATAACCGTGACACCGCCATCGTGCTGTTGAATGCAGATGGCAAAGGCGCACGCATCGGTGATGCCGTCAAGATCAGACAGCTTGTTCAAAACCGTCAAGCTGTTGCGATGAACAACCCCAGAGTGAATTAATAACTCGCGCTACCACCCGCAAAATTCAAGAAACGCGTACTCGAGCCCTGGAACGTCAAACGAATTGTCCCAATCGGACCGTTTCGCTGTTTGCCGATAATGATTTCTGCAGTCCCCTTATCGGGCGAATCAGGGTTGTAGACCTCGTCGCGATAAATAAACAGGATCAAGTCAGCATCTTGTTCGATTGCGCCGGATTCGCGCAAATCGCTCATTACAGGTCGTTTGTTAGGCCGCTGTTCGAGACTGCGATTAAGCTGAGACAAGGCGATCACTGGACACTCCAGTTCTTTGCCAAGCGCTTTGAGAGACCGGCTAATCTCAGAAATCTCGGTCGCCCGATTCTCGCCAGCTGAGCTCGCGCCCATGAGTTGTAAATAGTCGATCACGATGAGCCCAAGCTTGCCGCACTGACGCGCCAAACGACGCGCTCGAGCGCGTACTTCTACCGAACTCAGTGCGGGAGTCTCATCGATATACATTTGAGCATCCTGCATTTTCTGTACCGCATGCGTCACACGAGGCCAGTCATCCGCGAGCAACTTGCCTGTTCGCATGCGATGCTGATCCAACATGCCCACTGAACC
>CAMBLP010000162.1 GCA_945868195.1 Bordetella parapertussis
ATATCGGGCGACACCACAACGAGGTTGCTCAGGTTACGCCGCCAAATATCACCTAACAAAATCGGACCTGCGTAAATATTGTCGACCGGAATATCAAAAAAACCTTGGATCTGGTCTGCGTGGAGATCCATGGTCAGGACGCGGTCAACACCTGCGACTTGGAGCATGTTGGCCACAACCTTGGCTGTGATGGCCACACGCGCCGAACGCGGGCGACGGTCCTGTCTCGCATAACCAAAATAGGGGATGGCTGCAGTAATACGTCCAGCAGAAGCGCGACGTAGCGCATCAACCATCACCATCACTTCCATGAGATTGTCATTGGTCGGGGCACAGGTTGGCTGCAGTACAAAAACGTCTTTACCGCGGACGTTTTCATTGATTTCAGCCATCACCTCGCCGTCGGAGAAACGGCCAACGGTCATACGACCCAAGGACATGTCCAGATGATTGACCACATCAACGGCCAACCGCGTGTTCGCGGTGCCGGTAAAGATCATGAAACTATCAGTAGGCATGATGGGGGCAGTCACAGACCGTCAGAAACAAATGTGGAACAGCTCAACACAAATCGGGGCTGGGGAGGAAGGATTCGAACCTTCGCATGCCGGAATCAAAATCCGGTGCCTTAACCAGCTTGGCGACTCCCCAACTAGCTTTCAATCCAATACCGCAGTGGGTGTTCTGTTAAACCCTCACAAACCATCGTGGCCTGTATCGGGTTTGCAAAACGAGGATCAGCAACCTCCACTAATCCTGCACTCGCAATATCGAAAAAATCTACACGTATTTTAGCGAGCATTTTCTGCTGTGCCACCTCGGCCTGCTCAACACTCTGGAACCCGATAAAAAAACAGGATCCAGACCCAGTCATTCGCGCCTTAAAACCGGCTTTTTCTAGCCAATCGTGCGTCTGACGTACAACCGGGAAGCGGTTTAAAACCACTGGCTGCAGATCATTATGACCAAACCCCAAACGAGTGATCATCTGGCGCTCAGAAAAGTCCATTATTTTGACCGTTTCAGTGTCTCTTGTCAAATCAGGCGCCTGAAAAATGCCTTGGGTTGGCACGCTCTGAGCCGGCTGGACGATCAAAAAAGCCCCTTGCGGCAAGTCAACTGAGGTCAGCTGCTCGCCGACGCCCTCGGCAAATGCATTTTGCCCAAAGATAAAGACCGGCACATCTGCTCCCAACTGCAGGCCCAGCTGCATGAGCTGCACCCGATTCAACCCGGTACCCCAAAGACGATTTAAGGCGATGAGTACCGTAGCAGCGTCACTTGAGCCACCGCCAAGACCGGCGCCGGAAGGTATTTGCTTGCGAACATGGATGTGCGCGCCCTGCTTTGTCCCGGTGGTTTGCTGCAAAAGGCAGGCCGCACGCACCACGAGATCCTCATCGTGCGCAACGCCTTGCATATCCGTTTCCCGAGTCATTTGGCCATCTGCGCGCGTATCGATATCTAGTCGATCGGCCAGACTCACGAACCGAAATACGGTCTGCAGCAGGTGATAGCCATCCGCGCGCCTACCGATGACGTGCAAAAAGAGATTGAGTTTGGCCGGTGCGGGCAGGTCATACAGCATGGTTTGACCTCAACTCCTTGCGCTCAAGGTGCGTCCACGACGAGGCGGATCATGACTTGCATGGTCCCCTCAATGCGGGACAAGACCATGAGCCTGGGTCCTTGCGCATCAAAGCGCCCAAGCTCTACGCCCCAGCCGCTTTGCGCAAAAGAAATGATGCGACCTTGCTCATCGCGTTTGACTTGCTGCATCGTGGGCACTGCGCGCAAAGGGATACGCAACCATGTGCGAATATCCCGGACAGGGACGCGCCGACCCATCACCTGCTGCACCAAGGTATCCGGATCGGGCGAACGCATCGACTCGCCGTTCGCCTGCGTCAACACCGCCTGACCAGGATCGACCTGCACGCGTGCCAAGGTGCTTCCAAAAGGGTTGTTCAGATCTAGGGTTAGGCGGCCACCAACATCTCGCCACCCCAAGCTGCCCTGCACTGCTTCGGGCGGCTCAGATGGCCCCTCTGCGCGCAAGGCGAAGCGCCCTTGACGGACGAGTTCATTCATAGAGGGTACTTCTGTCGCAGACCTCTGAGTCGGAGGGACAGGTGCAGCACACCCGGCTAAAACGAGCGCCAGCGCAGACAGGGCCGTTAGCCTCAACCAGATCAAGGCTTCACTCCGAATCGCTTGAGAGTCTCTTGCAGCGTTTTATTTGAGGCATCTTGGCTTACGCCCTGCGCCCAAATGGTTCGGGCCTCGCCTTGTCGGCCCAGTTTCCAAAGCACCTCTCCCAAGTGGGCGGCAATGTCGGCCTCGGGGCGGATCGCATAAGCGCGCTGCAAATAATCCACGGCCTCTTGGAACCGTCCCTTTCGAAACTTGATCCAGCCCATGCTATCGAGAATAAAAGGATCTTTGGGGGCAATCTCAAGTGCGCGCGTAATAAGCGCCAGAGCTTCGGGCAAGCGTTGATTGCGATCCGCCAAAGAATAACCCAAAGCATTGTGCGCATGCGCATGCCCTGGATCCAAAGCGATCACCTGCCGTAACAAGCGCTCAGTCTCACGCATTTGATTCGCGCGCTCATGCAGCATCGCGAGCTCGTATTTAACATTGATAGAGTCAGGCATCCGCTGATCGAGGGCTTGCATCCGCTTGATGGCTTCGGACACTCGGTTGGCATCGCGCAGAATCTGCGCGCCTGCCGAGGCCCCCATCATGATTTCCTCATCTGTTTGCGCATTGGCCGAATCAATCAAGGCTAAGCCTTCATCGACACGTTTTTGTTTCGCACGAATAAGCGCTTGTCGGATCCGCGAGGTGTAGCGCATCGATGGATCGTCAATTTTGGCAAGCAAGCTCACCGCTTCGTCAAGTTGACCTTGCTCTTCGGCAATTTTAGAAAGTAGCTGGTAGGCCTCTGCAAGCGCGCCGGGGGCATCCGTCGCCCCTGCAGCCGCAGAGGCGCGCAAGCGTTGCTCTTGAACAGAGACATACTGATCCAGAAAACCTCGCGCCTGCTCAAGCTTTTTGGCGCGATAGGAAACCTGAGCTTGCATAAACAGCAGATCGAAGTCCTCGGGTGAGCGCTTGAGCATTGACGTCATTTCGGCCATTGCCGCGTCAAATAGACCGCGCTCGGAAAGATGGCTCGCCAGCAATACGCGTAGGCGTCTTGAGTTTGGCTGCAAAGCCACAAACTCAGTGGCTTCACGCAAAGCACGATCGGGATCGACACTTAAACCATATTCGAATACCCGCAACGCGGCTTCTTCTGAGCGCGGTGCGGCAGCTAAAGCCAGGCGAGATTCTTCTAGGGAGCGTTCGTTTTCACCTGCAGCCCGCGCCATATCGGCCAGCGCCATATGTCCCGCAGCCAAATGTCTTGCATTGCTGTCGCCAATCGCCGTGCTCAAAATCCGTAATGCCGCGCGCTTGTCGGGCATACGGCTCAAGACCGCAAACGCCTGGCCAATCGCCGCGGACTTGTCACTCGCTGCGTCAATTTGTTTGCGCAACGCCGCCGCCAGGCCACTGGTTTGCCCAGAGGCCGCCGCAAGCGCCATTTCCGTCGAGGAAGCCTCCGGGTCATCCGGCATCAAGCGAAGCCAGACTCTTGAGGCATCAAGCGCGCCAGGTAAATTGCCGCCCGCGAGATAAAACTCCAACGCGCGACGCGCCAAGCGGTAGTCGCCCAGCTCGCGACTCAGATCCAGCATGGTCTTGCCCGCGGGCAAATAAGTGCCTCGCTGAGCGGAAATCTCTGAGGCCAGAATGCGAAACAATATCGTTGAGGTCAGCGTCACCTCGGGCACCTGACCCGCGCGCAGGCGAATGCTCTGCGACTCAGGCACGCGCGGTTTGATTTGAAGCTGGGCGCTTTGCCCCACCCCTTTGGCAGGACCGGCTTGCGCCAGAACGCTCGAGACCCATAGCAGAGCTGCACCCCCTATCAGAGCTGAGGCGCAGACTTGGTAAAAGATTGATTTAAACAACGACTTCACTCGACCCGCCTAGTTGGTGGCACAATCAACAGATTCAGTGAACGGATGTTAGCACTCAGCCATGCCAGAACTACCAGAAGTCGAAACAACTCGCCGGGGGATTGACGCCGTTGCAACAGGTCACACGCTCAAAAGAATGATCGTGCACGAACCTCGCATGCGCTGGCCCGTCCCGAAAGATCTACCTGACTTGGTGGCCGGGCAGGTTGTACGAGCCTGTCGACGGCGCGGCAAGTACCTGTTAATCGAGTTCGATCACGGCACGCAACTGATCCATTTGGGTATGTCAGGCTCTTTGCGCAGCGTGCTGCATGGCGAACTCCTCAGAAAACATGACCACGTGGAGTGGCAGTTTGAGCACGTCACCTTGCGCCTTCACGACCCACGTCGCTTTGGCTCGGTTTTATGGCACCCAAAGAGTGCCGGGCCCATCGAACACCATCCCTTGATCAGCAAATTAGGCATCGAACCCTTCGATCCGGGCTTTGATGCGAAATGGCTCAAAAAAGGCCTGACTGGGCGGAAAATGTCGATCAAACAAGCTTTGCTTGCGGGTGATGTTGTCGTCGGTGCCGGCAATATCTACGCTTCTGAAAGCTTATTTAGAGCGCGTATTCACCCTAAAACGCAAGCAGCGAGGGTTTCTCTCGCGCGTTGCGAGCGTCTAGTCACCGCACTACAAAGCACACTCAATGACGCGCTGCAGTCTGGCGGCAGCACGCTAAGAGACTATGTGAACGCGACCGGCGAAGCAGGGGCCTATTTCACCTTGTATGCAGCCGTCTATGAGCGGGACGGCGAACCCTGCAAGCGTTGCGCCACCCCCATTAAACGCATCGTGCAAGGTCAGCGCGCGACCTATTTTTGTCCGCGCTGCCAAAAGGTCTAAGGCACTCCCCACTTGCATCATCGCGCGCTTGGCAGGCTGCCCCGTTAAAT
>CAMBLP010000163.1 GCA_945868195.1 Bordetella parapertussis
GTCTTGTCAAAAGCGATCACCGTGACATCGCGTAGTCGTTGTAGTGCCTCACCTTGTCGAAATAAAACGCCCAACTCCGCGGCCCGACCCGTTCCCACCATAATCGAGGTTGGTGTGGCCAGTCCCATTGCGCAAGGGCAGGCAATGATCAGCACGGCTACAGCATTGACGAGCGCATAACTGATGCTGGGTGGAGGTCCAAGCGCCAGCCAAGTTAAAAAAGTCAGCAATGCACACAGCATGATGACCGGTACAAAACGCGCCGTGACCCGATCCACGACAGCTTGAATCGGAAGTTTCGCGCCTTGCGCAGTTTCAACCATGCGAATAATGCGGGCTAGAACCGTTTGCGCACCGGTGTGGGTGGTGCGGTAGGTAAAACTTGTCGTCGTGTTGAGTGTTCCCGCCGTGACGCGCTCACCCAGGTGCTTGGTGACAGGGATCGGCTCACCCGTAATCATAGACTCGTCAACATAAGCTTGTCCTTCAGTCACGACGCCATCCGTCGCCACTTTTTCTCCCGGACGCACCAAGATCAAGTCGCCAGGCTTGACCAACTCGATATTGATATCCGTGGCCACGCCATCGACCATGACGCGAGCCTGTCTAGGTTGTAGCCCCATGAGATGTTTAATCGCTGTTCCTGTGCGTCCGCGCGCGCGTAACTCGAGCACTCGCCCAAAAAGAATGAGTGTCACGATCACCGCGGCGGCTTCAAAATAGACGTGTCGGGCCCCTTCGGGTAACCATTCCGGCTTAAAGGTCGTCACCATGGAATACAGCCAGGCACTTGAGGCGCCCAGTGCGACCAAAGAGTTCATGTCTGGACCGAGCCGCCAAAGCGCTGGAAAGCCTTTGGTAAAAAAGCTGCGTCCAGGACCCAATAAAATTAGTGTGGTGAGCAGTGCTTGCAACCACCAACTGCGTTGCATACCGATCGTTTCGTGAATCCATTGATGAATCGCGGGAAACAGATGCGCGCCCATTTCTAGGACAAAAACAGGCAAGGTCAGAATCAGCGCAAGTGTCAAGGAGCGATTGAGTGCATGGGTCTCTTGCTCTTGCTCAGCCGCAAGTCCATCCTCTGTGACTTGAGCGCTGTCAATCAAGGCTGCTTCGTATCCCGCTTTTTCTGAGGCATTAAGCAAGTCATTGAGCAGCGACTGTGGTTCTTGGACCGAAGAACTAAAACTGATGTAGGCGCGATGTGTAGCCAGATTAACGTGGGCCCGAGCCACGCCTGGTACTTTTTCAAGCGCCTTTTCTACCCGGAGTACACAGGACGCACAGGTCATCCCCTTGATCGCCAATTCTATGTGGTGCTCTGTCACATCAAGGGATATTTGCTCTACCATGTTGAAATCATCAAACGATTTAGATTCCACTAAAAATGAAGGATCATGGTCATGACATCATTCCAAGTTATTGATATGACATGCAATCACTGCGTGAAGACCATTACAGTCAGTGTACACAGTGTGGCGCCCGAGGCGAGTGTTTTATGCGATGTGCCGACGCATACCGTCACCATTTCAGGTGCGCATGATGTTGAACAAGTTGAGCTTGCCATCAAACAGGCAGGTTATCGGCCCATCAAAAGCAGTTGACGCAAGTCCTGAGTGACCACATCAACCTTCTCTGTATCGGGCGCGAGCAGTCGTGCGCGCCCCTTTTTATCAAAAATAAAGACGCCACGGCTATGCGTCACATCGTAGATTTTGGC
Organism: Bordetella parapertussis; assembly: GCA_945868195.1. Classification (GTDB taxonomy): domain Bacteria; phylum Pseudomonadota; class Gammaproteobacteria; order Burkholderiales; family Burkholderiaceae_B; genus Zwartia. The sequence continues at coordinate 1,724 of CAMBLP010000163.1, forward strand.
ATCATCACCCGGCTTGGGTTTTTCAATTTGATAGGCAACACGATAGCGGCGAGCAAGATCGGCAACCTGTTTTTCATTGCCCGTTAAACCTATCGCATTCTTATTAAAGGCATTCACGTAGGCTTGCAGTACATCAGGTTTATCGCGGTGCGGATCGACGCTCACAAAGATAATACGAACATCTTTAGCAGCGTCGCCTAGATTTTCCAATACTGCGGTGAGTTGAGCCATCGTTGTCGGACAGATGTCAGGACAGCTGGCATAGCCAAAAAACATCAGGACGGTTTTGTCTTTGAGGTCATGTTGAGTGATGGTTTTATTACCTTCACCAACGAGAGAAAATCTCAAGTCCGGTAAATGTCCGGACACGTCATAAAGAGACCATTTTTGATTGGGATCTGAACACCCGGCTAAAAACATGATGCTCAACGCCATCAGGCCCAACAGGACACGCTTCATCATTGCATGGACTCGTCGAGCATACCGCTATGACGGAGTAGTGCATCCATTTTTGGGGGGCGACCGCGAAAGGCACTGAAGGACTCGGCCGCAGAGCGAGTGCCACCCACCGCCAGTACTTCACGACGAAACTTCATGCCTGTCACTGGATCGAGTGTGCCAAGACCTCTAGAGGCTTGATGGGCAGAGACTGCGCTGCGCGCTGCTGCCTCTTCAAAGGCTTCGAAGGCATCGGCGGACAAGACCTCAGCCCATTTGTAACTGTAATAGCCCGCACCGTAACCACCAGCAAAAAGGTGTGAAAAACTATGCGGGAACCGATGCCAGCTAGGAGGACGTATCACCGCGACTTCCTCTCGGACTTGATCGAGTTGTGTGAGAACTTCGGCAATCGATAGACCTTGAGTACGGTTATGCAACTGGATGTCAAACAGTGAAAATTCGATTTGACGTACGGTTTGCATGCCACTTTGGAAATTACGTGCTGCTTTCATCCGATCGTAGAGATCTTTGGGCAAGGATTCGTGGTTATCGATGTGCGAGGTCAAACGCTGCAGGACCTGCCATTCCCAACAAAAGTTTTCCATAAACTGCGAAGGAAGCTCGATGGCGTCCCACTCAACGGCCGCAAAAGCTGAAACACCGGGCTCGTCCACCTCAGAGAGCAATGCGTGCAAGGCATGACCACTCTCATGAAAAAGTGTGATGACGTCATCATGCGTCAGCAAAGCAGGGCGATCACCTTGAGGGCGGGCAAAATTGCATGTCAAATAAATCACGGGCGTTTGAACCGTTGACAAGCGTTTACGACGATTACGTTCGCTATCGACCCAAGCGCCGCCTTGTTTTCCGGATCGCGCGTATAAATCCAAAATCAGGTATCCCAGGATTTCACCTGAAGGATTTAGAACTTTTGCCGCCCGAACGTCCTCATGCCAGCCGTTCAGTTTGTAGGGCGTTAGTTTGACGCCGAACAAAGTCTCGACGACTTCAAATAGTCCATTCAAAACACGAGGTTCGGTAAAGTACTGCTTGACTTCATCTTCAGAGTACGCATAGCGTGCTTCACGCAGACGCTCCGAAGCATAGGGGACGTCCCATGGGTGTAATTCACTCAATCCCAGTTCACTTTTGGCAAATGCTTTGAGCTCGGTGAGATCCCGTTCGGCGAAGGGTTTTGCGCGTTTGGCGAGCTGACGCAAAAAGTCCATGACTTCTTCGGCGCTATCGGCCATGCGTGTTTGCAGACGCAGGTCAGCAAAATGCTGAAAACCCAGGAGCTGGGATTCTTCGGCACGCAATGACAGTGCCTCTTCGATTAACGGAGAGTTGTCCAGGCTCGTATCGCCCTGATCTGAGGCGCGCGTTGCATAGGCATGGTAGAGCGTACGACGCAATTCGCGATCGTGCGCGTATTGAATCACCGGCAAATAACAAGGCATTTTGAGATTGAGCGTCCAGCGATCGGCCAAAGGGTCCTTGAGCGAAGCCAGGGTGTCCTCGGGGATGCCATCTAGACGTTTGATGTCTTCAATGATGAGCGACCAGCGATCGGTGGCATCGAGCACGTTCTCTGAAAACTTTTGGGAAACTTGAGATTGACGGTCTGAGTTTGTGGCATAAAGAGCCCGAGCCTCGCCTTGCAATTCAACGCCGCTGAGTTTGAAATCGCGCAACGCAAGGTCAATGACCCGACGGCGGGCAGCAGACCATGTTGGAAACGCCTCGGCGTCACGCAAGCGCTGATATTGCTTGTAGAGACCTTCGTGCAGGCCAACCCAAGTTGAAAACTCACTGATCGGTCCGAGCATCTCGTTGTAGACATCGCGTAACTCTGGTGTGTTGACCACAGCATTCAAGTGGCCGGCGATCGACCACGCGCGCCACAATGGCTCCGAGGCATCATCAAGCGGCGTCACGATGGCGTCCCAAGACGGAGCGAGAGAGGGATCGGCGGCAACATCGATCGCTGTACGAGCTTTCGCAAGGAGCTGCTCGATGGCTTCACTGACGTGATTTGGAGTGATCGATGCGTAATCGACCAATGTATCCATCGGGACGATAAGAGGATTCATGTTTCTAGCCTACCTTTGTTGAGCGCGTTCAGCGGCCTCGACCGTATTGACCAATAACATCGCAATCGTCATGGGTCCGACACCGCCAGGCACGGGCGTGATAGCTCCGGCGACAGTTTTCACGCTTTCAAAATCAACATCACCACAGAGTTTTCCATCTGCCTCGCGGTTAATGCCGACATCAATCACAATCGCCCCAGCTTTGACCATGCTCGCATCGATCATTTTAGGCTTGCCCGTGGCGACAACAAGAATATCCGCATGTCGTGTGTGCCAACCCAGGTCTTTTGTTTTGGAGTTGCAAATCGTCACCGTGGCGCCTGCGCTTTGCAGCAGCATGGCCATCGGCTTTCCTACGATATTGCTTGCGCCAATCACGACAGCGACTGCGCCTCTCAAAGAAACCTGTTCGGACTCGAGCATTTTCATGACACCGTAAGGTGTGCAGGGTCTGAAGAGCGGCTTGCCGATCATGAGCAAGCCAGCATTGCTGATGTGAAAGCCATCGACGTCTTTGTTTGCGGAGATGGTTTCGATGACAAGGTGCGCGTCGATGTGAGCAGGCAAAGGCAATTGCACCAGGATACCGTGAATAGAGGGGTCT
>CAMBLP010000164.1 GCA_945868195.1 Bordetella parapertussis
GCTGCGCCCGAGTTCAAGCCAAACAAAGAAATCGCGACCGCAACGGCCAACTCAAAGAAATTAGAAGTCCCGATCAAGCAGGCGGGTCCGGCAATATTTTTAGGCAGTTTGAGCCAACGCGCACCCAGCCAGCTCAGCGCAAAAATGCCATAAGTCTGCAAAATCAAGGGGATAGCAATCATGCCAATCACAAGCGGTTGCGCCACGATCGTATTGGCTTGAAAGCCAAATAACAAGACAACAGTCGCGATTAAACCCACAATCGACCAAGGCTTAAGCGCCGCTACAAAACTCGAGACCGCTGTTCGCGACTTGCGCATCAACAACTCGCGCGTCAGCACCCCTGCGATCAAGGGCAACACCACATACAACAGCGTCGAAAGCAACAAGGTTTCCCAGGGAACAGTCAAAGACGTAACACCCAGCAAAAACGCCGCGATTGGAGCAAACGCGAACACCATCACGAGGTCATTGACCGAGACCTGCACCAAGGTGTAACTCGCATCGCCTTTGACCAGTTGACTCCAGACAAACACCATCGCCGTGCAGGGCGCTACACCCAGCAAGATCATGCCAGCGATGTACTCACTCGCGGTCTGCGGATCGACCCAGGGCGCAAAAATATATTCGAAAAAGAGAACCCCGAGCGCAGCCATCGTGAAAGGCTTGATCAGCCAGTTGACCACCAAGGTCAACAACAGCCCGCGGGGCTTTTGACCGACTTGTTTGATCGACGACCAGTCGATCTGAATCATCATGGGATAAATCATGATCCAGATCAGGACCGCGACGACGAGGTTAACGTGCGCAAACTCCAGCCCCGCAATCACGGTGAACGCGTCTGGGACCCATAAACCGAGACCCACACCTGCCAAAATACCCAAGCCCACCCAGACGGTTAAAAAACGCTCAAACAAACCCAAAATACGACCCCTAGAAGAAAGACCTCCCAAAGCGAGAGCGTCAAATAAGGAATAGTTACTATACACACCCCGGATGACATTTAAAGTCTCTGTCAGGGAGTTCAGGACGGCGACCCTCTGCGCTACGATTACAATGCCAGAATTGGATTTTTTTAAGCATTGAAATCAATGACCTATAGCGTAAAAGAAATTTTTTACACGCTGCAAGGCGAAGGACTGCGCGCCGGGCGGCCCGCGGTCTTTTGTCGTTTCACCGGCTGTAATCTCTGGACCGGACGCGAAGAAGACCGGTTCACTGCCGTCTGCAAGTTTTGTGATACAGACTTTGTCGGCACGGACGGTACGCTTGGCGGCAAGTTTCAAGACGCACTCGCGCTCGCCGAACAGATCGCCGCGCTCTGGCCTGCGGGACATGCGCACCAGTATGTCGTGTTGACCGGAGGCGAGCCCCTCCTGCAAGTCGATCAGGATTTAATCGAAGCTCTTCATGCCAAAGGCTTTGAAATCGCTGTTGAGACCAATGGCACGCTCGAGGCCCCAACAGGCATCGACTGGATTTGCGTCAGTCCCAAAGCCGGCGCCCCCTGGGTCCAGCGCGAAGGACATGAGCTCAAGCTCGTCTTTCCTCAACCCACACTCATGCCCGACGACCTAGGTTCCAGCCGCTTTGAGCACTATCTGCTCCAGGCGATGGATGGTCCAGATCGGCTGGCCAACACACGAGCCGCGATTGCCTATTGCCAGAGCCATCCGTCCTGGCGTCTATCCGTGCAAACACACAAAGTTTTAGAGATCCGTTGATGAGCGCAACCCAACCCCAAGATAACAACCCCAACGGAGATGCTCCTAGGTACGAGCTTTCGCAGCGCTTTTACTTTGAGGCCGCGCATACTTTACGCCGAGCGATCGAAACCGAAGGCAGTCTGCGCATACACGGCCACACTTACGAGGCCGAAGTCACCGTCTCGGGCTATGCCGACCCCAAGACAGGCATGCTGGTGGATCTTGGCTACCTGCGGCAACAAGTCGCGCGCGTTAAAGAAATGCTGGACCATCGCTTTCTGGATGAGATTGAACACCTCGGTCCAGCAACGCTTGAAAATCTCTGTGGCTTTATCAGAAAACAGTTAAAGCCCGCCCTGCCTCAACTGTCCTCTGTCATGGTCGAGCGCAAAGCGAGCGGCGATCGTTGCGTGCTGAGAGAAACATAAACTCAGCGTAACGGCAATCTCGGCGTCGTCATCGACTCCGGTTTCAAAATGTCATCAAGCTTTTCAGCAGTGAGCAGACCACGCTCCAACACAATATCGTAGACACGCTTACCCGTCAGGAGGGCTTCTTGTGCGACTTCGGTCGCATGCTGATAGCCGATATAGGGATTCAAAGCCGTGACCAAGACAATCGATCGGTCAAACAACTCTTTAATCCTCGATTCATTGGCAGTAATCCCGCGCACACACTTATGCTCAAGAGTATGAAAGGCATTCGTTAAATGCGTGACACTGCGAAACATCGAATACGCGATCACAGGCTCAAAGGCATTGAGTTGCAACTGACCCGCCTCGGCTGCAAAACTGATCGTGACATCATTGCCGATCACTTCGTAGGCGACCTGATTCACCACCTCGGGGATGACGGGATTGACCTTGCCTGGCATGATGCTCGAACCCGCCTGAACCGCCGGCAGATTGATTTCACCAATCCCCGCGCGGGGTCCGCTCGACAACAAACGCAGGTCGTGACAGATCTTGGAAATCTTGACAGCAATCCGCTTGAGTATCCCTGACATTTGAACAAAAGCACCGCAATCTTGCGTTGCCTCGATGAGGTTGGGAGCCGTTTCAAGAGGCAACCCCGTGATGTTCACCAAATGGTCTCTCACTTTTTGAGCATACGCCGGATGTGTATTAATGCCAGTGCCAATCGCCGTGGCACCCAAATTGATTTCACAAATCAGGGGCAAGGCCTCACGCAATCTCAATACATCCTCGCCCAACATCACCGCATAGGTTCGAAACTCTTGCCCCAAGGTCATGGGGACGGCATCCTGTAATTGTGTACGACCAACCTTGATGATGTCTTTGAATTCCTCGGCCTTTAGCTCGAAGGCTTCTTGCAAACTCAACATTCGCGTGAGTAAACGTTGACAACCGCGATAGGTGGCGAGCTTGAGAGAGGTTGGATAGACATCGTTGGTCGACTGACTCATATTGACGTCTTCATTAGGATGTAAAAACTCGTATTGCCCGCGTTGGTGTCCCAACAATTCCAAGGCCCGGTTGGCAATCACTTCGTTGGCGTTCATATTGGTCGACGTCCCCGCGCCGCCCTGGATCAAATCTACGACGAATTGCTCGTGAAGATTTCCCTGGAGGATTTCTTGGGAAGCCGCCACAATGACCTCGCACTTCTTGGCGTCCAGCATCCCCAGTTCTTGATTCGTCAATGCTGCGGCGATTTTGATTTCAGCGAGTGCACGCACCAAGTCCGGATAGTGCGAGATCGGTAAGCCTGTAATCGGGAAATTTTCAATGGCACGCAAGGTGTGTACACCGTAATACGCGTGAAAAGGCACATCGCGATTGCCGAGCAAATCATGCTCTGAGCGCGTATTGTCTGAATCGATACTGGTGATACTCATGTGAGAGGCTCCACAAAGGGGCGCAACCGAACGACAGCGTCCGGCTGCATGACCTATGCTACCTCAAGCTTATGAATTTCTCTTTACAAAATCGATGAATAATTGACTGACTTTTTCAGGCTGTTCTTGTTGGACCCAGTGACCTGCGCCCTCTACCAAAAAGGTTCCTTGATAGCGCGTAGTCAAAGAGCCCTCGACACGCTCAAGACCACCCGGGGTTTGATAGACACCCCAATCCTGAAGTCCACCGATAAACATCGAGGGCACATCGATTGTTTTTCCTGCAAAGACGGCGAGATCCTTGTCGCCCGGATTGGCACGGTAACCTTGCAAGCCACCTTGAAAACCGGTGCGTGCATACTCATCGACATAAAACTTTAACTCGGGCTCAGTTAGCCAGGTGCATGCCGCGATTTCCTGCGCCGAAGGCATGTCGGGCGCGACTGACTCAGCCATGCCTTGATCCAAATCCATGACGTAGTACCTGGGTAATTTTTCCCATTCGCTGGCGGTCAAGCCTTTGAGGCGAACGGGTTGATTAGGCGCCCAGTCCGCGCTTTTCATGTGATAGTAGGCGCGTAAAAAATCATGCAAGCCTTGTTTTGGATGCCAGATATTTTCATTGGCAGGCTCGGTCGCGTAATACCGCATGTAATATTTTCTGGGTGGATCGAGAAGCTTAAGCTCTTCGTCGATCCGATTTGGCAAGACCGGTTTCACCACCTCGTTTGCGGTGTTAAAAGGCAGCGCTACTGGACCGCCGCGAAAAGGCGAACTCATCATCACCACCGACCTAAAGACATCCGGACGCATCAAGGCGCACCAGCCTGCAAGAGGAGAGCCTTGATCATGACCGATTACGGCCGCCACGCTGCGATAGCCCAGCACGGCCACAAGCTCCAATACATCATGCACTTTATTTAAGGTACTAAAAGGACGTAAATCGTCGTGATAGGAAACACCCACACCACCACTGCGCCCATAGCCACGCACATCAGGCGCGACAACGTGATAGCCCTGTTGTGCGAGCGGCAACATCACCTTTCGCCAGCTATAGGCAAGCTCGGGAAACCCATGCAACAGCACCACCAGCGGACGACCGGGTGCGTCAAACCCGGCCTCCAAGACGTGCAGCGTAATGCCATTAACCTCTTGAATCAGCCTAGAGCGGATTCCATCAGGCAACATTTCAATTGCGCTCTAGATTGATCGCATCGGCTGTTTTCTTCCAAATCTCAAGTTGTGATTTGTTGAACGCTCCCATCTCTGCGGGCGTGGAGCTC
>CAMBLP010000165.1 GCA_945868195.1 Bordetella parapertussis
GTGTATTGATCGACGCCTTCTTTGTTTTGCCATTTGCGTGTTTTTAAACGGCCCTCAATGTACATGGGGCGACCTTTTTTCATATACTCGCCGACCACTTCAGCTAAGCGGTTGTAAAACACCACGCGGTGCCATTCAGTTTCTTCGCGACGCTCGCCAGTTGTTTTATCTTTCCAACTGCTAGTGGTCGCGATCGACACGTTACAAATGGCGCCGCCGTCCGGGCTATAGCGGACTTCGGGGTCACGCCCAAGGTTGCCAACGAGTATTACTTTATTGACCGATGCCATGCCGATCTCCGTTTTAAAAAATAAACTATTCATCAATGCCCTATGGGGCTCGTACCAAGCGCCATCATTGTCTAAATGGCATTTCAGCGCCAGACGCAAAACTACGTATTGCAGACAGTTTACGGCACGTTTTGATAGGCGTGCCAGTCTGCGGCGGCAAACCATTGTCTTAAAAAGTCCAAAAATGTCCGTACGCGTACTGGTAGATTTTTTCGGCTGGGGAAAACCGCATAAATATCAACGCCTACGGGGCGAAACTGCGGCAAAACACTGACCAAACGACCCTCTTGGAGATCCTGCATCACCATGTAGGTGGGGTGCATGGAAATCCCGTGGCCGAGCAGGGCGGCATGGCGCAATGGCTCACCATAATTAGCCCGGATCGACCCATGCACGCGGACCGCCGTTTTTCCAATCGTCTCTTTTCCTTGCGTCTGACCCATAAACGTCCAGATATTCGTGGGAGACTTCAACGCATGCACCATACATTCATGTTTGGCGAGATCAGCGATCGACTGCGGCATCCCACGGCGGTTTAGATAAGCAGGCGAAGCCACCAGCAGCTGTGGCACCACCGCGAGGCGCTGCGCCACCTGCGAGGTGTCCTTGAGCGAGGTCGCGATTCGCACCGACATATCCAGTCCCTCGGCAACGAGGTCGGTGCGTCCATCGTCCAAATAAAGGACCACCTGAATGTCGGGATGTGCTGCAGAAAACGCCGTGATGATCGGGACCAAATGGAACGCACCGAACGAGGGAGGGGCCCCGAGCCTGAGCACGCCCTTGGGCTCTTTAACGGACTGGCGAACGGCAGCATCAATGTTGTCGACCCGGTCAAGCAGCTCACGGCCGTTCTCAAGCAAGGAGAGTCCGGACTCGGTCAGGCTCACGCTTTTGGTTGTTCGGGTCAGAAGCTGGACACCCAAGGACTGTTCGAGCCAGGCGATATGCTTGGTCACGTTGCCTTTGGCCATGCCAAGGCGCTGGGCTGCGCCCGAAAAGCTCAGGCCTTGTGCCACCTCGATAAATACCTCGATCGCTTTGAGTTTGTCCATAATCCTAGGAATTGTACGATGATTGTTTCCATTTCGAGAACACTCATTTCACAATTCAACGCTATTCTGCGCAACGCTAAACCGCTAGACTCATACAAGTTAAAAACATAAAAAGGGGAGCCCTCATGCAAGTGACACCCAGCGGACAAGGCCTCGGCGCGCGCGTTGAGGGGTTTGATATTTCTCAGCCCCTTTCTCACGAAAATTACAAAAAAATCGAAGGCCTTTTAGGTCAATACGGTGTTTTGTGTTTCAAAAAGCAGAACCTGACAGGCCAACAGCTTAAAGAATTCAGCAGCAAGTTTGGCACCCTAGAGGTCAACGTTGCCAATATGTATCAGGAGCCCGGTCATCCCGAGGTGATGATCCTTTCCAATAAAAAAGTCGACGGCAAGCCGATCGGACTCGGCGATGCAGGACAAGACTGGCATACGGATATGTCCTATAGCAAGATGATCGCCTTTACCAATGTGTTGTATGGCCTTGAAATTCCGCATCGCGATGGTCAGCCGCTAGGCGGCACGGAGTTTTCAAATATGCGCGCGGCCTATCTCGCCCTGCCCGAAGCACTCAAGAAAAAGCTGGATGGCATGACGGTGCTGCATGATTTCAACAAGTTTTGGGAAAACATGCGCAAGCAACCAGGTTGCACCCGTCCTCCTTTAACAGAGGCGCAACTCAAAGCCAAACCGCCCGTTTCGCACCCGATCTTTTTGACGCATCCGATTACGGGTGAAAAGATTTTGTATGCCAACCCAGGTTATTCGATCCAGATTAATGAGTTGCCAAAACAAGAGAGCGACGAGATTCTGGAGTTTCTATTCGCGCACCAGTTGCAACTACAGTTTCGATATCAGCACCGCTGGACGGCGGGGGACGTGCTGATGTGGGACAACATGGGCACGATCCACAATGCTGTCGCCGATTATGGCCCTGACGAGTACCGCTTTATCAAGCGTTGCCAAGTCATGGCGGATCGGTACTTTCCCTTGGCAGCGTAGCGCGACGGTTGAGCGGACTGTTAAGCTCATTTCACTATTTTTAAATCAGGAAGACAAATGAAAAAATTAATCCTCGGCGCCTGCCTGGCGCTCACCACAGCCTTGCCTCTGACAAGCGCAGCCCAAACCGCTGCCTACCCAAACCAACCGGTCAAAATGCTGATCGGTTTTGCCGCAGGCGGCCCCACCGACGTGATCGGCCGCCTTTTGGCCCAACACATGACGACGGATCTGGGTCAGTCGGTTGTGGTGGAAAACCGTACCGGCGCCAACTCCCTGATCGCCACGCGCGAAGTCGCCAAGGCCAAGCCTGACGGCTATACCGTGTTGTTCGCTTCGCTTTCTCACAACGTCAACAAGCTCTTGTTGGGTGACAAGTCTGATTACGACCCACTTAAAAGCTTTGCGCCTGTTTCATTAGTCGCCAACTTGCCCTTGGTCATCGTCACTGCTTATGACTCGCCATACAAAAATCTCAAAGACTTGCTCGACAAGGCTAAAAGTGCACCCGATGCCATCAGCTACGGCTCTGCTGGCAATGGTGGCTCGGCTCACCTCGCTGCTGCAATGATGGGCACCATGGCAAATGTCAAAATGACCCATGTTCCGTTTCGTGGCAATGCACCTGCACTGACCGAAGTGATGTCAGGTCGCGTGTCCTTCATGTTCTACCCCATGGTCGGCATCGCGGGTCATGTTGAAAGCAAGCGGATCCGTGTCATCGCGGTCGGCTCCTCACAGCCCATGCCTGAGTTCCCAGGCGTGCCCACCATGAACGCCTCGGGCTTTCCAGGCTTTGAGCAAACAGCGCCCTGGATTGGCATGTTGGCGCCAGCCGGCACCCCACAACCCATTGTCGACAAGCTGAACGCTTCAATCAAAAAAGCCATGGCCAAGCCTGAGGTGCTTAAGCGCATGAAAGACTTGGGCGCTCAACCTGTTGGCGACACGCCCGCTGAGTTCCGCCAGTTTCTGGTCAAGGATATGGAGCGTTGGGATCGAGTGATCAAGGCTTCTGGCATCAAAGCTGATTAAATGGTGATCCACTCCGCACAGACGCCTGTGCGGAGCTAATTTAGTGCTTCTGTCCCAGCGGCTTTAATCCCCACGTCACCACAAGCCATAAAGCCGCGAGTCCACAGGACGCCCAAAAAACGCTGCTCGAGCCGCCCAACACAGCAAGTGCGCCTCCCAACATCCCGCCTAGAAACAAGCCTGCGGCCTGCGAGGTGTTGTAGAGGCCAAGAGCTAAGCCCTTGAGCTCAGGGGGCGCGACGCGTGAAACGAGTGAGGGTTGCAGGGCCTCAAGCACGTTGAACATGACAAAAAATCCTGTGAGTCCGAATGCCAATAAATAAAAATTGTGACTCGCCCAAGGCAAAAATGCACAGACAACGACCAAGCCGGCAACGGCCATCCGCAACATCGCGCGATGGGCACGATGCTTTTCTGCGACGAATATCGCTGGCACCATGAACACAAAGGAGCCAAAAATAACCGGTAAATACACCTTCCAAAGCTCTGCGGCGTCTAGATTTCCCAATTTGAGAAAGAGTGGCGGGATCACCACAAACATCGCAATCTGAATCAGGTGAAGGCAAAACACACCGAAATTGAGTCGCAATAAATCTGTGTGAGTAAGCACTTGCATTGGTCGGGCAGGATGTAAAGGCTTAGGAGTCGGCGCCACAACGGGTACGACAAAACGAGCAACCGCCAGACAAACCACGCCCAGCAGGGCGATCGTCCAGAACAAGCCTGCTAGTCCGGTCGAACCCACAATCAAGGGCGCGATCACCAAGGACAAGGCAAAGGACAAACCAATCGATCCCCCCACCATGGCCATGGCACGGGTACGGACCTCAGGCCGCGTCGCATCCGCGAGCCAGGCCGTCACGGCCGCAGAAATGGCGCCGGAACCCTGAATCGCCCGACCGATCGTGACCCAGAAAATATCGTCCGACAAGGCACAGACCACACTACCGGCGACAAACAGGCACAGCCCGGCCAGCACCACCGGACGACGCCCCCAACGGTCCGAGGCCAGACCAAAAGGGATTTGCATGAACGCCTGGGTCAAACCATACATCCCCAAGGCCACACCGATCCACAAGGGATCATGACCCCCTTTAAGCCCCTGTGCCGCCACAGCAAACACGGGCAACAGCAAAAACAAGCCCAGCATCCGCACGGCAAACAAGCTGGCTAAGGCCACACTGGCGCGGCGTTCAGTCGAGGTCAGAGATAAGGGCGTATGTTCGGACATCAAGGACTTGGATCAGAGTGAAGGGCTATGGAGCGATTGTTGCGCCAGCACGGTATAGTACCAAGTTGGCTTTCAAAAACGTGTCATGGACGAAATCCGAATCCGGGGTGCCCGCACCCATAATCTCAAAAACGTGTCTCTGGACCTGCCCAGGCACAAGCTCGTGGTCGTCACGGGACTGTCCGGCTCGGGCAAGTCCTCGCTCGCCTTCGATACTTTGTACGC
>CAMBLP010000166.1 GCA_945868195.1 Bordetella parapertussis
AGAAGCCTCGCGGTTGTGCCAGCAGGATTTCAGCGCCCGAGTTTGACATCACAGCACTCCCAGTAAATCGATATCGACCCGCAGCGTCAGGCCCGCCATTGGGTGGTTAAAGTCAAACAAAGCCGAGTCGTCGGCGATCTCTTTTAAGATGCCAGAGTAGCGTCCACCGTTGGGTGCAGTGAACTCCACCATATCGCCCGGATTAAAGTCGGCATCTTCGCCGGCATGCTGATCGAGCATGGCGCGCGAGACTCGCTGAATCAAATCAGGATTACGTTCGCCATAGGCCACGACAGGCGCGAGTGTGTAGCTGAAACAATCACCTTCGGGATGACCGAGTAAGGGCGACTCCATACCAGGCGACCATTGGCCACTGCCGAGTTGCAGCGTTGCGGGGCGACCATTGAACGTGTCAATAAACGTCGAGCCCGCTGCGGGTCCGTCCTCGATCACGATGCGATAGTGGAGCGTAAGGTAGGAGTCCGCACGGACAATGGGAGGAGTATTGGGGGCCTGATCAGTCAAAATCTGTCACCGTAGAGGGCTTTGCTAAACACCTATTTTAGAGCCTTCCCGATGACCTTGCGCGAACAACTTCCACCCGAACAACGACCTCGCGAAAGATTGCTTCAACATGGAGCGAACAGTTTGACCAACGCCGAGCTTTTAGCACTCATTTTTGGTACTGGCACGCGTGGCATCAACGCCCTAGAGCTCGCACAACAGCTACTTGTGCGCTTTGGCGGCTTGCGTTCATTGCTCAGTGCCGACAGCGAAAACCTTAGAGCTGTTGTGGGATTGGGGAATGCGCGAATCTGCCAACTGAATGCCATTCAAACCTTGGCAAAGCGCGCCATCGAAGAAGAATTAAAGCGCGATTGCTCGCTCAAACACCCGCTTCAAGTCAAAGCCTATTGCGCAACGCTCCTCGGGCATTCGTCCATCGAACGTTGCTTCGCCTTATTTTTGGACAATCAACATCGCCTGATTCAGGCCAAAGAAATTTCACAAGGCACTCTGACAGAAACAACGATTTATCCTCGCGAGCTCGTCAAGGCTGCGCTTGCGCATCATGCCGCCGCTGTGATCCTCGCGCACAATCATCCCTCTGGCGTCGCCAAACCAAGCGCCGCCGACATCCGCTTGACACACCAACTTACACAGTCGCTCGCGGTCGTGGATATTGTGCTGCTTGATCACCTCATTGTGGCTGGCCATCAGGTGATTTCAATTGCGGAGCTTGGGCAGATGTAAAAAAGAGCAGCACCATGGCTGCCCTTTTTACGCTTCACTTGAAAACGCTTAGTTTGAGATTCGGATCTATTAGACGCGCTCAAAAATCGCCGCGATCCCTTGACCACCACCAATACACATGGTCACCAAGGCATAACGACCCCCGGTGCGATGCAATTCATAAATTGCTTTAGTGGTTACTATGGCACCCGTCGCACCGATCGGGTGGCCCAGCGAAATGCCGCTACCATTTGGATTTAAACGCTTGGCATCAAGCTTGAGTTCCTTGGCTACCGCGCAAGCTTGTGCGGCAAAAGCCTCATTGGCTTCGATCACATCCATTTGATCGACCGTCAAGCCGGCACGCTTCATCACGGCCTGCGTGGCAGGCACGGGACCGATCCCCATGATCTTTGGATCAACACCAGCATGTGCGTAGGCCACCAAACGGGCAAGCGGCTTCGCACCGCTTGATTTCACGGCTTCGCCGCTCATCATTAGCACAGCGGCGGCGCCATCATTGATACCCGAAGCATTTCCTGCGGTCACCGTACCATTTTCTTTGACAAACACCGCACGCAACGCTGAGAGGCCCTCAAGGGAAACATCACGACGTGGATGCTCGTCAAGCTTGAATTCAACCTCGCCTTTGCGTGTTTTGATCACGACCGGAACGATCTGATCGTTAAAACGACCTTCGTCTTGTGCCTGAACCGCACGACGATGAGACTCGATCGCCAAGGCATCTTGATCGGCACGAGAAATACCGAATTGCTTGGCGACATTTTCCGCCGTAATACCCATATGGGTTCGCTCAAACGGATCGGTCAACGCCCCCACCATCATGTCGACAATCGTTGTGTCGCCCATGCGCGCGCCAAAGCGCTGCGTCTGCGACAAATAGCCGGCACGACTCATCGACTCAGCACCCCCGCCAATCGCCATCTCGGTATCGCCAAGCAAGATGGACTGCGCGCTCGACACAATCGCCTGTAGACCCGAACCGCACAAGCGATTGACGTTAAAGGCAGCGCACGTCTGTGGAAGTCCGGCATTCAGAGCCACCACACGCGATAAATACATGTCGCGCGCTTCTGTATTGACGACGTGACCAAACGCCAGATGGCCGACGTCTTTACCATCCACACCAGAGCGCTGCAGGACCGCTTTGACCACTGTAGCGCCTAAATCGATGGGAGAAACATCTTTGAGACCACCGCCAAAGTCACCCACAGCAGTTCTAGCTGCACCGGTTATAAATACTTCACGCATTGTGCGCTCCTTAGACAGAGTAAATTGGACTGCAAGCCACAAATCACCTTGCAACAGGCAGATAAAAAAGTATCATCAAGCTTATTGCCATAAGCATAACCCGCCTAGACATTACGAGACACCTATGAGCATTCCCTATTCGATTCTCGATCTGTCCCCGATTCCCCAGGGTTTCACGGCAGCCGATGCCCTGCACAACTCGCGGGATTTGGCCCAACACGCCGAAAAGTGGGGCTACACGCGTTTTTGGCTCGCCGAGCATCACAACATGACTGGAAATGCCAGTTCTGCAACTGCTGTGATTATTGCCTACGTCGCAGGAGGTACGAGCCGTATTCGTGTCGGCTCTGGCGGGGTCATGCTCCCCAATCACGCCCCCTTGGTCATCGCAGAGCAGTTTGGAACACTGGCATCCCTATTCCCTGATCGCATCGATCTGGGTCTAGGACGCGCGCCAGGAACCGACCAAATGACCGCACGCGCACTGCGCCGTGACCTGCAAGGCAATTCAGACCAGTTTCCACAAGATGTACAAGAACTACAGCATTACTTTGACGATATTCAGCCAGGGCAGGCAGTCAAAGCCATTCCGGGTGCAGGTCTTCACGTCCCGATCTGGATTTTGGGCTCAAGCCTCTATGGCGCCCAGCTCGCCGCGCATTTTGGTCTGCCCTATGCCTTTGCCTCTCATTTTGCACCCGACTATTTGCTGGATGCGATGCGGGCCTACAAGGGACTCTTTAAGCCCTCATTGCAACTCAAGCAGTCGCACGCGATGGTCGGCGTCAACGTCATTGCCGCAGAGACAGACGAAGAAGCAAAGTATCTCTTTACGACACACCAGCAGCATGCCACACGTATGCGTCGTAACACGCGCGGTCAACTCCCTCCCCCCATCGACGACATCGAGACCTTTTGGACACCGCATGAAAAAATCTCAGTGAATGAGCAGCTTGCCTGCTCAGTGGTCGGCAACCCTGAAACGGTTCGCCAAGGTCTACAGCGTCTCATCGAAAAGACGGGTGCCAACGAACTCATGATCACCGGACAGATTTTTGATCACCAAGCACGCCTTCGCTCTTTTGAAATCGCCGCTCAAGCCGCCCAGTCCCTCGAGGTCTCGACCGCCATCGCTGCCTGAGCAAAGTGATGGCAAGTACCCTTATATTCAGCTTTACTTAAAGCTTAAAGGCATCCCCAAATCATGCGCTCCAAACTTGCCGCGCTGGGCCTGCCAGGATGGCTCATTTTGATGGGTGCGCTGACGGCGATCGGTCCGCTGTCCATCGACATGTACTTGCCCGCGTTTCCCGCAATCGCCATCGGTCTTGGCGCGCACAGCAGCGAGGTCGAGCGCACCTTGGCTGCCTACCTTTTAGGCATGGCGAGCGCGCAACTCATTTACGGCCCACTGGCTGACCGTTATGGTCGCAAACCCCCTTTGTATGGTGCACTTGTGCTTTACATCCTTGCCTCGGCGGGTTGCGCGCTCGCGCCTAGCGTCGAATTCCTGACTATTTGCCGTGTTTTTCAAGCAATGGGCGGAGCCGCCGGCATGGTGATCCCGCGTGCCGTAGTCCGAGACCACTACAGCACGCAAGACGCGGCCCGCGCGCTTTCGATGCTGATGCTCATCATGGGCATCGTACCGATTTTGGCGCCAGTCTTAGGGGCTTCTATTCTCTCCTGGGTAGGCTGGCGGGGGATTTTTATCCTGATTACCTTGTGCGGCATCGCGTTGCTTTGGACCTTATCCAAAGTCATGGTCGAGAGCCTGCCACCCGAACGCCAGATCAAACTCAGCTGGGGAAACATCCTGCGTACCTACGGAGGGCTGCTACGACACCGTCGGTTTATGGCGTTTGCGCTCTCAGGGGGACTGGCTTCGGCCACGATGTTTAGCTATATAGTTGGCTCTCCCCGACTATTTATCGAGCATTTTGGCGTCAGCCCTCAAACATACGGCTTGCTGTTCGGGATGAACGCGGCAAGCTTGATCATTGGCTCACAAGTCAGCGTCCGACTTTTAAAACACTACCCCCCCATCAACATACTGCCCTGGGCACTCGCTGGCATGATGTCAGCAGGGCTGTTCGTCCTGTTTTCTGCGCTCGCGGGTTTCGTGACACTCACGACGATCATGGGATGTATGCTGGTATTTATGTTTTGTCACGGCTTTGTAGGACCTAATTCAGCCGCTTTGGCGCTTTCTGATCAAGGGCACCAGCTCGGTTCTGCTTCGGCCA
>CAMBLP010000167.1 GCA_945868195.1 Bordetella parapertussis
CATCCCGCCGTGATGCGGTCGGTTTTAAAATGAGAATTCTGGACCCGATTGAATATCCCAGAGCACTCGGACGCGCTAGCGCCACGGACTTCACACAGAGGCTCGGTGATCAAATCACGGGATTTACGGCTGCGCATCCCCAGGCTTACTGGCTCTGGCATCCAATTCCACACGATCCATACCGCGCGATTGCCGAACGGCGGTACGCCGAGCTTCTTCGCCTTGATCATGACTCGCCGCCAAACGATGAAGCAGTCGCGTTGGCAATTGAAGCCTTAGACACCGATGCAAAGGACCTAGAGATTCATTAACTTCCTATGCTATTAATATAGCTGTTTTCAAGGAACGTCCTTTTCTAATGATCAATCATTTTTTCATTTTCTGTAATAACCTCAACGCGTTAGTGAGTCGTCATCGCTCACTCATGACAACGTTTTATTTTCTCCTGATCTTGGCAGTGGGGTTGGTCACCTTTACTGATTATGGAATGTCGGCGGACGAACTGATTAGTCGTACAAACGGCGGGATGAGTCTGAACTACATCGCTGAGAAGTTCAATATCGCCTGGTTAATAAACGATCCCGTATTGTCAACCTTTGATATTCCGCTTCACGAATATTACGATCGAGACTATGGAGTCGTGTTTGATTTACCTGTTTTTTTTATAGAGCGTTTATTTTTACTAAACGACTCACGACAGCAATTTTTGCTGCGACATTTATTGACTTTTTTTGTTTACTGGCTTGGTTTGATTACTGTATATCAAACTGCGAAATTGCGTTTCAATCATTGGGGCTATGCTCTGTTGGCGAGCACCTTGCTGTTAACCAGCCCTCGACTATACGGAGAGGGGTTCTACAACAGCAAAGATATTGTTTTCATGGCCTGTTGCGCAGCCAGTTTGTATACCTTGACTCGACTGCGACTGAACCTCACTTGGCAAAGCGCTTTACTCCATGCGCTCATGATTGCAATCACCATCAATATACGTATTGCTGGAGTCATTTTTGTTGGGTTAACGATTTTTATGTTTGTTGTGCTGAGTAGTTATCGTCTAATTTCTGTGCGACAGTGTGTGACGCTGACTGCGGTCTTTGGCGTAACTTGTGTCCTATTGACGTATGGAATGTGGCCGTGGTTATGGGAAAACCCCTTCGAAAATTTTATAGCCGCATTAAAAAATATGTCCAAATTCCGCTGGGATTATTTCAATCTTTATTTTGGCGAATATGTTTCTGCAAAGAACTTGCCTTGGCATTATGTGCCGACATGGATTCTGCTGACTACGCCTATCTTGATTTCGGTATGTTTTACGATCGGTATCGTCAAATTATTTTTGAACGTTGCATCACAACCTTTTCAAAGTTTAAAACGCTTCGATCAATTTCAGGATGTTCTATTTTTAGCAGTTGCCGGAAGCCCGATCTTTGCAGCGATTTTCTTAAATTCAACGCTTTACGATGGCTGGCGACAGCTTTATTTTGTTTATCCTGCAATCGTATTGCTCAGCCTAAGCGGGTTGCAATCGCTCAATAATAAGCAAGCATTCGGGGTGAATCTAGCAGGTTTAATGACGGTGCTATTAAGTGTGCAAATTTTATTTAACGTGGGTTGGATGATCCGTCATCACCCCTTTCAACATTTGTACTTCAATAGCTTGATGACTCTATTTTCATCTCATGATAGTTTTGAGCGTGACTATTGGGGTGTGACGAATGTGAAGGGGCTCGAGTATATTCTTGCAAAGGATGACAGAAAACGCATCACGATCCGTCCCCTCGGTTCGACCTCAATACTGCAGGCGATTGTTTTGCTCAAGCCTCAAGATCGCGCAAGAATGATCCTGGATCCCTTGAATCTCGAGTCGGATTATATTTTGACGAACTACAGATTTTATGACGGCTCTAAATTTGTAAAGCCCGACAATACCTACACAGTCTTTCATGAGATTTACGGTGACAGCAGGCTTGTACTCACCATTTATCGTAGAGTTGATAGCAAATTAAAGTAAATGTCTCTGAGATGGACACGAACGGGCTGGCTCTCGGTTAATAACCCACCGTAACTTTTATCACGATCGGCGATCAGAGGAGTTGTCGCTATGCTGGCTATACATGGCTATACATGGCTTTGCGCCTAATGTAGGGTACTAAGCCGCCTGCTTTGAGAATCTCATCAATAATGGCAGGAAATGGTTGAGCTTGAAATGATGTTGAATCAAGAATAAACGTCCCAGCCTTGATATCGATGTCTAGGCTGTCGCCCATTTTGACGTGTTCAACAAGCTCCGGACATTCGAATACAGGTAATCCAATATTAATGGCGTTACGATAAAAAATCCGCGCGAAGCTCGTCGCAATTACACAGGAGATCCCCGAGGCTTTGATGGCAATGGGGGCATGCTCACGCGACGAGCCGGTACCGAAATTTTTACCTGCAATCACCACATCGCCGATTTGTACGCGAGAGATGAACTCGGGATCAATGCCTTCGAGACAATGTGGTTTTAGATCCTCTGCTTTGTAGAGATTGAGATACTGACCAGGCAAAATCAAATCTGTGTTGATGTCGTGTCCATAGCGATGCACTGTTGCAGTTTGCCTCATGTTTGTGACTCCAGTAAGAGGAGTGCAGGATCGCAAATCTCTCCTTTTACGGCCGCTGCTGCGGCGACCCACGCATTGGCTAAAAAGACTTGCGAATCAACATGTCCCATTCTGCCGCGAAAATTTCGATTGGTGGTGGCAACGGCGGTCTCGCCTGCTGCCAAAATCCCCATATGTCCACCAAAACAGGCGCCGCAGGTTGGCATTGAAACAAACGCACCTGCTCTGGCAAAGATGTCTAGTAATCCTTCTTGACTGGCTTGTCGATAAATCTTGTTGGTGGCAGGAACAATCACAAGCCTGACCTCTGCTTTGACATCGTGGTTACGCAAGATGCTTGCAGCTTGTCTGAGATCGGTCATCGTGCCGTTTGAGCAGTTGCCGATATAGACTTGGTCCACTTTTATACCAAGTAATTCCGCGAGTGGTTTGCAATTGTCTGGAGAGGGGGGCGCTGCGAGGACCGGTTGCAATGTATCTAGTGCGATATGGATCACGCTTTGATATTTCGCGTCAGGATCTGGGTAAACAGGTAAATGCTGGCGCCATCCCGAGCGTTCGATATAGTCTTTAACTTGTTCATCAAACTCAAACACGCATGTCTCTGCGCCTGCTTCTACCGCCATATTTGCGATGGCAAAGCGTTCGTCAATATTGAGATTGCCCAGACCAGATCCACCGAACTCAAGAGCGGCGTTGAGGGCACCATCGCAGCCAATCTGTCCGATGATTGACAGAATGATGTCTTTGCCCGTCACATATGGCTTGGGTTGACCGGTGAGTTCAATCCTGATCGAAGGTGGGATCTTGACCCAGAGCTCTCCAGTGGCTAAGACTGCCGCGAGATCCGTGGATCCAAAACCCATGCCTGAGGCATTTAGGGCCCCAGCTGTGCAGGTATGAGAGTCCGCTCCAAAGACCAGTCCCCCAGGTCCGATTAAACCGATCTCTGGGAGCAAGGCATGTTCGATGCCGCCTCGCCCAGAGTCATACAGATGCTTGATACCCATTTCACGTGAGAGCGTTTTCAGCATGCTTACGGAGTTTGCGCTAGTCACGTCTTTTGGAGGGTAAAAGTGATCCGTCACGATGACGACTTGATCAGGATGCGCAATTTTTTTAACACCCATCAGCTTGAGCTGTGCTGCAGTGATTGTGCCACTCGTATCATTTAAAAGAACGACGTCTGGCACGATGACGGCGATATCGCCTGAGCGCACGTTCTTTTCCTTGCTATGCGCGGCGTAAATTTTTTCCGTCATCGTCATGGACATGGAGGTCTGTGGTGAGAGACTCATAGGGATCCGAGAATGAGTTGTAAGGAATGCATCAGGTGCTTTTTTTCAAAGCAGCATAGGCGGCCTCTGGTGAAGATGCAAGGATGACACAGGTCATTCAACGGATAAATCATGTCAATATTTCCGCTCTAATATACAACACAAGCGTTGTAGACTTTTAGCGCGTATATTGAGGAATCAATAAAAATGTCGGTGCGTGGCCTCCAAAATTTAGCGTTGACTCGCAGACTACTTCGCAATTCTCATCACACACTGACCAAAGGCCTCTGTCTGGGGTTTGATGCCGAGCTCTATGCATTGGTTTTTAGCAGCATCAAGTGAAACAGGTGCGACCGTTGGATTGGCAGTTGTCGCGACGTTTCCAGCTGGCGTCAGTGTCAAGGTTTCAGTCGTCATGGTGCCTGTTGGGCTGACTTGGCGTGTTTGGGTCACGCCTGCGGGTGAGACGCTTGTTTGTGTCACTCCGGGCGGCCCCCCTGCAGGATTCGTGGTGGTGTGCGTGGTGGCGTGACCTTCGGTATAACCGATCTTGGTCATTTGTCCCATCATCACTTGGATCATATTAGGATAGTCATAGGCGGCTCCCGAGGAATGGTCGATCGCAACCCCGATGATACCGCCAAAGAAAAAGTTACCGACCATACCGGGTTTGACGATAGAGACGACTGAGGCGCGTCCAGCTTCGAGGCCAGGCTTGTTACAGGTCACTTGAAGATCATCGTTGGAGCGCTGGATTTGAACGGAGCCCGGCGTGGT
>CAMBLP010000168.1 GCA_945868195.1 Bordetella parapertussis
GATAGAGGCGACCCATTGTTTAAGGCCTTCGTGACGGACGTAAGCAGGAGCGTTAAGTGGCAGATTCATGTAAATGTTTCTTTTTAAGCACTGAATTCAAACTTCGGTAACATGAAATAGTAGCACCGGATCTGCCTCAGAGAAAATCAAATCCCCTCTGATAAACAGGAACTAACGCCTCGATAGACTGCTTTAATCGGTCGCAAGAAACGCCCAAATAAAAGTTATTTTTAGTTTTTAGGCTTGTTTTAAAGGGTTTTCTGCAGATGCAACAAAATTTCAGCTGCATGCTGACGGTTCACCAAGTGCTCTGGCAAAGCTCCTGAAAGCATTTGTTTGACTTGAGCGGCGACGCTGGCACCCACGGCACGCAGACTATCATCCGTAATACCGGCCATGTGGGGGGATAACAACACATGCTCTAAAGCATAGAGAGGCGAGGATGCTGGCAAGGGTTGCACCGTGAAGACATCTAGCGCTGCGCCAGCAATCTTTTTGGCAACCAGCACCTCCACCAAGGCATCCTGATCGACGACCGCGCCTCGCGCGACGTTGATCAAATAGGCACCAGGATGCATCCGCTCAAGCAAACTGCGACTGACTAAACCTCGGGTTTGATCGTTGAGGGGGCAGGCCAGTACAACAAAATCAGACTCTGAAAATACCTGCTCTAGGCCCACATTCTCGATAATATCCAGCGCAGGACGCCTGCTTGGGCGGTACCCCGTCACTTTCATGCCAAATCCGTGGTGACACATCTTGGCAACGGCCTGGCCGATCGCACCAACGCCCACCAACCCCACTCTCTTTCCTGCCAAATCCAACCCTGCATCGGCGAGGGATCGAGCCTGTCCCCAACCTCCAACACGCATCCTCATATTGATTGCTGCGCTCTTGTGTGCAAGGGCCAGCATCTGACCCACCGCAAACTCCGCGACTGTTCGAGCGTTAGCGCCCGGCGCGTTGGCTACTGCGATACTGTGTCGCGTTGCCACATCGATGGGGATCATATCTACCCCTGCTCCGTGACGAATGACGCCAATCAGTTTTTTAGACTGCTCAAATAAGGCAATCGGTAGTGGGTGTCGCACCACGATCACGGAGGCAGACCGGGCGCCATCAATGAGGTCCGCGTCGCTCGTAGAGCGCGCGACTGTGACGTGCGCCACGGACTCAAGCTCAGCATGGATCGCAGGATGAATCGGATTGGTGAGAAAAACTATATTTTTGGACATATCAACCCGTCAGGAACGTGTATATTGGAAGTGACAAATCCTAACTAAAAAAACCAACCTAGCCTAGCAATACTTGGTCATAGGAGACAAACGTGAGCTTAACTTTCGAAAAACTGCACCCAAGCTTTATGGGGCTGGCCAGTCCCATTGATTTATGCGCTTTGCATGACCAGAAAGTTCTGGAGCAGATCAGAAATGCAATGAGTCAGTTTGGTGTTCTCGTTTTTAGAGATCAGCATTTTACGAATGAAGAGCAAATTGAGTTTGCCAGACGCTTAGATGGTGAGCTTCATGCCAAGACGTCGTCATCGGTTCTTTCTAAAAATCGCTTTGGCAACGAGGCGCTCACTGATATTTCTAATGTCGGCGGAGATGGCAACATCTTGGAGGCGCAAGATCGACGGCGTATGAACGGTATCAGCAACCGTATTTGGCATACGGATGCATCCTTTGAAAATCCTTGCGGTCGCTATTCGATGCTGTTTGCCCGCAATATTCCACCCGTGAGGGCCGACACTGAATTTGCTGACATGCGTGCAGCCTACGATGCGCTGAGTGACGAACTCAAACAGACCATCGCACCTCTTCATGCCTACCATTCGATTGTTTATTCTAGGCACACGATGGGATTTGATTTTTCACCTGAAGAGCAAGCAAAGCTTCCGGGCGCTACACATCCTTTGGTACGTCAAGTCGAGGGCTCGGATCGCAAAGCGCTGTATCTTGCCTCGCATGCGGCGCGCATTGTGGAATGGGAGGTTCCCGAAGGGCGTTTATTGCTCAAAGACTTGATCGAGCACGCGACGCAACGCGAGTTTTTAAACTCACATCAATGGAAGCTTGGCGACTTGGTGATCTGGGATAACCGAACCACCATGCACAGAGCGCGGCCCTTCGATGACAAAAAATATAAAAGGGAACTGACTCGGGTCACAACCCTGGATTTGCCGCGTCAGCCCCTTGCAGCAAGCATCGCAGCTTAGGCTAAAACATGTGGCTTAAGTACTTGCTTAAATACTAAGTACCGACTTTAAAGCCAGACTTCATTTTGCGCAGCATCGCAATCACGCTTTGAGCGACGATTCGGCCAGTTTTAGGATTTTCTGAAGGAATATTTTCCATCGTCATCGTGAACTTGGCAGAATCCGAGTCCACCACGATGGTGTGCGTATTGCGCACCACGGCTGGATCAGCCCAGATTTCCAAGAGGGTATTTTCTGGACCCACACCCGCTAGCGCCAACGCGACCACGACGTTCAGGTTCGCTGGAAAGCCTTTAGCGGCGTCACGCGCATTACCCTCGAACACCTTTTTCGCTTCGGTCAAGCCTTCGATATTGATGTTGTGTTCAATGAGATGCGGCGCGCCAGCTAAGCCCTTGGGGGGTTTGCGTGTCACCATGCGGACAGAATGGATCTTGCCCTCCGCGGCGGCGATCATCGCATCGAGTCCAATCAGGGCACCTGTCGGGACATGGATCACCCCGCCCTGCTCTTTAGCCATCGCAATCAGCTCAGGATGAAACAGCAACGCACCGACAGACAATACGATGACTTGTTTTTGTGCCTTGAGAAAAGGCGTGGCGATTTCTGGCAAAAGCGCGGCAGGTGCGCACTCGATCACGAGATCGGCTTCTTTTTCCAACTCAGCAATGTTCAGAACCTTGACGGGGTGCGCAAGCGTGCCGACAAACTCCTTGGCTTTGTCATGATTTTTAGCAGAGACTGCCGATAACACTACGCCCGGAACTCCGCCTTTAGCCAAGGTCGTCGCAATGGATTTCCCAATCGCGCCCAAACCGGCGATTGCGATTCGTAGATTCTGTTTTTGAACTGCTTGCGTCATGATAATGAACCAAAAAGTGAGATTGATACGTGAATTAAGTGATTATAGTGAAATCGAAAGTTCTACCGTCTGCACGGGTCATATTGATGAGGCTGATTTGGCCCGTACAGAAACGACCAGTTGACGACCATAAATCACTTGATCACGCATGGCATGTTCCCACACTTGGCGAACACTCTCGATTTGCGCCTTGTCAAAGCGACGCTTGGCATAATTTTTAACAACCCACCCCAACACATACTCCCAGCCATGACGAGGTTTCTCTTCATCGACCTCATGGACTTGCATATCCTTGAAACCGTTCAGGCCGAGTAACAGCCAGAGTTGAAAAACGCCCAAAGATAGCCAGGGCATATGCGGCTCGGGGGACTCATTTTGTTTGAACCACGAATAAGATCTAGGAAAACCTTGAATCAAATGGTTGACTCTAGCGCCAATATAATTGGGATTAGGAATAGACAAGATAAACATTCCGTCATCTTTTAAGTGTTGACGGACACTCTGCAAGAAAAGACCTGGATTTTGAAGGTAACCCATGGCTTCGCAGCATACGATCGCATCGTATTGTTCCAAGCCATTCGGCAGACCTTGGTTAAAGTCAGCCACCATAAACTGATGGTAGCCAGCGGGTGCTCCCTCAAAAAGATCGATCCCATGCAACTCAACATCTGGACCAAGTGCGTAGGGCAACCACCCGTCACCGCAGCAGATATCAAGCACTTTTTGAGGTTTCTTTTCAACTAACGCACGTGCCACAGAGGCCCGGTGCGCTTTATCTTTGACCATTACGGGTAGCGACGTCATTATTGGTCCACTGAAACAAAATGATCTAGATTTTAGATTGAAAATCAGGGTATGTTGAACGACACAACTTTTTGTCTGACTTTACTTCTGCAACGCTCACCGCACACCATATCCGTTGTTTTAATCAGGCCTTCATAGCTTGTCTTTTTACCGTCTACCGTGACCACGACGGTGTAAGGAATATTCTCCCTCTGCGCAAGGGGACCCTTAGCGCTAAACAAAGCAACAAAGACATCATAACGACCAGAGGGTGGTTTTTTATTCCATGAGATATTTTCAACGGGTTCTGGACGCGACGCACAGCCAGACATTTTTTGACACGCATTGGCATCAATGTCGAGACTTCCGCCCGACGGTGACTTGCGCATATCATCATCGTACATGCTGATGGCCCCTCCGTTGGGTTCCACCACAATCAAGTCTAAGTCAGCCTGATTTTTCCAGGCTAGGGTTACGTTGACATGCTTGCCCTGCGTCACTTCACTTTCCTTGAGACGTCGATCGACCTCCAGCGTGCTCACCGTGGCAGGCGGCTCCTGAGTAATCAAAGGAGGTCTTTGCGACGGCTCCGAAACCAAAGGCCTCGGAGGTGCAGGAGGAAAGCATGCGGCCGCTTTTTTCTCGACCTGAATCCATAGTTTTTCAACATGTGTTCTAAGCGCTTCTTCTACCTGCACAGATGGGCCTGGATCCAAGAC
>CAMBLP010000169.1 GCA_945868195.1 Bordetella parapertussis
TGAGCCCGACGAGCTGCCAGACTGCTCCACCCCGCGTCTGAAGAATGAAGTATAGCGTAGTTCCCGTTTCGGGACAAGTTGCCTAATGGCTTGTACAGGAAAAGAGTATTCATGAACGATCCGCAAGACATGCAGAACGATGCACAAGAGCCGCATAATCATCAAAGCGATACCGAGATGAGCGAGGTGCAATCCGATGAAAACGAACATCAAGAAGGTGCGTTGATTGTTCAAGACCATGGCGACTCTGATGACGCAGTCGAAATCGAAACCACCAAACGCGTGCTTGAGACAGCGCTCTTATGTGCATCGAGTCCGATGCCACTTTCTGAATTGCGCAAACTTTTTGAACAAGAATCGCAATCCTCAAAACGCTTGACCGATGTTTTGGAGTCGATTCAACAAGATTGGCTCGATCGTGGCATGGAGCTTGTCGAACTTGCTTCGGGTTGGCGCTTTCAGAGTCGTGCTTCGATGCAGCGTTATCTTGAAAGACTGAGCCCCGAACGCGTTCCAAAGTACTCGCGCGCCGTGATGGAAACCTTGGCGATTATCGCGTGGCGTCAACCGGTCACTCGTGGCGATATTGAGGATATTCGAGGCGTGACGGTTTCCTCCCAAATTATTAAAACGCTCGAAGATCGTGGCTGGGTTGAGGTGATCGGTCATCGTGATGGTCCCGGTCGGCCTGGTTTGCTGGGGACAACCAAGCAATTTTTGGATGATCTGGGTTTACGTGCCCTCGATGAGTTGCCTGCGCTCGGCGCTGCCGAAATGTCTGAAGCTTTGCAATCGCTGACCTTAGAAGCCGCTTCACTTTCTACTGTCGCGACGCTGCCGATTCAAGAGGCTTCAAGCGAGCCCGAGCAGCTAGAAGTGACTGACCCTGATTCCATGCAATTAGATCTCGCAAGTCAAAGCGAGCCAGAACAAAATACAAATTTCCCAAACCTGGAGTCCAAGTGACTAAACCGAATACCGAAGATGCCATTCTGAACTCCCAACAAGAAGGCGTTGTGGTTGTTAAAAAAACCGCTCGCAAAACAGCTGCTAGCAAAACAGCCGCTAGCACAACGGCCCCTCGCAAAACACCAGCGCGCAAAACACCTGCTCGCAAGACTGCGCGTGTCGTTGAAGTTGAAGATGCTGCAGCATCTGTTCAGTCTTCGGTACAAGCCGTGAGCGCGCCTGCCGCGAAGCCCGCGCGCAAACCAAGGCAGCCTCGCGAAGCAAAGAGTGCGGAAAGCTCACACACTGAATCTCATCCAATCGAAATGCAGTCCGCTGACACGACACAACAGGTGAGCGTTGCCGAGTTTGCAGTTCCAAATATTCCAGCGACTTTCGTTCCGAATGAGCCCAACAATGTGAGTGAGCGAGGGGAGCAAGTTGTGCGCGCCGACAGCGAGACGTCTTTAGACGGGTCCTCGACTTCACCTAAGCCTCGCGGACGAAAACTTCGTACACCGTTTCGCCGACGCCGCAGTGATGCGCCTGAAACAGGTCGACAGCCCGAAGATTCTGGCAATACTGTGCGCGCAGATTTCGTATCGTTTGACGAAGACGCAAGAGATGTCGCCGATTTTGGTGACCCTGTCGAAGCGGAAAAAGAAGCTGAAGAGGCACTTTCTTATTTGCGTCAGGCCGAACGGATTGAGCAACGTCTGAACAAGTATTTGAACAGTGACGTGTTGATGCCTAAACTTCACAAGGTATTGGCAGATGCTGGTATTGGCTCGCGTCGTGAAATGGAAGAACTGATCATCGCCGGACGCGTATCCGTCAATGGCGAGCCTGCTCATATCGGTCAACGCGTTGGCGTCAATGATGCCGTGCGTGTCAATGGCAAACCCATCACCCGAACCAATACAAAAAAGCCACCGCGTGTGATTCTTTATCACAAGCCTGCTGGTGAAATTGTGAGCCACGATGATCCAGATGGACGCGCCAACGTCTTTTCGCGTCTACCTAAAATGAAAGTGGGTAAATGGCTTTCGATTGGTCGTCTTGATCTAAATACAGAAGGTTTGTTGATTTTTACAACGTCAGGTGATCTCTCTAATCGCTTGCTGCATCCCCGTTATGGTAATGAACGCGAGTACGCTGTACGCGTGCTCGGAGAGCTCGGTCCCGAGCAGCGACAGTCATTGCTCGACGGTGTGACTCTCGATGATGGTCCTGCTAGCTTTGGCATGATCGAATTCATTGGTGGCGAGGGCAGTAACCGATGGTATCGCGTGACCTTGAATGAAGGTCGAAATCGCGAAGTTCGTCGTATGTTTGAATCCGTTGGTTTGACAGTTAGCCGTTTGATTCGGACGCGTTTTGGCGACATTGTGCTTCCCACTACGCTGCGCCGTGGTCGTTGGGAAGAGCTTGATTCCAAACTTGTGTCGGCTCTGATGGTCCAGGTTGGGTTGTTGCGCGATGATGACTCGACGGAGGGCCACTCCCGTCAGCCCAAGCAGCCGGTTTCGCATGACAGCGCCTTGCCACCTGGCTTTGGTACGCTGGACAGAAATGGGACGCATGGCGCCAAAATGGGACGTCGCGGCAACGTTCAAGGTGGACGCTCTGGAAAGCCCGGACCCTTTGTGCACCCGACTGAGCGTGCTCCAACTGCGCTGACCGTGGGTGGCGGTTATGCCAATGGTCATCCGCAAGGGGGGCAGGGACTTGGCCGCGGCGGAGTTCGTGGCAAACCTCCCGGGCCTCAGGGCCCTGGATCGCGCGGCCCCGGCTCAAGTCCTGGGGGCAACAAAAAGGGACCGAAAGCTGCAGCGCGGCCAGGTCGCCCTAATCGTCCTGGCGGTCGCGGTCCTCAAGGATCTGGCCCGCAAGCGGGGCAAGGTTCTGCGGCCCCACGCGAATTTGTTTCAGGTGTGGCACCCGAGCAGGGGCGTGATTTCAATCGCGAGCCTGGCCAAGGGCGTCCTCGAGGGCCAGGTGCTGCGGCAGGTCCGGGAGGACAGGGTCGTCCTGGAAAGCAAGGCGGTCGTGGCCCGGGCAAGCCCAGTGGCCGCCCCAAGCAGGGGCAGCCTGGTGGTGTGGGCCGTTCCGCGCCTAAAGGGGATGACTGGCAACCTCGAGGCGCTTCCGCACATGAGTCTCGCCTTGGATTTACAAAATCATCGCGCGGTAACCGGTAAGATTCTAAAGTTAAGCTTTTCTTAATTCGGTCGAGGAAAAAGGACTTTTCTTGTGCATGCATTCGACGTAAATCGTTGCTGTAACAAGACTTTTTTCCTTGATCATGCTAGAATTTAGGGCGATCGAGCATTGACATAGTCGGCTCAGATTCGGCCGCACGCGGTCGTAGCTTTTTTTTGTTGTAAACGGGCTGTCTTCAGCCCTTTTTTTTTGGACGTATGGCAGATCTTTTTACAATTTCGCAGCAGGCTTTAGCCTCCATGGATGTCGAGTTCGTCGATATTGAACGCGCAGCACTTGGTCTTTTGCGTGTCACGATTGATCGGCCAGAGGGCATTCGCATCGAAGACTGTGAACAGGTTTCAAAACATTTGTCGCGTGTTTTCGAGGTTGAAAATATTGATTACCGCAGGCTCGAGGTCGGTTCACCAGGTATCGATCGACCTTTAAAAACCGAAGCGGATTTCAAACGTTTTGTTGGTGAGCGTGTCGAGATCAAGCTGCGCGAGGCTGTTGATAATCAAAAAGTTTTTTCAGGTGAGTTGGTGGATCTCAGTGGGTCCGCCGGCATTACGGGTACCGAGGCGCTTTTGCCTTTCGGTATTGAGTTTGAGGCAAAAAAGGGCGAGATTCGGCAGGTGGCATTTGCGTTTTCGGACGTAGAGCGCGCCAAGCTCAATCCCGTTCTGGATTTCAAGGGCAAAAAGCGATGAGTCGCGAAATTCTTCTGTTAGTAGACGCGTTGGCGCGTGAAAAAAACGTGATGCGAGATGTCGTGTTCGACGCACTCGAAGGCGCTTTGGCTTCGGCCATGAAAAAGCGCTTTAAAGAGGACGCCGATATTCGCGTGTCAGTGAACCGGACAACTGGAGAGCACGATGGGTTTCGCCGCTGGTTAGTCGTACCCGACGAACTCGGTCTCCAAGAGCCTGACCAACAAGAGATGCTCTCTGATGCGCGTGATGTTGTCTCCGACATTGAGGTCGGTGAGTACATCGAAGAAGCGCTTGAACCTATCGAATTCGGGCGTATTGGTGCCCAGGCTGCCAAGCAGGCGATCCTGCAGCGCATTCGCGACGCGGAGCGCGAGCAAATTCTTAATGATTTTCTAGACCGTGGCGAAATGATCGTGTCTGGCTCCATCAAGAGGATGGACAAAGGCGATGTGATCGTAGAGACGGGCAAGATCGAAGCGCGGCTTCCGCGCAGCGAAATGATCCCCAAGGAAAACTTGCGCGTGGGTGATCGTGTGCGCGCTTGGGTATTGAAAGTCGACCGCACTGCACGTGGCCAGCAAGTCATCTTATCTCGCACCGCGCCGGACTTCATTCGTCAACTTTTCGAAAATGAAGTGCCTGAGATTGAGCAGGGCCTGTTGGAAATCAAAGGTGCCGCTCGCGATCC
>CAMBLP010000170.1 GCA_945868195.1 Bordetella parapertussis
ATATAAAAAATAAGGGTTTTAGAGCGTTAGGTCCTCTTTTGTTGCCCCTCAGAGATGATTTGTGTTCTTTCGCGTGCAGAATAGGTATATTCGATGGCTGACAACCTAAACAAACCTAAAAGTTTAACGACAGAGACCTTTTTCTATGACCATCCAGTTTTATTCTTTTGATACGCCTAATGGCCGCAAAATCTCCGTGGCTCTCGAAGAAATGGGTCTGGCTTATGACGTGATCCCGGTTGATATTAGCCAGGACGAGCAGTTCAAACCCGATTTTTTAAAAATCAGTCCTAATAACAAAATCCCTGCCATTGTGGATCGCGATGGCCCGGACGGCAAACCCCTCAGCGTGTTTGAGTCTGGAGCGATTTTGATTTATCTCGCGGAGAAAACAGGTAAATTTTTACCTACCAAAGGCGTGGCGCGCGTTGCGGTTCTTGAGTGGCTCATGTTTCAAATGGCAGGCTTTGGTCCGATCCCCGGTCAAGTCCATCATTTTCTTGGTCTGACCAATGAAGAGGACAAGCGCTATGGTGTGCAACGCTTTATGAATGAAACGCGCCGTCTGTACGGAGTGATGGATCGGCGACTCGCGGAGCAGACTTATTTCGCAGGTGATCTGTCGATCGCTGATTTCGCGATCTTGGGTTGGGTGTGGAGGCACCCTCGCCACCAGGTTGATTTGGCTGATTTTCCGAAGGTAAAGCGTTGGTACGAAACAATGATGGCACGCCCCGCAGTTCAGCGTGGTTTTGCCGTCGCACTTAAATAACCATTTGTTGAGGAGATAACAATGAAGAAGCAATCTTTACACCTGAAAAAAATCTGTGCATCGCTCATGGCCATGACAGGACTCGTTCTGACGAGCGGTCATGCACAAGCGCAAACGGCTGACACGTACCCGACCAAGACGATTAAGCTTGTGGTGCCCTTTGCACCTGGTGGCGTGACGGATACCAGTGGCCGTATTTTGGCCGAGGGTTTATCCAAACGACTCGGTCAGCAAGTCATCGTTGAAAACAAGCCCGGCGCGTCCGGCAATATTGGTGCGCAGCAGGTTGCGACAGCGACGCCTGATGGTTACACGCTTTTTTTGGCCTTGGATGGCACCTTGGTCATTAACCCTCACGCTTATTCAAAGATTGGCTTCGATACACTCAAGGATTTTGCGCCTGTCGCCAAGATCGGTAACTCCGTCATTATTTTGGCGGCTAATCCAGGCGTGAAGGCAAAGAACTTGAAAGAGTTGGTGGCCTTGGCAAAAGCCACTCCAGGGGGGCTTTCCTACGGCACGTCAGGTAACGCCAGTATCGTTCACTTGGCTGGCGAGTTGCTCAAGCAACAGTCCAATTCTAACTTTGTACACGTCCCTTATAAAGGGGGTGGTCCTGCTGTAGCCGACGCTTTGGCCGGACATATTCCCTTGACCTTTGCCTCGGCGGCGTCCATCAATCAGCACATGAAAGCTGGCAAACTGGTGGCTCTTGGCGTACCAAGCGCGACGCGCTCGGCGGCCTATCCCAATATCCCAACCTTTAAAGAGTCGGGTATCCCCGGGATTGAATTAAATTCATGGGTGGGTATCATGGCTCCAGCAAAGACGCCTACCGCCATCGTTGCTAAGCTCAACAAGGAGATCAATGCGGTCTTGCAAGATCCTGCTGTTAAGGCGAGGTTACTGGGATCTGGCATAGAAGCCGCGAACACAACGCCCACGCAGTTTGGCGATGAAATCAAGCGTGACCTGGCGCTGTACAAACCCGTGGTTGAAAAAGCAGGCATTAAGGTCAATTAAAGGTATACACATTTGTCGTAAATATCGACAGGAGACAAAAAATGAAAGCAAAAAAATTTAAACAACTCACCGCCGTTCAATATTTGGGACGGAGTATTTCAGGCCTGATCGCGGGTGGCGTTCTCGCCGTGATGCCGCTGACTGTGGCAGCGCAAGCTTATCCCGATAAACCCATTAGGATCGTGGTCGGATTTCCTCCAGGTGGTGGATCCGACTTGATGGCGCGCTCGGTGGGTGACCGACTTTCGACGGCCTTGAAGCAGCCCGTCATCATTGAAAATAAACCTGGTGCAGGTTCCTCAATTGCAGCGTCGTATGTCGCGCAGTCCAAGCCTGATGGCTATACCATATTGTTTGCTCAGGCTGCGAATATGGGTGTTGCCCCCGCGTTGAGACCTAATCTGAATTACGACCCTCTCAAAAGCTTTGCTCCTATTACGCGTTTAGTGTCCGCACCGCTTGTGATTGTGGGTCCCGCAACCTTGCAGGCAAAAACCCTCAAGGAAGTGATCGCATTGGCACAGGCCAAGCCAGGTGCGTTGAGTTATGGCTCACCCGGGGCGGGTACAGCAGGACACCTAGCTGGCGAGATGTTTGGCTCTGAGGCCAAAGTCAAAATCGTGCATGTGCCCTACAAAGGACAAGCTGCAGCGATCACAGACATGATTGGTGGACGCATTGAGTTGTATTTCAGTACGTTAGCTGTTGTGAAGCCACATGTCGAAGGTGGCAAAATCCGAGCGTTCGCGGTGACGTCCTCGGATCGTTCTCCCGCGTTTCCTAATGTGCCCACAGTGGCCGAAGCAGGAGTGAGCGGTTTTGAAATTGAAAACTGGTATGGCTTGGCCGCTCCTGCTGGAACGCCACCTGCAGTGATTAATATTTTAAATAAAGAAATTCTCAAAATCTTGAAGGATCCCAAGCTTGTTGAGGACTTATCCAAGGAGGGCGGCAATATCAGACCTGATACCCCGGAACAGTTCGCCAAGTTCCTAGCCGTTGATGTCCCACGTTGGAAAAAGATCGTGACAGAGGCGAAATTAGAAACGAATTGATCGCCTTCACTGCCATTCGCTCAGCGATTTTGGGTATAGTTCAATTTTTTACGGAGACACTAATGAAAAACTATCGTTCTACTCCCTTAGTTCGCACAGCGAAATGGGCAGCAGGTGCTTTATCTGCCGTGGCGATGACCGTCGGTATGACGGGCGCTCAGGCTCAGCAGGCCTATCCAAACGGTCCAATCCGCCTCGTGGTAGGTTATGCGGCAGGCGGCACGACCGACATCCTGGCGCGTTCGCTTGGCGAACAGTTGGGCAAGATTTTGGGTCAGACCATTATCGTCGACAACAAGCCTGGAGCGGCCAGCAACATTGGCGCAGCGTTTGTGGCGCAAGCTAAACCTGATGGCTACACCCTCTATATGTCTACCGTTGCCAGTCATGGCATTAATCCTGCTTTGTATCGCGGCAAACTACCGTTTGATCCAATCAAGGATTTTGCACCGGTTTCTCTGGTGGCCTCGATTCCGCTGATGTTGGTCGTGAATCCCAAATTGCCAGTTAAGTCGATCAAAGAGTTGGTTGAGTACGCAAAAAAGAATCCCGGCAAGCTGAATTATGCTTCTAGTGGCAACGGCTCGCCAGGCCATTTGGCGGCTGCGGTGTTTAACGATGCGACTCAAATCAAGATCGAGCATATTCCGTTCAAGGGCGGTAACCCTGCCAACGCTTCAGTCCTTGCTGGCGAGACGCAAATGACCTTTGCCACTGTGCCGGGCGCCTTGCCTCACGTCGTGGGCGGCAAGTTGATCGCCTTGGGTGTGACGACGAAACAGCGCTCAGGACAGTTGCCGAATGTTCCAACAATCGCCGATGCTGCGGGTTTGCCGACTTATGACATCAGTACATGGAACGCCGTCCTTGCACCCAAAGGTACACCCGAGGCAGTTGTCGCAAGACTGAATGCTGCGATCAATCAGGCGATGAAGTCACCTGAGTTGCGCCAGCGATTTGAGAAAGAGGGTGCCATGCCCATGACGAGCACTCCTCAAGAACTTAGTAAATTTATCGTATCCGAAGTGGAACGTTGGGGTAAGGTCGTCGACAAAACTCCAATGAGTACTAACTAAACAAACTTGCCTGTTAGTCCGCCGTCGACGACGATTTCTGTTCCCGTGATGTAAGACGCATCATCGGAGGCTAGAAAAGTCGCGACGGAGGCGACTTCCCAAGGTGTTCCCATGCGTCCCATGGGAACCTGTCGATCCCGAGCCCGACGCGTATTGTCCATGTCGGCGTTTGCATCAAAAACTTTTGCCACGTTTTTCTGGATACGCGGCGTATCAATCAAGCCTGGAACAATCGTGTTGGCGCGGATCCCATCAATGGCATATTGTTGCGCGAGCATTTTGATAAAGTGTGTGACAGCAGCTTTGGTGACGCTGTAAGCGAGATGGGGATAGCCAAGATAGCGCATACCCGCCACCGAGGAGACGCCAATGATCGAGCCCGAGCCTTGTTTGACCATGATGGGTGCGACAAGCTTGGCAGCGATCAAAATACTTTCGACGTTGACCTTTTGAATGCGGTCCCAGTCTTCGAGAGAGGTTTCGGCAGGACCTCCTACGCGACCAATGCCTGCATTGATTTGTAAGATGTCGATACGACCGAAATCGTGCATGAC
>CAMBLP010000171.1 GCA_945868195.1 Bordetella parapertussis
ACTCCGATCAAGGATTTCGTCGCCACGCGTGCTGAGCTTGAGTAATTCAACCTGTATCTCTGGATAAATCGAGAGCAGGCGCGCCTGCACGTGCTCTGCCTGCCACAACGCAAGGCGGCTGGCACGGGTTGCTATCACTAGTTTTCTAGAGGCCACTCGATGACTCTCAGCGCAAATAATTCAATAGAATCGTCAACGCGATTCCAACCACACCGAGCAATCCGAGCCACTGCAATATTGTCAAGCTACGCTTGGTCTTCTTGTCTTCCATCATTGGTCCTGTCATTGATCCATGCAAAGTTTGAATTTAAAAGTCTAGTCTTCCGATTTGAACACGGACAGCCGATTTAATCAGCAAAGCGATGAATGCCACTTGATTTGGAATAACTTTCTAGAAAATAAAACGCCGGCACGTTAGAAACACGCCGGCGCTTTAAGGGGAGCAACTGTCAGTTAGAACATTGTTTTTTACAATACTGACTTAAGAAGCTTGCCCATTTCAGAGGGATTTTTCGTCGTACGAATGCCACATGCTTCCATGATTTCAAGCTTGGCGTCGGCTGTGTCTGCCCCACCGGAAATCAAGGCGCCAGCATGACCCATGCGCTTACCCGCGGGGGCAGTCACACCGGCGATAAAGCCGACCATGGGCTTTTTCATGTTCTCTTTTGCCCACAAAGCCGCATTGACCTCGTCAGGACCACCGATTTCACCAATCATGATCACGGCATCGGTGTCAGGATCTTCGTTGAACAATTTGAGCACATCAATATGCTTTAGACCATTGATGGGATCACCACCCATTCCCACCGCGCTGGATTGCCCGAGACCGAGCTCAGTGACCTGTGCCACAGCTTCGTATGTCAGAGTGCCTGAACGACTGACAATACCGATGCGACCCTTGCGATGGATGTGTCCGGGCATGATGCCAATTTTGATTTCGTCTGGCGTAATCAAACCTGGGCAATTTGGTCCAAGCAGCAAAGTCTTGCTGTTCATTTTTGCCATACGATCTTTGATTTCGAGCAGATCGCGAACAGGAATGCCTTCGGTGATACAAATCACCAAATCCAACTCGGCTTCAATACCTTCCCAAATGGCGGCAGCAGCACCCGCTGGCGGCACATAAATCACTGAAACGTTGGCACCCGTCTCGGCTTTTGCGTCTTTAACTGACGCAAAAATCGGGATGCCTTCGAAGTCTTCGCCGGCTTTTTTGGGATGCACACCAGCAACAAACGCTGCTTGTCCATTCGCGTAAGCACGCGAAGTCCGCGTATGAAACTGACCGGTTTTACCGGTAATGCCTTGTGTAATAACTTTAGTATTTTTGTTGATAAGAATCGACATTTCAGAATCCCTGGCAGAATTATTTAGCTGCTGCGACGACTCGCGTAGCCGCGTCGGCCATCGTGTCAGCGCTGATGATGGGCAGGCCCGATTCGGCCAACATTTTCTTGCCCAACTCTTCGTTGGTTCCCTTCATACGCACCACGAGAGGCACGCTGAGGTTGACTGCCTTACACGCAGTGATGACGCCCTGGGCAATCACATCGCAACGCATAATGCCGCCGAAAATATTGACCAAAATTGCTTTGGTGCCCTTATTTGCAAGCATGATCTTGAAGGCTTCGGTGACACGCTCTGCCGTGGCACTGCCGCCCACATCCAGAAAGTTCGCGGGTTCACCACCAAACAGTTTGATGGTATCCATCGTCGCCATCGCAAGACCTGCACCGTTGACCAAACAACCAATATTTCCATCGAGCTGAATATAAGCGAGCTCATGCTTGCTGGCTTCGATCTCGGCGGGATCCTCTTCGTCCAAGTCGCGATACGCGACGATATCTGGATGACGGAACAGTGCGTTAGGATCAAAGTTAAACTTGGCGTCGAGTGCGATGATGTCGCCCGAACCCGTCAAAATCAGAGGATTGATTTCAGCCAGTGAGGCATCCGTTTCCCAGTAGGCTTTGTAGAGTTTTTGAAACTCTGCGCACGCCTTGGCAATAGAAGCCTCTGGAACTCCGATGCCACGCGCGAGGCCTGCGGCTTCTTTGTCTGTCAGGCCCTGACCAGGATCCACAAATACTTTGAGAATTTTTTCAGGGTGCTTCTCGGCGACTTCTTCAACATCCATGCCACCTTCGCTCGAAGCCATCACGCACACACGTTGCGTACCGCGATCCGTCACGATGCCGACGTAGTATTCCTTTTTGATGTCTGCGCCCTCTTCGACTAAAAGGCGACGCACTTTTTGACCCTGAGGGCTTGTCTGATGCGTGATCAACTGCATACCCAAGATCTCCGACGAGATCTTGCGCACTTCGTCGATCGAACGTGCGAGCTTGACGCCACCGCCCTTTCCGCGACCACCTGCGTGAATCTGCGCTTTGACCACCCATACTGGGCCACCTAGTTTTTTAGCAGCGTCTACGGCCTCGTCCACGGTAAACGCGGGAAAGCCTTGAGGAACGACTACACCAAACTTCCGAAGCAACTCTTTGCCTTGATACTCGTGGATTTTCATGGAAATCCTGTCCGTCCAAAAAAACTAAAAAAAGCGATTGCCTGGAAAACTAAACACCAGGGCCCGGGTGTGTTGCATTTGAATCTACATACCACTGCGGATAATGTTCTTTGGTCACTTCGCCATCGGGTCGCCAGGCATAGCATCCTCCCATTTGGAAGGGCCTGCGGCCCGCTGACTCAGCCTCAGCTCGCTTTTGACCCGCCATGCTTTGAACAGCAGCGGTCGGCAACACTGAAGCAAGCTCGGTCATATGCGTACAGCCGGCAGTTCGACCAAAACGTTCTTTGATCTGCTGACGAAAACTTTTAAGCAAATTCATCCCGACGAGATCTTGATACGCATCCGAAATCGACGTACAGGAAGTCCCAAAGGGCGAGGCGTCATACGTCGCGATCGCTTCTTTAATTTCGAAGCTGTTGTCTATCGTGATACGCAAATGCATGTGATGAAACGGCTGGCCTACAGCCTGAACCGTTCCATTGCGCTTGGTATAAGAATAAGATTTGCTGTCAATCAGTTCGGCCTCAATATCCCAGAGACCGTCATCTCGTTCGAAGGAATGAACCTGTATCGAACGGTTATGCATCGGTTTGCGAGAGCTGGCTGGCGCTGGAAGCGGCATACGAGGTTGGGCTGTCAATTGACACATTGCAACAAAGGTTAAAAGTATAGCGCACCTAGTGCCTATGACCTATTGAGGCGCAGTAACCATGGAAGTAGCATGGTCTCAAGGTCCTGATTCACGGGCTCAAGGCGCTCATTGCTATGGTTTTTTACTGCGTTTAACTTCAGCTCACTCTTCTTCGACGTTCTCACCCAAAGAACGCGTTTGCTTGAGTACGCGATGGATCACTTCAATCGAAAACCCTCTTGACGCTAAAAATCGTCCCTGTTTCGCATACTCTGCCTGAGCCACGTGTGAAGACACAGGTGAGGCATGGCTCAATGCAGATTTTTTTCCCGAAAATTTCCGGGACCAAACTGCCTGAGCACGTTCAAACTCAGTGGCCTTAAGGTCTGATTGCACTGCGGCGATGACTTCAGGAGTCATCCCATGTTGCTTGAGGTCTCGCACAATCCGGGCAGCCCCCTGCTCAGGAGCCTTACGGTGCACCCATCCTTGGGTAAAACGCGCATCTGACTGCCATCCTTCGCGCGTGAGTGCGTCTAAGACCTCGGCTAAGGACTCTGCGCTCTCGGCATGGGGCGCGAGCTTGCGCTCAAGTTCTTGTCTGCTGTGTTCTCGGCGAGACAGCAAACCCACGGCTCTGGCCTTGAGGGACAGACCAGGCCGTGGTGCTGCAGGCTTGGGACCTACTTCGAACTCTTCATCATCCGCGTCTCTGGACACGATGCCTCTCATAGGCGTGCATTGGGTGACACGTTAAAACTTACAGATCTTCTTCGGGCTCGGGCTCGGGCTCAGACGCGACAAGTTTGCTCGCTTTCGCCGAGTTTGCTTTGGTTGTCGCTGCGGCCGCCGCAGGGGCACCGCCCACGCGAGGTACAACCCCTAATTTTTCGCGCACGCGATTTTCAATTTCAATCGCCATCGCAGGGCGTTCGCGCAGAAAATCACGCACATTGTCGCGGCCCTGACCAATCCGCTCACCGTTATAGCTAAACCATGCACCCGCTTTGTCGACAATCCCGGCCGTCACGCCCAAATCAAGAATTTCACCCTCGCGGGAGATCCCTGCGCCATACATAATGTCGAATTCGGCTTGTTTGAATGGAGGTGCAATCTTATTTTTAACGACTTTGACGCGCGTTTCGTTACCGACAACCTCATCACCCTTTTTAATGGCGCCAATACGGCGGATATCCAAACGCACCGATGCGTAAAATTTCAGTGCATTCCCGCCTGTCGTCGTCTCGGGGCTGCCAA
>CAMBLP010000172.1 GCA_945868195.1 Bordetella parapertussis
GTTGAACCTGTTGAACCTGTTGAACCTGTTGAACCTGTTGAACCTGTTGAACCTGTTGAACCTGTTGAACCTGTTGAACCTGTTGAACCTGTTGAACCTGTTGAACCTGTTGAGTCTAGGCCCGTTGATCCCGCTGTCCGAGAAGAGCCAACTGCAGACTGACTTTTCTGCAATGCGTCTTTGAGCTCTTCAACTGTTTTTTGCAGCGCCTCTAGACGTGACTGTGTTTCACGTAATTCATTGGCACTCGCGACAAGTGCATCAGCCATTTGATCAGCAGGACTCGTTGAGTCAAGCCTGACTTGATCACCAGTCGTTGTAACAGTTTTGGACGTCGCCGCCGGTGCTGTGACCGCACCTGACTGTGTTGAAGTCGTCGCCACAACGGGTACAGCCGCACTTGCCTGTCCTGCACCACGACGAGACCTAAAAGCTTGATCGTGCTTAACAAACATGGCGCGTGCATACTTGGCATCCACAGCACGTATCGCTGCAGCATCCGGGATGTTGAGTGTTACACCCGCGCGTAGTAAATTCATGTTATCGCTCATGAAGGCTTGAGGATTCGCCTCATAAATCGCCCACATGACCTGATAAATATCCGCATTGGGTACCGTTTTCGTCAGCGCGATCGCATATAACGTATCGCCACGCGCAACACGAACTGAACTGGCAGAACCCGCCGAGGTATCTTTAGTTAACACCAAATAGCTGGATTGGATGGATCTCGTGCCTGATGCAGTCGACAGTCGAATCAACACATCGATGACAGGACGATTGACCGCCTGAGTCGACTTGAGCACGACAGTACGCGAAGACGACTCAAAACCTGACTCAACCGTCACGGAAAGAGTCTCCAGGGCTGCTGGCAAAGTCAAACCAGCCTGAGCCCAGGCCGCAGCATCCGCCACAGATGCTTTCAAA
This sequence comes from Bordetella parapertussis, assembly GCA_945868195.1. Classification (GTDB taxonomy): domain Bacteria; phylum Pseudomonadota; class Gammaproteobacteria; order Burkholderiales; family Burkholderiaceae_B; genus Zwartia. The sequence goes on from CAMBLP010000172.1 coordinate 925, forward strand.
ACCTTCACATCATCAGCGGTCAGACCACGCAAGGGAATTGAAACCTCGAGAGGCGTGCCAGGCGCAGAATTGACTCGACCGTGGCCAGGCTGGGCAGCCATGGCTCCTCCCATCAGCGTTGCTAGCGAGACTCCGATCGTCAGCCATTTCGGAGAAACAGCTCGTCTCAGGACGCCACGGGAAGAATTCGATTGCCTTGCCATATTTAGATTTCCTTGTTTTAGAGCTCGCCCAACGTAATGCGCAACATGCGGCGCAAAGGCTCTGCAGCCCCCCACAACAACTGGTCACCAATCGTAAAAGCACCGAGATATTCGGGTCCCATAGACAGCTTTCTCATCCGACCAACGGGGATATCCATGGTTCCAGTCACTGAAACGGGTGACAAAGCACGTAAGGTATCTTCTTTGGTATTAGGAATGAACTTGGCCCAAGCTGTTCCTTGGGCAACAATATCGGCAAGCTCGTCGATCGGGACATCGCGCTTGAGTTTGATGGTCAGTGCCTGACTATGGCAGCGCATCGCACCAATTCGGACGCACAGACCATCGATTGGAATCGGTGTTGACCCAAAGCCCTCGCCTCGACCTAAAATTTTATTGGTCTCGGCTTCGCCTTTCCATTCTTCGCGGGACATGCCGTTACCGAGGTCCTTATCGATCCAGGGAATCAAATTGCCAGCCAGAGGAATACCGAAATGTTCGGTAGGTAATTGACCGGACTGCTGGGCTGAGAGCACTTTTCGATCGATGTCTAAAATTGCCGAAGCAGGATCGGCAAGCTCAGCTTTTACTGAGGCATTGAGCAAACCAAACTGTGTCAGCAACTCACGCATGTGTTGCGCCCCGCCACCCGAGGCCGCCTGATACGTCATGCTGGTCATCCATTCGATCAAGTCATGCTTGAACAAACCAGCCAGTCCCATCATCATGCAGCTGACGGTGCAATTACCACCAATATAGTCGCGCACTCCACGTTGTAGTGCCGCATCAATCACGGCACGATTGACGGGATCCAAGACAATGATGGCATCGCTTTTCATGCGCAGCGTGCTCGCCGCATCAATCCAAATACCTGTCCATCCCGCTGCCCTTAACTTTGGATACACCTCACTGGTGTAGTCACCGCCTTGGGCCGTCACAATAATCGGTAGTTTTTTTAAAGCGTCAAGATCGAACGCATTTTGCAGCGCAGTAGAACCCGCCCAGTCGGGCGCACGCCCACCGGCATTGCTGGTAGAGAAAAAAACTGGATCGATCAGCTCAAAGTCACCCTCAGCACGCATACGCTGCATGAGGACGGACCCAACCATACCGCGCCAACCTACCAATCCGACTGACTTTTTCATTTCCAAAAAACCACTATAGATAAAAGATATAAATCATTTTAGCCCACTGACCATGGAAAACGAGGCAACTGGGCTAAGTGACCTCAAGCCAAGGCCTTGAGTACAGCATCACCCATGGCGGACGTACCGACCTTGGTCGTACCTGGCTCATAAATATCCGCGGTTCGCAGACCTTGTTGCAAGACCTTTTGCACAGCCTGCTCAATCCGGTCGGCAAGCGCAGCGCCATCTAGCGAGTAACGCAACATCATGGCGGCGGACAAAATGGTCGCAAGCGGGTTGGCAACGCCTTTACCCGCGATATCAGGAGCGGAGCCGTGGCTAGGTTCATAGAGACCTTGGCCGGACGCATTGAGAGAAGCCGAAGGCAACATGCCGATCGACCCCGTCAACATCGCAGCCTCGTCAGACAAAATATCACCAAATAGATTGCCAGTGACGATCACATCGAACTCACGCGGCGCACGCACGAGCTGCATGGCAGCATTATCGACATACATATGCGTCAACGCGACATCGGGGTAGTCTTTCGCAACGTCAATGACAATGTCACGCCAGAGCTGAGAGGTCTCAAGCACGTTAGCTTTGTCGACACTACATAACTTGCCTTTGCGCTTTTGTGCGGCTTGAAAGCCGATGTGCGCGATGCGACGAATCTCTGGCTCTGCATAACGCATCGTGTCGAAACCTTCACGAGAGCCTGCATAAGGGCCATCCGTCGCAGTACGGATACCGCGCGGCGTACCAAAATAGATATCACCTGTTAGCTCGCGCAAGATCAAAATATCTAATCCGGATACGATTTCTGGCTTGAGTGAAGAGGCATTGGCCAACTCTGGATACAAAATAGCAGGACGTAAATTTGCAAATAAGCCGAGTGCTTTACGTAAGCCCAAGATGGCCTGCTCTGGACGATGTTCGCGCGGCAACTTGTCGTATTTCCAGTCGCCAACCGCACCAAACAAAATAGCATTGGATTCTTGGGCGAGCTTTAACGTCGCAGGAGGCAACGGATGTCCGTGCAAATCATAGGCGGTCCCACCGACAGGCGCCTCATTGATTTCAAGCGAAGGGGCTACCACGCTCAAAACACGAAGAGCCTGTTCGATAATTTCTGAACCAATACCATCGCCTGCAAGTACAGCAATTTTCTTTGTCATGTTTGACTCATCTAAAAAATAATGGGCCGGCGAACCGGCCCGATATACAGGTCGTTTTTATCGCGCGCCGATTGGCACCACGTCCAACCAGGGATGACGAGCCAGTCGCTCATTTTCAAAGTGACGGATCTTGTCGGCTTGACGCAAGGTCAGACCAATTTCATCCAACCCATTCAACAAGCAATATTTACGATGTGCCGTAATGTCAAAATTCATCGCGCGACCATCTGGTGCAATCACCACTTGTTTTTCGAGGTCAATCGTCAGCTTGTAGCCAACAAAGCCACGCACTTCGTCAAACAAACGGGCAACCTCAAGCTCAGTCAGCACGATGGGTAAAAAACCCGTCTTGTAGCTATTGTTAAAAAAGATGTCCGCAAAAGATGGGGCGATCACTGCACGGAATCCATACTGCGCAAGCGCCCAAGGAGCATGCTCACGGCTCGAACCACATCCAAAGTTCTTGCGGCCCAACAAAATCGAGGCCTCCTTGTAGCGGGAGTGATTAAGAATAAAATCAGGATTTAGCGGGCGCTTGGAATTGTCCATGCCAGGTTCGCCATGATCCAAATAACGTATCTCATCAAAGAGGTTCGGGCCAAAGCCAGAGCGCTTGATAGACTTGAGAAACTGCTTGGGGATGATGAGGTCCGTATCGACGTTTTCGCGATCGAGAGGAGCGACCAGTCCTTGGTGTGTTGTAAATGCATCCATGTCTGTTTACCGGAAGTTACGTACGTCGACAAAATGACCAGCAATCGCAGCAGCGGCTGCCATGGCTGGGCTCACGAGATGGGTTCTGCCACCTTGGCCCTGACGGCCTTCGAAATTGCGATTCGAAGTCGAGGCGCAACGCTCACCGGGCTCAAGGCGGTCAGCGTTCATCGCCAAACACATCGAACAGCCTGGCTCGCGCCACTCAAAACCCGCCTCGATAAAGATCTTGTCGAG
>CAMBLP010000173.1 GCA_945868195.1 Bordetella parapertussis
AAAACAAAGAAGGCGTCGATCAATACACGACCGAGGTTGTCGCGGACCAGATGCAAATGCTTGGCGGTCGCGATGGTGGTGATGGCGGCTCAATGGGCGGCGGCGGAGGTGACGAAAGAGAAAGCGCGCCACGTCCGGCACGTGCAGCGCAGGCGCAGCGCCCAGCCGCGCCAGCCGCGAGCGGCGCTAATCTGACGGATATGGATGACGACATTCCTTTTTAATTGGGTTTGTTCGTTCTTGTTTTAGGGTGAAAGATCGTACGGATGCGGCGATGCAGCTTTAGGGTTGTATCGCCGTTTTTGTGTGCAGTCATTGTTGCTCGAGCCATAGAAATAATTACTTACAAAAAAGTGAATCAAGCATCGTTCAAATACGCAGATATACGATTGAATGTGCTGAGCGACTCCATTACCATCACATCATGGAAAAAAGAATCACCACATTAGAAGTTACCGCCAACCAGACGTGCAAATCAATGGATCATCTTGAAAGATCTGTTGCTGATTTGCGCTCAGACATGCATCATTCTGTTTCTGACTTGCGCAGTGAAATGCACCACTCCATCTCGGGATTACGCAATGAGCTCAATAGCTCAATCAGCGGACTTCGCACCGAGATGCAGAGCGCAATGTCGCTGATACATAGCGACCTCGGATCCTTGCGTCGCGATGTAGACAGAAAGTTTATCTGGATGATGGGCACACAAATCGCCGCTTTAATTGCAATCATGAGCGCGATGGCCAAACTCGCTCACCTCTTTTGAATTAAGCTGCTGTATCACCCAAATAAAATAAAAACTCAGGAGACAAAACATGGACTTAGGCATTCGTGGTCGTCGTGCAATTGTGTGCGCTTCAAGCAAGGGCTTGGGTTTGGGCTGTGCTCAACAACTCGCGCGCGAGGGTGTCGAGCTCGTGATGCTCGCGCGAGGCCAAGAGGCGCTTGAGGCTGCTGCTGCGGCGATTCGAGCTGAAACAGGCGTCAAGGTGACAACGGTTGCGACCGACATTACGACGCCCGAGGGGCGCGCAAAAGTGTTGGCGATCTGCCCGGACCCCGATATTCTCGTGACGAATGCGGGCGGACCCAAACCAGGCGATTTTCGAGACTGGAGCCGTGAGGACTGGATCGCCGCAGTGGACGCCAATATGCTGACCCCGATTGAGCTCATTCGTGCGACAGTCGACAAGATGATCGCACGCAAGTTTGGTCGCATCGTCAACATTACCTCTGCCTCAGTCAAGCATCCGATCGAAAGTCTAGGCATGTCCAACGGTGCGCGCGCAGGGTTGACGGGTTTTGTGGCGGGTCTGGCGCGTCAGATTATTTCGCATAACGTGACGATTAATAATTTATGGCCAGGTCCGTTTGCGACGGATCGCATTTTGCAAAACGCTGAAGTGCGGTCTCGTGAGACAGGTCAGTCCGTCGATGATATTTTGACAGCACGTATGGCGGCGGTTCCTGCTAAACGTTTTGGCACAACGGCTGAGTTTGGTCAGGCCTGTGCGTTTTTGTGTAGCGCGAGTTCCGGTTTTATGACGGGTCAAAACCTTGTGCTGGACGGTGGTATTTATCCCGGTACACTTTGATTCAATTAATTTAACGTCATCAATAAACGCATTTAATCGCAGTCAATTTGATTCAGTCATTTCATCCATTTCATTTCAGGTGTGATCCATGTCAGACGACAAGAACAAAGATAACAAAGGCCACTCGCTTAATCCCGCCGCGAGTAGCGAAGGGATGTCCAAAGGACTGGCAAACTATGGTGACCGTGGGTTTTCTTTGTTTTTGCGTAAGGCGTTCATAAAGGGCGCGGGCTATACCGACTCAGCACTTGAGCGCCCTGTCGTCGGTATCACCAATACGGGTAGCGCGTACAACCCCTGTCATGGCAATGCACCCCAGCTGATCGAAGCCGTCAAACGCGGCATCATGCTGGCCGGTGGTCTGCCGATGGATTTTCCGACGATCTCGATTCACGAGAGCTTTTCCAATCCCACCAGTATGTATTTGCGCAATCTGATGTCTATGGACACGGAGGAGTTGTTGCGTGCTCAGCCGATGGATTCAGTGGTGTTGATTGGCGGCTGTGACAAAACAGTCCCTGCGCAGTTGATGGGTGCGGCTTCGGCAGGTCTGCCTGCAGTGCAGTTAATCACGGGTTCGATGTTGACGGGTTCGCACCGCAGTGAGCGGGTAGGTGCCTGTACGGATTGCCGACGTTATTGGGGTAAATTCCGCGCCGAGGAAATCGACGCCGAAGAAATCGCGGATGTAAATAGCCAGCTCGTGGCGAGTGTAGGGACCTGTTCGGTGATGGGCACTGCCAGTACCATGGCCTGTATCGCAGAGGCTCTCGGCATGACCGTACCGGGCGGCGCATCGCCTCCGGCCGTCACCGCCGATCGTATTCGTGTCGCTGAGCGCAGTGGTGCGCTAGCGGTCGAAATCGCGCGCAAGCGTTTGACGATTGACAAGGTCCTGACGGAGAAAGCCTTTGAAAACGCCATGCGCGTGTTGCTTGCGATTGGTGGCTCGACCAATGCCATTATTCATTTGACCGCGATCGCCGGTCGGATGGGCTTGGAAATGGATCTTAAGGCACTCGATCGCATGGGTCGTGACACGCCTGTGTTGCTGGATCTCAAGCCCTCGGGTCAGCACTACATGGAAGACTTCCATCATGCAGGCGGCATGGCAACCTTGTTGCGTGAGCTCAAGCCTTTATTGCACCTCGATGCCTTGACCGTGACCGGTCGTACGCTCGGCGAGGAAATCGAAGCCGCAGGCCCTGGTTTCAAACAAGACGTGGTGCGTACCGCGAGCAACCCGATCTATCCTCAGGGTGGTATTGCGGTGCTGCAGGGCAACCTCGCGCCGGGTGGTGCGATTATCAAGCAGTCGGCGGCAGATCCCAAGCTCATGGAGCACGAGGGTCGTGCGGTGGTGTTTGAAAATCTCGAAGACATGGCCAACCGGATTGACTTGCCTGATCTGGATGTCACGGCAGAAGATATTTTGGTGCTCAAGCATATTGGCCCCAAGGGGGCGACGATGCCCGAGGCGGGTTATATGCCGATCCCCAAAAAGCTGGCCAAGGCAGGCGTCAAGGATATCGTGCGCATTTCCGATGGTCGCATGAGCGGCACGGCCTTTGGCACGATCGTATTGCACGTGACACCGGAGTCTGCGATTGGCGGACCTTTGGCGTATGTGCAAAATGGCGACCGCATCCGACTCAGCGTTGAAAAGCGTGAGCTCGCATTACTCGTCAGCGACGAAGAGCTCGCCAAGCGTCGCGCGGTCAAGCCTCTCGTGATCCCGACCGCGCAGCGTGGCTATCGCAAGCTGTTCCTCGAGACGGTTACTCAGGCAGACAAAGGCGTCGATTTTGACTTTTTGATGCCGCCGATGACGGGTAAAGTGCCAAAGGCGAAGTAAGCCTTATTCTTTTACTTCGATCACGGCATCAACGGCATACGCACCCAGGCCTTGTGGCATCGCGAGGACAGGGTTGAGGTCGATTGATTGCAAACGCGGGCCAGCGGCCACGGCAAACGCTGAGAGTTGCGAGAGCATCTTGGCGAGTGCTTTGATATCTGCCACGGGACGTCCGCGCGCACCTAACAGCAAAGGTGCGCCTTTGATCGAGCGAATCATTGCCTCGGCGACATCGGGTCCGAACGGACAACGATGTAGCACGACGTCTTGCAAGATCTCTACAAAAATCCCACCCAGCCCAAACATCGCGACTGGACCGAACACGGGGTCTTGATGAATACCCAGAATGCACTCGATACCGCCTTTGAGTTGTTTGGCGACGAGCACGCCATCCAGTCGTGCGTGAGGCGCAGCCGATTTGCCGCGCTGCATCAACAGCGCAAAGCCCTCGCGCACACCTGCTTCATCATTGATATCGAGCAAGACACCGCCGATTTCTGATTTGTGCAGGATGTCGGGCGAGACGATTTTCATGACAACAGGAAAGCCGATCTTTTTTGCGGCCATCACTGCAGCTTCGGTTTCAACACACACCTCTTCGGGGGCGGAGGCGATGCCGGCGTGTGCGAGCAGCTGTTTGGCTTGTGCCTCCGAGGGATTGTGAGATGGTAACGTGATGGGCGCAAGTTTGGGTGCGGGCAGACCGGGTGGTTTGGCAAAGGCGCGACCAAACTGTCCCATGGCTTCGATCGCGACGACGGCGCGCGAAGGGTCTTCGAACACAATAAAGCCATCGCTTTCGTATTCGCGAATCTGTTCGCGTGAGGCCATGAGCGACAATACAAAGATACAGTCGGGATGTTTGCTGCGTACGATGTTGAGTTGTTCACGCAGGCGCGGTGCGACACTTGCCGCACCGCCCGTGTA
>CAMBLP010000174.1 GCA_945868195.1 Bordetella parapertussis
CTATAAAAAAACTATTGTGCGAAACAGACTTTGAAGCTCGATCCTTAGAGCGCTATGATTGTCAGAAATATCCATAATTTTCGAGAACACGATGTCTTCCACTATTGAATCTTTTGTTTTACCGACCTCTGATCCAGGCGTAAGCATTGTGGGGCGAAAGCGCGGCTCGGGTCCGCCGTTGTTGTTGTTGCATGGCAATCCTTTGACTCAGTTGAGTTGGGAACGTATTGCGCCACGATTAGCCGAACAGTTCACGGTGGTGACAACTGATCTGCGTGGGTATGGGGATAGCGACAAACCCGAAGGACTGCCTGATCACAGTAATTATTCCTTCAGGCGTATGGCGCAAGATCAGGTTGAGGTCATGCAGCAACTAGGCTTTGAGAAATTTTCCTTGGCGGGCCATGATCGAGGCGCACGCACGGCTTTTCGTCTGGCGATGGATCATGCTGATAAAGTGTCGCGCGTCGCTTTTTTAGATATTTTGCCCACACACTGTGTGTTTAAAGATATCCAAGCGCAAATGGCGATGGACCTGTATCACTGGTGGTTCATGGCACAACGTAAAGGATTTCCTGAAAAGCTGTTAAAAGGAAATGAAGAGTTTTACATCCGCGACAAGCTCATGAAGCAAGGCCCGGGAAAGGGTGGCTTTACCGAGACTGAAATACTCGAGTACATCCGAGTCTGTACGCCAGAGAATATTCACGGGGTCTGTGAAGACTACCGGGCGGCTTTCGAGATCGATCTGCCCATGGATACCGCTGACTTTGAGTCAGGGAAAAAGGTGCAGCCCTCTGCTCTCATTCTGTGGGGCGCCAAAAGTCACACGGCCCACCATCATGATCCACGCGTGGAGTGGCCAAAATATTGCGCAAACATTGTTCTAATGGCTGAGTTACCTTGCGGCCACTATCCGACCGAGCAAGCGCCAGAGGAAACATATCAGGAGCTGAGTCGATTCTTTGCTACCTAAATTGCGCTCGTACAAGCCAATAACTACCTGAATTGTTTGAGAGCGGCTTCAACATGTTTCCGGCAAAAAGTCCTTTTTTTCCCTTTCGCCGGAAACATTTTTACAATTGATTTTATTTGCACAGTTATTTATGACAGTTTTAGTGTTAATATAAACACATGAACACTGTCAAAACGACCTCTTCTTCTGCCAACGACTCTTCGAGTCAGTCTTTTTCCCTCGACGAGCTCTGTGCCCTCACGGATCTGAGCAAACGAACGGTGCGCTACTACGTCCAGCTTGGGCTAGTGAGTCGCCCGGAGGGGGAAACCCGGGCGGCGAAATATACCCCCCAGCACCTCGAACAGCTCCTGCTGATCAAAAAATGGACAGCCGCTGGGGTCTCGCTCGATCGGATCCGCGAGCTGCTCCAAGGCGGGCCCGCTCCTGTGCCTGACCGAGGTCGTCGCCCGGGGTCGCTAGAGGTATGCAGCCACCTGCACATTACCGAAGGCATCGAGTTGGTAATCGAACCGACCCGCGCAGGCCTCAGCCCCGAGCAATTGCGTAGTTTTGTGCGCAGCGTGATGCAGGCGTATGAGGCGGTTCAGGCGCCGCAAAGCAATTCAGACAATAACGACAAATAATCACAAGGATAACGCCATGATTGGATCGATAGAGCTAGACGACTCTTTGCACGCGACACTGCAGTCTAAGTCGGGTGAGCCCTTGGTGTTGCAACACGTCGCCATCACAGGCGATTTGCAGGGAGCGATTTTTGATGCGCATGTACGTCAAACATTTATCAATCCCTCGGCAGAGCATCTTGAGGCCATCTATAGCTTTCCGCTGCCCTGGGGTGCGCAGTTGCTTGGGGTGGAGGTCAAGCTCAACGACAAGCTTCTACACGGCACGGTCGTAGAAAAGTCCGAGGCCCAGGCAGGCTACGAGCGCACGCTGGCAGAGGGAGACGCAGCCATCTTGCTCGAGCGAGGCAAGGACGGCAACTACGTGCTCAACCTGGGCAACCTCGCCCCTGGCGAGCGTTGCGTGATCGACCTGCATTACGGTCAGCTCTTGCAGTTCGAACAAGGCGGCCTGCGTCTCAAGATCCCCACCGTGATCGCGCCGCGCTATGGTGATTTGATCCAAGACGGAGGACTCCAGCCGCATCAAGTCCCGGAGACGGATCTTCTGAGCGAATATGGCTTTGCCTTGAGCTTGACGCTGCATGGCGCTCTGGCGCAGTCTCGGGTGGGCTCACCCAGTCACCCTATCAATGTGTCGCACGAGCAAACCAGCGAGGCCAGTGGCGGAGCCGTGACTGTCACCTTGGGTCGCGATAGCTATTTAGATCGGGACTTTGTCTTGGTCATGGATCAACTGCAACACTGTTCGCTCGTTTCTTTAGCACCTGACTATGTCAAGCCGGAACAATACGTGGTGACAGCCAGTTTTTGCCCGACGTTCAAGGCCACCAACGCACTCGGTCAGCCTGTCGCACCCAAGCCCCTTTGTCTCAAGATCTTGGTCGACTGCTCGGGCTCGATGGCGGGCGATAGCATCCAAGCCGCGCGTCGGGCGCTACACGCCATGTTGGCTCGCCTAGGCAAAGAAGATACTTTTTCTCTATCCAAGTTCGGCAACCTTGTCGAGCACCGTTCACGCACACCTTGGCCCGTGACTGAGGCCACGCAACTCTCCGCGCAGCGCTGGATCAGCAGCCTCGACGGCGATATGGGTGGCACCGAACTCGAGCCTGCCCTCACCTCTACGCTCGCACTGTCAGGCAAAGATGAAGGCGCGGTGCTATTGATCACCGACGGTCACGTCAGCGCTGTCGATGCCATTATCAAGCGCGCCAAAAGTTCTAAGCAGCGTATTTTTGTCATTGGTATCGGCAGTAGCGCCTCGGAAGGTCTGCTCAGACGCCTCGCCATTGCAACCAAAGGTGCCTGTGATTTTGTGGCGCCTGGCGAAGCTGTAGAGCCTGCGATTTTGCGGATGTTCAATCGCATGCGCACACCCAATGTCCATGACGTCACAATCGAATGGCCCGAAGGCAGCGAGCCACGCGATATCACCGCGCTCGATGCAGCTGCCTTTGAGGGTGATACCTTGCATGTCAGCGCGTGGTTTGAAAGCGCCCCCACCGGAACCATCACACTCAAAGCACGTCTTGCGGGTGACGCCCGCACGCAGATTCTGGGACAAGTCGAACTCAAGGCCGAAGCTTCAGCCCTTGCAAGCAACACACTCTCGCGCCTTGCAGCGGCCAAGCGTCTCTCCGAAGACCTTGCGCAAGCGACCCAGCGCAAGATCGCGCTCGACTATCAATTGGTCAGCCAGTACACCAGTTTTCTATTGATCCACCAACGCGCAGAACAAGAACGTGCGCTCGATATGCCGCACCTCCACAAAATCAAACAGATGTTGCCAGCGGGATATGGAGGCAGCTCACAAAGGATCATGATGTCGTGCTCAATGGCCTCGTATACAGACCACGCGGATCTCGGCACTCCCAGCCTGTTACGCAATCCTCGTCAACGTACAGATTCGGCTCTCGCTGACGAGTCCTTAGAGTTATTAGAAGCATATTCGATCCCAGCATTCCTCAGACGTGGCCTGAACGACACCCCCTCCTCCTATCAAGATGGCGAGGTCATCAAGCTCAACCGCACACGAATCTGGTACCGCATTGAGATCAACGGTAAGCGTGAGCGCGCGATCATTAACAAAAGCCCGACAGGTGTAGGTGTGCGTGTCTGGTTCTTTAATGACCTCGACCAGACCTATAGTTTTGTGGATTACAGCTTACGACGCGTAGCGGAGGGGGTGCTGCTGTCGCTGGGCTTTGTGAAAATGCCCAAACAGCTGAGCGAGCTGTCTCCCTGGGCGCGTATAAAACTGACGTGGAAAGCTAGGAAATAGATGTGTCGCATCGCGCATTTCCCTCGCGAAAGGCGCGAAGATGGAATGGCACTCGTTAAACTTCTATTCGGAAATATGCGTGCCAGTCACAAAACCTTCATCAAACGGTAACTCAACGTTCATTTAGCTCGCCTAGAGTGGATCCAAGTACTCTCAACTGGAAACCACCATGACGCTCCCTTTCTCCCGTTTAGCCAAATACCTCGCGCTGGCATTTGCCGGTGTCACAATGACTGCACAGTTTGCGCACGCGCAGACTAACGCACCGGACAATCGTCCTATCGTGCGTGTCGCGGTCCAACAGATCTCCAACAGCGGTGCACTCGATCCGCTGCGCGAACAAAGCAACGTTGGCACTCGTGTATTGCCGATGATCTACGCAGGTCTCATTCAGCTCGACACCACCGGCGACTTGAAACCCATGGCCGGTATCGCTGAGTCCTGGAAGCGTATCGACGACCGTACGCTCGAGTTCAAACTGCGTCCGGG
>CAMBLP010000175.1 GCA_945868195.1 Bordetella parapertussis
GGACGCAAATCGACCGTCGCGACCATGACGGAGATCCATCATTTCTTGCGCTTGATGTATATGAAGCTCGGCACACAAATGTGTCCGACGTGTCAGGTCAGCGTAGAGCCTCAAAGTGCGGATCAAATTGTCGCGCGCATCATGCGTGACCACAAAGGCGAACGCATCGGCCTGATGGCACCGCTGGTCACAGCAAGAAAAGGTTTCTATACCGATCTTGCTAAATGGGCTTCGGGTAAGGGCTTTACGCATTTGCGTGTCGACAATGCCTTTATCGGCACGGCCAAATGGCCTCGCCTGGATCGCTTTAAAGAACACACCATTGAATTGCCAGTGGCTGATTTAATCGTGGATAGCAAAAACGAATCTGCTTTGCGGGAAGGTGTCCGCAGCGCGCTTGAATACGGTCAAGGCGTGATGAGCGTACTTTGGCCCTTAGGTCACCTCGAAAGCGATATGTCGGCGCAGCTCGAGCAGACACATTTTTCAGTGAAACGTGCGTGTCCGAGTTGCGGCACCAGCTTTCCAGAGCCAGATCCCAGGATGTTCTCCTACAACTCTAAGCACGGCTGGTGTCAGGGGTGTTTTGGAACAGGTCTGCAATTGCAAGGTTTCGATGGTGAACAGACCGGTGAAGAGAATGCGTGGAATGCTTCGTATGAAGGTGAGACGCAAACCTGCACGAGTTGTCATGGCGCACGCCTCAATCCAATCGCGCGCGCAGTGCTATGGCGCGACAAATCTATTGCTGAGCTGGCAGGCATGCCTGTTTCCGATGCGCACACCTTTTTTACAGGCCTCGTCTTACGGGGTCGGGATGCGGAAATTGCGCGTGATATTTTGAGTGAGATCCGTGGCCGTCTGCAATTTATGCAAGAAGTCGGTTTGGGCTATTTGGCTCTTGATCGTGCCGCGCCCACCTTATCTGGTGGTGAAGCGCAACGTATTCGTCTCGCGGCACAGTTAGGCTCCAACATGCAAGGTGTCTGTTACGTGCTAGATGAACCGACGATTGGCTTGCATCCGCGTGACAATCGTATCCTGCTTGGCGCGCTTTCCAGGCTAGAGAAAAATGGCAATACGCTGGTGGTCGTGGAGCACGATGACGACACCATTCGCCGGGCTGAACACATCATCGATATTGGCCCAGGCGCAGGGGTACGTGGCGGTCGTGTCGTGGCACAGGGCACACTCCAAGACCTGATGGATGCGCCTGAGTCGACCACAGGGCATTATTTGCGCCATCCTTTGGCGCATCCGCTACAACCTCGACGTCCGATTGCTAAAGATACGCCGATGATCACAGTCAAGGGTGCGACGTTGCACAATTTACGTGGCGTCACGGCGCATTTTCCGATTGGTCGTTTGAGTGTCGTGACCGGCGTGTCTGGCTCTGGCAAGTCCACACTTGCGCGTGAGGTATTGCTAGACAATCTCTCAGCCGCGATTGCAGCGCGCGGTGCACAACCCTGGTTTGGTTGTGCCGATATTACGGGTTGGGAGGCCTTGGATCGCGTGCTCGAAGTCGATCAAACACCGATTGGTAAAACGCCACGCTCGTGTCCTGCAACCTATATCGGTTTTTGGGATGATGTGCGCAAGCAATTTGCCGAAACCAATGAAGCACGCATTCGCGGCTGGGGTGCAGGTCGTTTCTCCTTTAATACAGGTGATGGCCGTTGTCCGCTGTGCGAAGGCCAAGGCATGCGCACGTTGGAGATGAGCTTTTTGCCTGACGTCAAAGTACCCTGTGATGCCTGTAATGGGGCACGTTTCAATACCGATACTTTGGGTGTCAGGATGCGCGAGAAACACGCGGGCGATGTGCTCTCGATGGAGGTCGATGACGCGATCGGATATTTTGCAGCGCATCCACGCATCAGACATCCGTTAAAGTTAATGCAAGATGTGGGACTGGGTTATTTGACACTGGGGCAGCCCTCCCCCACGCTGTCTGGTGGTGAGGCGCAACGCATTAAGCTTGTGACTGAACTCGCCAAAGCTCGAATGACCGAGGGTGTGATCACAACTGGACGGGCCTCGCGCCTACCGCATACGCTTTATGTCTTGGATGAGCCGACTGTCGGACTGTCGATGGCGGATGTAGAAAAACTGATTCGTGTCTTGCACCGACTGGTTGAGGCCGGCAATACCGTGGTGGTGATCGAACACAATCTGGACATCATTGCCGAAGCCGATTGGCTGTTGGATTTGGGTCCCGAAGGGGGTTCGGGCGGCGGTCAACTCGTCATCGAAGGCACCCCCGAGCAAGTGGTCGCTGCGCGTCACAAGTCGCATACCGGTGAAGTGCTTCACGAGTTTATGAATCGTTCATGAGTCAATGTCGTTTCGAAGATCGTTTGACACAACGCGCACGGGTGCTGACACGACCGTGCGGACGCATTGTGGCGTCTTCGCCCGAAGAGCTGCCTAAAGCATTCGCCCAGATCGAAAAAGCGCGTCTTGCCGGACGCTGGATCGCTTTGCTACTTGAGTACGAATTGGGAGAGTGGCTAGAGCCAGCGCTCGCGAAACCACCAAATACTCAAAACACCCAACCAAAACTGACTGCACTCATGTTTGAGCACATGCACGAAGAGCAGCCTTGGTCTATGGATGCGGAATCTACAAGCGATACGCAAGCTTCTATTATTTCAGTCACTCCGGGCATCCCCAAGGAGCGCTACCTTGCGCGTATTGAGCAGATCCGAGAGTGGATTGCGCAAGGCGAGGTCTACCAGGTGAATGCGACCTTTCCATTGCTCGTCAAAACAGAAGGCGATCCGGCACAACTGTATCGCCAAATCGCCACGCGCCATCCAGTCGCGCATGCGGCTTTTATCGAGAATAGGGGTCGAACGGTCCTTTCTTTTTCACCAGAACTTTTTTTACAACGCTCAGGCAACACCCTGATGACGCGCCCGATGAAAGGCACCGCGCCTCGTTCTGCTGACCCTGAAATAGATCGCAAACTCGGCGAGTCCTTGCACGCGAGCGAAAAAAATCGTGCTGAAAATCTGATGATTGTGGATTTATTAAGAAACGATCTTGGGCGACTCGCACGTCCTGGAAGTGTCCGGGCTGAGCCCTTGTTCTCCTTGGAAAAATATCCATCCGTCTGGACCATGACCTCGACGGTATACGCTGACATTACCTCCAAGACCACGTTAGAAGAGATTTTAAAAGCCCTGTTTCCCTGCGGCTCTGTCACAGGTGCACCGAAAATCGCAGCGATGAAACGGATTCAAGAAACCGAACCTGAATCGCGCGGCCTTTATTGTGGCAGTTTGGGTTGGCTCGCGCCAAACGGCGACTTTTCATTGAATGTCGCGATTCGTACCCTTGTATTGGATGAGGAGGGTCAGGGTCGCTATCATGTCGGCGGAGGCATCGTCTTTGACTCCAACCCAGAGCAAGAATGGGACGAATGCCATTGGAAAGCCCGGATTCTAGACACAAATCGATGACGCAAGACTCGCAACCCAGTTTGATTGAAACAATGAAGGCAGACGCAGCGGGTATGATCGCACTGCTCCCCCTTCATGTGCGACGTTTAAAACATTCTGCTCAAGCGCTTGGGTATCCCTATCCAGGTGACCATGCGGTCATCGCGAAAATTAAAGCAGTGTTAGATCAAGCAAGTGCTGCCTCGACCCATCTCTCTGACACACGCGTTCGGCTCTTACTCAGTCCTATGGGTCGCCTTGATATTCAAACCGCAGCCTTGCCTGCTTTGCAAGGCGTGCCGTGGATCGCGCTCACGCAACTGAGACTCGACAGTGCTGAGCCATTCTTGCAGCACAAAACTACGCAGCGGCCATGGTACGACCCCGTCACGCAATGGCTGGCGCAACCCCCTGATTATTTTGATTTGATTTTTTTAAATGAAAAAAGCGAGCTTTGCGAAGGTAGCCGCTCGAACATTTACGTCTTGAAAAACGGAGCATGGCTAACACCGCCGCTCGCGTCTGGACTTTTGGGTGGTGTGCTGCGCACACAATTATTAGAAACCCATCAAGTCGAGGAGGCGATACTCACCCCCTCGGATCTCACCGCCGACAAGGCCTCGATCAGATTATCGAATGCCTTGCGCGGCTGGTTTGACGTAGAACTCAACTCCTCACTCTTTCCAGGGTGCTTGCTTCCATAACTGACGCAACTGCTTGTCCGTGTTCTCCAACTCCACCGCATAGTCCTTGGGTGCGAGATAGCGAATCGGCGCGAACAACTCGCCGGCTTTCCTGATGTACTCAGGATCAGCAGCGGCTTTAGCAACGGCAGTCACAAGCATTTCACGAATTTCGGGAGGCAATCCTTTGGGTGCAGCCATTCCTCTCAGAGACGCACTTTCAATGTTGTACCCCTGC
>CAMBLP010000176.1 GCA_945868195.1 Bordetella parapertussis
CAGGGCAGTGGGCTAAACCATAAGGCGTACCCCTGCCGGTGGTAAAAATATGCAGATTCATACCGGCTGCCAGCTGAAGCGTGCCACAAATAAAATCACTCGCGGGCGTTGCGGCGTATACCAGCCCACGCTGATCACGCGCAAGTTTGTTCCCGGGTGAAAGCACGCTTGAAATGGGTGCGGAGCCACTTTTAATAATCGAACCCATCGCTTTTTCAACGATATTCGCTAAACCGCCTGCTTTATTACCTGGGGTCGTATTGGCGCTGCGGTCGACCTTGCCGCGCGCCAGATAACGGTCGTACCAGTCGAGCTCGGCCACGATGTCGCGTGCGACTTCTGGCGTGGCCGCGCGGGAGGTTAGTTGGTCAACGCCATCGCGTACTTCCGTATTTTCGCTAAACATGACCGTCGCACCTGCCCGCACAAGCAAATCAGCAGCGCGGCCCAGTGCCGGATTGGCCGTCACGCCACTCAGCGCATCGCTGCCGCCGCACTGCATGCCCACCACAAGCTCGCTAGCGGGGACGGTTTCGCGTTTACGCTGATTGAGCCTGTTGAGATGCACGGTTGCCTCTTGCATGATGGCATCGATCATCGACATAAAGCCAATGTGCTTAGGATCTTGGAGGCAGACCGTGTCGACACCGGTCGAGCGATCGTCTTTGATGGGAAAGCTGCCAGGTGGCATCAAGCGATCGGGCTGAAGCTTTTCACAGCCAAGACTCACCACCATGACTTCGCCACCAAAATTTGGATTCAGACTAATGTTACGCACAGTGCGAATTGGAATGATTGCTTCGGGTGCGTCAATCGCCACACCACAGCCATAGGCGTGATCGAGTCCAACGACATCATCGACGTTGGGATATTTGGGTAAAAGCTCGCTTTTGATGCGCGGCACTGCAAAGTCAACCACGCCTGCTACGCACTGAACGGTCGTTGTGATCCCGAGCAAGTTACGGGTGCCCACCGAGCCGTCTTCGTTACGAAAGCCTTCAAAGGTGTAGCCTTCGAGGGGGCCACCTAGATACGGCTTGACGGTCGCGATGGGGAGATTTTCAAAGTTTCTCGCCTCAGGCATCCTGAGAAGTCGCTCGTGTATCCAGCTTCCGGCAGCGATGTCTTTGAGGGCAAAGCCGATCGTGACGCCATAGCGTGTCACAGGCGCATCCGTCTTAAAGTCGACTAAAGCCACCTTGTGCGCCTGCGGCACCTTGTCCTTGAGGATCAGTCCGTCCAAAACGACGGTACCCGCAGGGAGACCCCCGTCATTGCCTACAATGGCGACGTTGTCGTTGGGATGCATTTTGATTAAAAGAGGGGTGTTACTGGTCAAAGAAGTGGCCATGGCTCTGTTTTTTTAACGATAATGACAACACATCTTATACCGAGCTTTATTTAAACGCAGACACTTTATAAAAATGAAAATTGTTGAAATCCGCGAGTCGACCCGCCCGATCAAGTCCAATATCAGAAACGCCTATATCGATTTTTCAAAAATGACCTTGAGTCTAGTTGCGGTCGTGACGGACGTGATCCGAGAGGGCAAACCCGTGATTGGGTATGGCTTTAACTCAAACGGTCGCTATGGACAGGGCGCGCTCATGCGTGAGCGTTTTATTCCTCGCGTGCTTGAGGCCGCACCTGATACTTTGTTGGATGAGCGTGGCATTTTGTGTCCGCACAAAATCTGGGCCACGATGATGAATAACGAAAAGCCAGGCGGTCATGGCGAACGTTCGGTTGCGATCGGTACGATCGATATGGCAATCTGGGATGCCGTGGCCAAGATCGAAGGCGTGCCGCTTTATCAGATGCTCGCGGATCGTTATGGCAACGGACAGCCCAATCGAAAAGTATTTGTTTATGCTGCCGGGGGCTACTACTGGCCGGGACAAGGACTCGAGGGCCTCACGCGCGAAATGCAGAGCTATCTGGATCGCGGCTATTCGGTCGTCAAGAAAAAAATCGGTGGTGCCTCCTTGGCCGAAGATTGCAAGCGTATCGAAGCGGTGCTCAAGCTATTAGGCCCTGGTCAGCGTTTGGCGGTGGACGCCAACGGTCGCTTTGATCTCAAGACTGCCATTGCTTATGGCAAAGAACTCGCACAATACAACTTGTTCTGGTACGAAGAGGCAGGTGATCCGCTTGACTACGAATTGCAGGCCGAACTCGGCAATCATTACGAGAACGCGATGGCGACCGGTGAAAACCTGTTTTCTATGCAGGACGCACGCAATTTGATTCGTTATGGCGGTATGCGACGCGATCGCGATTGGCTGCAGTTTGACTGTGCGCTGAGTTATGGCTTGGTCGAATATCTGCGCACCTTGGACATGCTGCGTGAGTACGACTGGTCTCCAACGCGTTGTGTGCCGCATGGTGGTCATCAAATGTCTCTGGCCATCGCAGCAGGTTTGGGACTTGGCGGTAATGAAAGCTATCCAGATTTGTTTCAACCTTATGGAGGCTTTCCAGATGGTGCTCGGGTTGAAAATAGTATTGTGACCTTGCCTGAGCTTGTTGGTATTGGTTTCGAAGGGAAAGCGGATCTATATGCTGAAATGAAGGCATTGGCGAGTTAAGAGATAGACTTCACTTATGAAACTTTCGAATCGAACGTTTATGGTCGCGACGATTATCCTAATCGCGCTTAATCTGTTCGTGTATCTTTGGTGGGCGAACCGTCCTTTTGTGGTCCTGAGACCCGCTGATGTCAATCGCGAGATCGTTGCTGGTCTTGAGGCTGAAGGGTTGAGGATTCAAGCCATGCTCGACAGTGCCTGTACGAGCCCTGAGATACTCGCATATCGTCGTGGCGAGGTTGGGCCTTTGCAACGTACGCTGCCTCAAGCAGAGTTACCCGTTGCGCCTAATGTGTCGGGGAACTCTGTGCCGATACAAAACGCCTCCCCGCAGAACCCATCTGCTCCTGCTCCTGCTCAAGCGGCTCCGGCACCTAGCCAGACCACCACATCCATGCTTGCTCAAGAACAGCTTGTTGCCTTGCTTGAAGCGGCAACGGTGCGTGTCTTAGTGTTTTCTGATCAGATGAAGTATCTCGGCCACGGAACAGGATTTTTTATTGATAAAAACACCGTGGTCACAAATCGTCATGTGATTGAGGCGGGCAAGAAATTTGCCATCACGAGTAGTTTTCTAGGAAAAGAACCCTTGCCCGCGCGACTCATTGCCGCCACGCGTGACTCTGAATATACGAATCCTGATTTTGCGGTGTTGCGTGCAGATCATGTTCCGGCGAACGTCCGTTCTCTTGCTTTATCTACGCAACCGAAGTTGCTTCAAACAGTTGTCGCTTCAGGTTTTCCTAGCTCTGAAATTCGCGTTGACGCTAACCTGGTCACGCCTAATACCGTCTTTTCTCAAGGCGAGGTCAGTGTCTTGCAGCCTCAGCCAAATAATATGGTGTTGGTCTTGCACACAGCCCGCATTGCAACGGGAAGCTCTGGCGGGCCGCTCGTCAATCGCTGTGGCAACGTGGTGGGCGTCAATACTTTCATCGGCGCGCAAACGGATAAGTTCAGTGATCGTTCTTTATATGCCTTGTCTGGCAATGCATTGCGTAGCTTCTTGGATCAGAGTGGGGTGTCATATACAAAAATCCCTAATGATTGTTCCTCAGAGCCCAAGAATTAACCCGGCCACCTAGCGCTGATCGAGCCCCTAGCCATGCAAACATTGCCCATCATTACAAAGCGCACTCAGATTGATGTTCAAGGCATCAATGGTCAACCTATTTTTAGTTATTACCAGCAACTTTTAGGTCTGATTAAAAAAGAGGGTGTTGATAACAGGTTGATCAATCTCTTTGCTGAACCCGTGACTAATGTGTTGCGTGGAGAGGTCTCTTGGGTGACCAAGCTCGAGGGCTCGGTACGATCTTTCGATGAACTCTCCCCAGAAGAAAAGCTGACGGTTGCCAAGATACTTTCACAGTCCTGTGAGGCAGTCCGTCGCATTGCCGATAAGGTTTCTACGAGTGCTGGACCTTCTGCTGCTTATGGCGCCCAAGCTTTGCGTGCCATGTTGTCGACCCCCGATGCTCTGGCATCTCTATATATGGTGGGTGATCAGCTTGTGATTGCTCAGTGGGGTTGCATTCCTTATGGCCAACAAGCCAGTCAGCACAGCATAGATGCTAGGTTTGCACAGTCTTATAAGCCGGCAGCAAAAGTCATTACAGCCTCGCAGACTGCTCAAGGCGCGGCTTTGGCCTCCACGAAAAGATTCAATATCATCCCTCTTGCGCAATGGATGACGCTAGTCGTCTTGACGGGGTTTTTGCTTGCGGGACTTTTTTATAAACAGTGGTCGACCGT
>CAMBLP010000177.1 GCA_945868195.1 Bordetella parapertussis
CTTTACAAAATTACGGGGTCAAGTCCCCCCTCACCATCGCTGCAGTCGGCAAGCAGCACATCATCGAAGCCTCCCGCCAGATGACGGGCTCATTCATCACCAAACATAATCGTGCAGGTAAAGGGCTGGGCGTAAAACTTTTCCACCATCTTGATGCCCTGCAGGACTATGTGAACAGTGAGGAGTTCGAGCCCTCCGTCGACGGCATCACGCTGATCCAGCAATACATTCGCGCACCGCAGCCTTTCATTACGCGCGTCGAATTCGTCGGCGGCAAGTTCCTTTATGCCGTGCGCGTTGATACTTCGCTCGGGTTTGAGCTCTGTCCAGCGGACGTCTGCCAGATTGGTGATGCTTTTTGTCCGGTGGGCGAAACTGCACCTGAAGCGCTTGCGCCACGTTTTCAGATCATCGAGGGTTTTGATCACCCCATCATCCAACGTTATCAGCGCTTCATCGCCGACAACGGGATAGAGATTGCTGGAATTGAGTTTATTGTTGATGAGGAAGGTGAGGTCTACACCTACGATGTCAATACGAATACCAACTACAACAGCGATGCCGAAGCTGCAGCTGGGCTTTATGGAATGCGCGCGATTGCCAGACATCTTGGGCAGCAGTTGCATGATCTGAATGCCCGCACGTAGATGACCTAAAAGAGATTTGTTTCTTTGAGATCAAGGGGGAGTTTCACTCAAAAGAAATTCTATTTGCCACAACACGAGGATCGTCAGACCAGCAGTAAGGTCAACCGTTTTCGAAGCCAACGTTGCCACTATCGCCGCTATGTGGACGAGCGCAAGATAGGTTCCGGTGAAAATCCTTACCTTGGCTCCCGGAGCACCTGAAACTAAAAGCCCCCAGGCGGCAGCTGGGCTGGACATGCCCATTGATGCGGTCATTGAACCCGAGAGAAACCCCGAAAAAAGAGGCGACACCCTTGGAAATATTCTTGAACTAACTGTTGCTAGGTGACGGCCATGTGCCGCAACAGTTGACTGTGCAAGCTCTCAATAGAAAAACCCCCAGAGCGAACGCAGGGGGTTTTCAGTTTCAGATGGTGGCCCGGGTGGAGTCATGGATCAAAGAGGGTGATTGGGTTCTCGTCCCCTTTTTAAGGTACAAGGTCAGTTAGCAAGCCCCTGCACGCTGCGCGCCGAAGGTCGCTTGCTGCTCAGTAAATTTCCCGCCCGCGCGAGATGAAAGTTGTTGAACAAGACCCTTACATGAAAACCCCATCATCTTGAGGTATTGTTTTGCAGATTTCACGGCCTCTTGATTCCAGTCAACGTTTAGGCTGTCCACTGCTTTAGTCGCGTCATTGATGTTAAAGCCGTTTCCAGCTTGTGACGAAAGCTGATCAATCAGCCCATCACGCGAGAATGCGCTAATGTTGAGATATGATTTTGCGGCCCTGACTGCATTTTTTTGTGGCCCGGTCAAACTTTGAGCCGCGTTGTTTGTGTTGGGCTTACTTGGCGCTGGCGCTGTGCGCTGCGCTAAGGGTGCAGCCGGTGTAGTCGATTCGCGTCCGTCAAAGACGATGCGTTCTAATTGGCAAAGGTTTAAATTACGCTTTTCTTCAATCCCTTTGTTTTTGTACACCACTTGTAGGTCAAATAGACAGCCGCGAGAGTTTCCAGCGGTGAATGGTTGTTCAAAGCCGGGCATCAAAACATCCTCACCCAAAATATCTTTGCCCCAGCCCGTCGATTTAATGGGCGAAATAAAAAACTCAAAAATCGGCTCGGCACTTCTATTGACAAGCGTGAAAGTCGTGTCGATCTCGGGACTGGCTTGAGACTGAGCCCCCGCTCTATTAGAGGCGCTAGCACTCGTTTGCCCTTGGTTAAGCGCAGGTGCCGTCGGTTGGGAAGCGGAAGAGCTCGCCTGAGGTGGAGCACCTATTCGTTCCATTACCCATTTGACATTTTTTTCACCTACAAAAGACAATCGACCATCGGCCAGTAACGTGGCCGTCACCTTATAAAATTTACCATCGGTGTAAATCTGCTGGCCTGTGAACGCGTTGGGAGATGTGGCGGTCAACTGGATAATATTCTGTCCGACCTGAAAATTTGGGCTATTTGTACTGGTGGCTATTCCCATTCCATCTTTTAATACATAGCCATATTTCCACTGCGGGCTATGCCAATTGCCATCTAACATCGCTATTTGCGCCTGTGCGCTTAAAGAAATGCATAAGAAAGAAAACGTCATCAGAAGATATTTTAGGTGTGTCATTCTGTCCCTTCAATGTCAGCATTGATTTGTCATAGCGATTCAGTGAATATTCTTCAGATTAATTTATCACGATTTAATTGCGAAAGTACGGATACTGAGCTGCTTCTAAGTTGCGCAAGGCTGCTTGCGAACTGGTGTTTTAAGCCACACTCAGAAGGTCAACCGTCCCGTTACTAGAAAATCGAGGTTTCGTCCGTTCAAAAAAATGTCGCGCACAATCTGTGTTTATAAATCATGAAGAGAGCCGCGTTGATTGTTGCGGGCTTAGCGATCTTGTTCTACCCGATGCCATAACTTAAAAAATGGATAGGCCGCTTAATAGCGGATGTTTGTGCTGTTGCCACTCTCATTACTGAACTGCTTTGTGAATATTTTCAGGTGTGATGCGTGGTGTTGCGTTAATGTTTAAAACGTTTAGGCGCGTAAGGCCTTGGATCAACGCAAGGCGATTCGCCGTTTAGCATCTCTGCGAGCAAACGACCCGCCACGGGCCCTAATGTGAAGCCTTGGTGCGCGTGCCCAAAGTTGAACCACAGGCCAGGATGGCGAGGCGCGGGACCCATTACTGGCAGCATGTCAGCAGTACA
Organism: Bordetella parapertussis; assembly: GCA_945868195.1. Taxonomy (GTDB): domain Bacteria; phylum Pseudomonadota; class Gammaproteobacteria; order Burkholderiales; family Burkholderiaceae_B; genus Zwartia. The sequence continues at coordinate 2,832 of CAMBLP010000177.1, forward strand.
AGGACGTGCGCCTAGCCACGGGGGTTCAGTCGAGGGCTGGCCGAGGTCGATCAATTCGCGCGCCATCGCCGCTGCCTTTGTCAATTGTATTGGGGTGGGGGACGCGTCGATGCACGCAAACTCTGCGCCTGTGGTCAGACGCAGGCCACGTTGCATGGGGGCCAAAGCGTAGCCGCGTTCGGCATCTAGCAAGGGTAGCCGTACCTGTGCCGGCGCTGTGTAATGCTGGTGATAGCCGCGTTTGATGAATAGCGGAAAGCGGTAGCCCAAGGTCCGAATCAAACCATCAGACCAGGGACCCAGCGCCAGCACCGCTTGCTGGGCTTGCACCGGGCCGTCAGTGGTGTGCACTAACCAGCCCTTACCTTGTACTCGTAAGCTCGAGGCGTCACCTATCATTACGCGCCCATTTCGCGCCTTAAAGATCTGTGCATAACGCGCCACCAAAGCGCCAGGATCGTTCACAGACCATGAGTCAAGCCAATGCACAGCGCCGGCCATACGTTGACGCAGTGCCGGCTCGGCTAGGGACAACTGATCAGAGTTTTCAGTGTGGGAGCGCACACCAAAGCGCGCATGCAAGTCCTCGGCGCGCTGCACCGCCTTGTCAAAGGCTTGTGTCGTACGAAACACAAAACGAAAACCCTCTCGTGCCACCAAGTCCTGTGCACCCGCAGCGAGTATGAGCGGCTCGTGCTCGACGGTGGATAGGGCAATGAGGCGGCTGTAGGCTTGCGTGGCTAGTTCGTGACGAATGGGATGAGAATGCTGAAGATAGCTTAGCAGTGACCCTGCCATTTTCCATAGGCCCCGCGCGTGCCAATTCACCTGAGCACCGTTTCCCCTCGCCACGTCCCACAAAAAACCAAGCTCGCGGGGGAAGGCATAGGGTTCGACGGCTTCGCGTTGGATGAGGCCGGCGTTACCCATAGAGGTTTCTTGGCCGGGTGACTGTCGATCAACCAACGTGACATCGAAACCGCGCTGCTGTAGGTGCAAGGCAGTGCAGGTGCCAACCATGCCTGCGCCTAAAACAAGGATGGATGCATTCATGACGCCCTCAATGTAAAACGCTCAGTTTCTAGGCCACACAACACAGTACTGGTAACTTCCAATGCTAAAAAGCGAGTTGGTCACAGCCGATTTTATCTTGTATTTTGGATCTCGTATCACCGTCCCGTAACTGGACGCTTGAGGGCTGTGAGTATTGGAGGCTGCGGAGTGTGGGTTGTTCGTAGGTAGGTTGGGTGACTCAGGCGAGAGTTGGTAATAGATCTCGCTTGCGGGACATTAGTGGGGTAGGGCTTGTTTAGTCATACCGCTATTTTAATTTCTGATTTGCGAGAGGTCGACCTGACTTTTTGGATGTCTACGATGTTGAACTGTCGTTTAACACGACACTCCTAAAGCCAACTGTCCTGTAACTGTACGCTACAAGCTCCGTCGCTACCGCGATCACAACAT
>CAMBLP010000178.1 GCA_945868195.1 Bordetella parapertussis
CTTGAGAAAGCAACATTGGCTGAACTCGGTCAAGCCAAGCGTATCGAAGTCGGCAAAGAAAACACCACAATCATCGACGGTCATGGCGATACCAAGTCGATCGAAGCACGCGTCAAGCAGATCCGTGTCCAGATCGAAGAAGCAACGTCCGACTACGATCGTGAAAAACTGCAAGAGCGCGTGGCCAAGTTGGCTGGCGGTGTTGCCGTGATTCGCGTCGGTGCTTCGACCGAAGTCGAAATGAAAGAAAAGAAGGCACGTGTCGAAGACGCATTGCATGCAACCCGTGCAGCCGTCGAAGAAGGTATTGTTCCTGGTGGTGGCGTTGCGTTGATTCGCACACGCGCTGTGGTGGCCTTGGTTAAGGGCGACAACGCCGATCAAGACGCTGGTATCAAGCTTGTCTTGCGTGCCATCGAAGAGCCTCTGCGTACCATCGTGGCGAATGCCGGTAGCGAGCCAAGTGTTGTGGTCAATAATGTTGCGAATGGCAAGGGTAACTACGGCTTTAACGCCGCCACCGGCGAGTACGGTGACCTGGTCGAGCAAGGCGTATTGGATCCAACCAAAGTCACACGTACAGCTCTGCAAAACGCAGCCTCTGTTGCCAGCTTGTTGCTGACAACAGAAGTCGCTGTTTGCGAACTCGCCGAAGACAAGCCAGCAGCCGGCGGTATGGGTGGTGGTGATATGGGCGGTATGGGCGGTATGGGCGGAATGGGCGGTATGGGCTTCTAAGTCCACATCGTCATCCCCGGGATATGTCTCGGGGAACGCCAAACAAACCCTCGGAGCGATCCGGGGGTTTTTTTATGGATGAAACACATTGGGTAGGTTTTGCGCGGCGGGCGTTGAGCATGACGGCGGACATGACGGCGGGCTCGCTCCCGAGTATGCTTGGCGCTGATCGGTTATACCCCCAGAGCATGATGTGAAACGGAGAGTTGTGAATGAGTGAAAGCGGACAAGTGCGAACAGTTTGGACGGAGTTGGAGCTTACGGCCTTGGCGATTCGTGCGTTTCAGGGTCTCGGGCTGACACAAGCAGATGCAGCAGACGTTGTTCGCGTCTTAGTCTTGGCAGATTTATTTGGTCTCAGTACGCATGGCTTGTCACGGGTGGAGTCCTATGGCGAGCGTTTAATGGTCGAAGGAATTCGAGCTCAGCCAAACATTAAAGTCGAGTCACCTGCGCCCGCACTCAGACTCGTAGATGGCGATAACGGAGTCGGTCCTTTAGTGGGCATGCATGCGTTGCGCGCCGCAATGGACGCGGCGGGTCAATACGGAATTGGAATGGCGTTCGCGCGAGGCAGCAACCATTTTGGACCGATCTCTCCTTATTCTTTGATCGCCGCCCAAGAAGGCTTTGCCAGCATCATCGGCAGTAACGCGACCACCACGATCGCCCCTTGGGGTGGAAGCGATGCCCGTTTGGGTAATAGTCCCTTGGGATTCGGTGTCCCCAACCCGGGTGGCCAACCTTTTTTGCTTGATATGGCAATGAGTGTGGTGGCGCGCGCCAAAATCCGTAACGCCTTTAAGCGCGGCGAGGCCATCCCAGACACGTGGGCAACCGATGACAAGGGAAGGGCAACGACGGATCCTAAGGCCGCGCTAGATGGCTTTTTGCAACCGATTGGGGGGCATAAGGGCTATGGACTGGCACTCATGGTGGATATGTTTGCAGGACTGTTGTCTAACGCTGCATACCTGACGCACGTCAAATCCTGGGTCGATGCACCGGATGAGCCACAAAACCTAGGGCACTTTTTTATTTTGATCAACACCAAAGTGTTGGGTTCATCTCAGTGGTTGACCGATCGTATGATGGACTTTGCTTCGATCTTGCATGAGAGTCCCCCTGCAGTCGAGGGGCGTCCAGTGATCATGCCAGGTGAAATTGAACTGAAAAAAATGGCACAACAGCAGGTCACTGGAATCACGTTGGATCCGGCGTTCGTCATGCTCTTGCAAGAGCATGCAGCCAAGGTTTCGTAAAAAATACTAGAGGAGACATTTGTGCACGAATGGACTTGGTTATGGATACCCGCAACGATTTTTGCGGCAGCGGCTCAGGCTGGACGCAATGCGATTCAGAGAAGTTTGACTGAGCAGCTTGGTACGCTGGGCGCCACTCAGGTTCGATTTCTGTATGGGTTTCCGTTTGCTGTGCTTTTCACTGCGATCGCGCTGATGGTCACCGGTTCAGTCATGCCAAAAATGGACTTAAGCTTTGTGTTGTTTGTATTGGCGGGGGCGCTGTCACAAATCGCTGCAACGGCCTTGATGCTCGCCGCGATGCGACAGCGTGCGTTTGTTGTGGTGACCGCATGGACAAAAACGGAGCCTGTTCAAGTCGCACTTTTTGGTCTGGTCGTGTTGGGTGATCGGATCTCTATTTTGGCTATGGTGGCAATCATCATTGCAACGGTGGGTGTGACGATCATGGCTAGCAAGCCTGGCGCAACAGCCCCAGGAGAGTCATCATGGAAGCCGGCGGCCTTGGGCTTGCTTGCAGGCGCATTTTTTGCGATTGCCGCAGTGACATTTAGGGGAGGCATTCTTGCTTTGGGCGAGGCACACTTCTTTGTGCGAGCCTCATGGACACTGACTTGCGGCTTGGGCGTACAGACGATTGTGCTTGCCGCATGGATGATGAGTTTTCACCGAGAGGCTTGGATCAAGTGTCTCAAGGCTTGGCGCATTTCAATTTGGGGAGGCTTGCTTGGCGCCTCAGCGTCGCAAGGTTGGTTCTTGGGTTTTGCTTTAACGGCCGCCGCGAACGTGCGAACCTTGGGTTTGATTGAGGTTTTATTTGCCCAACTACTGTCATGGCGCGTATTTCTCAGTAAGAGCTCAAAGCGAGAAACCTTTGGTATCGTCCTGATTGTGATCGGCGTGGCGTGTTTGCTTCTTTCGACGGGTTAAATCGCCATGAAAAAAGGCTCTACTAGAGCCTTTATCCTTGCTGACTGCAATGGAGGACTACTTTTTTTGACTACTGCAAGAGGGGCAGACGCTTTGTTGCCGTATCGGCAGCGGGCGTTCCTTTGTAGTCCTTGACGATACGTTGAAGAGTCGTTTTCGCACCAGCACGGTTGTTCAACTCAATCTGGGAACTCGCCACCATCAGCAATGCATCCGCAGCACGTGGTTCAGTAGGAAATTTTTGTACCATGGCTTGAAGCGTTGTAATCGCACCCTTGAAGTCCTTCATTGCAAAACGGCTGCTGCCTAGGTAAAACTGAGCGGTTGGCGCGAGTTTGCTGTCTGGATATAGCGTCAAAAATGCAGTGAGATTTTGAACGGTTTCTTTGTACTGGGCTTTGCGAAAGGACTCGATCGACTGCTCGAAAGCGGCTTGCTCGCGAGGGTCTTGAGAGCGTGGATCGGCAGGGCGCCCACCCGCGGCGCCACCCGCACCCGCTGGACGACCGAGCTGCTCAAGGTCGCCACGTAAGCGAACAATTTCTTGACCGAGCGCTTCGATTTGGTCTGAGAGTTGAATACGTGCGCGCTGATTCGCCTCGTTCATCGTGCGAATTTGCTGACGTAAATCGAGAATCGCCTTACGTGCTTCATCATCTGTAAACGCGAGTGCAGACGGGCTCAGCAGAACGCTACTTATTAATACGAGACATGAACTGACGCAACGCCAGGAAAGGGTGTTGGTGCGCATAAAAATTCACTCCTTTAACAACAAAGCGGCCCTTGGCCGCTTTGTGACAGACCAAACTAATTGATCAGTTTAACGCTTGTAGTTGAAGTCAGCACGACGGTTTTCAGCATAGTCTGCTTCAGAGTCACCCAAGGCTTTGGGTTTTTCTTTACCCAGGCTGATGGTTTCAACTTGCGTATCGGGCACGCCAATCAACGTCAACATACGACGAACGGCTTCGGCGCGACGCTGGCCGAGTGCCAAGTTGTACTCGGATCCGCCACGTGCATCCGTGTTGCCTTCGATGACAACGCGTTGCTGTGGTGCGCTCACAAGGTACTTGCCATGTGTATCAACCAGTGAGCGGTATTGATCGCTGACCGTGTAGCTGTTGTAGTCGAAATAGACTGAACGCTGCTTAGCTAGAATGCTTTGTGGGTTGAACGGGTCTAACACACCCGAGCCATCCGCACCGCTTTTACCGGCTTGGTCGTCCAGAGAAACAGAGCTACAAGCAGCCAGGCCGGCAGCGAGTGCAGCAATCGTCACAACTTTAGCGATACGCGATCTCATGATATTTACCTTAGAGAGAAATTCAAACAACTA
>CAMBLP010000179.1 GCA_945868195.1 Bordetella parapertussis
CGCTTTGGGAAAAGTTTTTAACAGAAGAGGATAGAGCTGTACTGGCTCGTGGCAAGTTTGGCCGCCGAATGGGGTTTGGACAGCAACCCGCGGTCTTGGTGATCGATGCGCAGCGCTACATGGTTGGTGCAGTAGAAGATGAGAAAAGCTGGCCCTCAAGCTGTGGTGAGGTGGGACGCGAAGCGATGCGTCACATCGCACAGATTGTGCAGACTGCCCAGAAAGTAGAGATCCCTTGTATTTTTACGCGCTTTGAAATTGATCCCTCGGGCGTCGACATGGGAGTCTATCGTCGCAAGAGAGATTTATTGCATTCAGATAGATGGTGTCTGGCCGGTACGTTGGGCGCGGAGCTTTCACCACTGCTCGCGCCAACAGAACGGGACTTGGTTTTCGTTAAAAAGAAACCGAGTGGTTTTCATGGCACACCACTTTTAGGTTATCTCATCGACCGTGGCATTGATACGATCATCGTTGTGGGTGGCGCAACCAGTAATTGCATTCGAGCAACCGTCTTTGATTGTGCGTCGTTTAACTACCGCGCCATCGTGCCGCAAGAGGCGGTGTTTGACCGTATTCCAATTTCACATGCGATTTCTCTCTTTGATATGGACCGTCAGTTCGCCGATGTGTTGCCGACCACTGAGGTACTTGATTATCTTTCGGCGTGTCAGGGCGGACGATTCGACGCGAGTATTTCGATCAAATGATGCGAAGTAAACTGTTTGTGCCCGCGTCCCGTCCTGAGCTTTTCACGAAAGCGATGTCGTCGGCTGCTGATGCGATCTCCTTCGATTTAGAAGACGCTGTGGAGGAAGGGTAAAAAGGGTTTGCGCGACAATCGCTGGTTGATTTCTTTGCAACGAATCAGACGCAAAACACTAAAGCAATTGTCGTAAGAATCAATGCAATCGATACGACACATTACGCTGCGGATCTCGAAGTAGTCGTGTCGTCGGTGCCTTTGTCGTCGATGGGCAACTGGTAGATGGCCCACTTATCACTCGGGCTGAACGAACTGTTTCGTTAGCGCTCGAAGCAGGTTTGATTTCACTTTAGCTACATTTGGTAGGTGGCTCGTTAGCGGCACTAAAAAGTATGCGACTGACGAGTGCATTCGCATCCCTATTTCATGCAATCGTGCTATCATGCGGCATGATTTCATTGTTGCATGAAAATATAACAGGGAGTAAATATGGCACACGCTTTAGCAATCCCACCTTTGGTTAAGAGCGTCGGGGCTAGTGGACAGATTTCCTTAGGTAAGGAATATGCCGGTCGCCAGGTGTTAGTTGAAATGCCAGCTGAAGGTGTTTGGATCATCAAAACAGCAAGGATTGTTCCTGATAACGAGGCTTGGCTTGAAAATCCACAGATCAAGCAGCGCGTGGCACGCGCTATTGATTTGGCATCACGAAATGCTCCAGAGGCCTCTGATCCAGATAAGCTTGTAATGAAGAAGTCGGATGTCAAGCGTAAAGTTCGTTCAGCTTGATTTAAATAAGCCAGCATTTCAGGAGTCATGGCCGTGACAGATTCTAAAGATTACGTTCCCCCCAAAGTTTGGACTTGGGAGCAACCCAACGGCGGCACTTTTGCGAATATTAATCGGCCGATTGCCGGGCCGACGCATGACAAAGAACTACCGGTTGGCAAGCACCCTCTACAACTGTATTCGTTGGGCACACCTAATGGCGTCAAAGTCACGATCTTGCTCGAAGAGTTGCTGGCGCTTGGGCACGTAGGCGCTGAATATGATGCTTGGCTCATCAATATCCGTGAAGGCGATCAGTTCGGCTCGGGTTTCGTCGATATCAACCCAAACTCAAAAATCCCAGCGCTGTTTGACCGCAGTGGCGAGCAACCGGTGCGCGTGTTTGAATCCGGCTCGATCTTGCTTTATCTGTCTGATAAATTTCAAGCTTTTCTGCCTAAAGGGGGTGTCGCTCGTACTGAGGCCTTGAACTGGCTGTTCTGGCAAATGGGGAGTGCGCCGGATTTGGGCGGCGGGTTTGGTCATTTCTACGCTTATGCGCCAGCTAAGTTTCAGTACCCCATTGATCGTTTCACGATGGAAACCAAGCGCCAGCTTGACGTCCTTGAACGTCGCCTGGCCGTCAGTGAATACTTGGGTGGCGATCAATATACGATCGCCGATATTGCGGTGTTTCCCTGGTATGGCGGGTTGGTGAAAGGTTGGTTGTATGGGGCGGCCGAGTTTTTGAGCGTACAAGACTACAAGCATGTTCAACGCTGGGCCGAGACTGTTTACAGTCGACCCGCAGTTAAGCGCGGACGCATGGTCAACCGTATGCATGGCGAACCTTCAGAACAACTGCGTGAACGCCACGACGCCAGCGACTTTGACACTAAAACTCAAGACAAGATTCAACCTGCAAGCTAGTCATCATTATTTTGTCGGCTGGCAATTTGATTTTGTTCATGTTTACGCGTTCAGAAACAAATAAGCCCCATAAGTGAAATAACATTTTACACAATATAGCGTGTAAAATTACACAATTAATTGCTTAAAGGGTTTTGCATGTTCAATCGCCTCCAATACGGCAAGCTTTGTGCGCGTTTAAAAGAGCCTAGGCGTTTTATGCAAGTCCTGTCCGGCCCTCGGCAGGTGGGTAAAACGACTCTGGCAAAACAGGCAATCGCGAGCTTCGACGGCGTTGGGATCTACGCCTCAGCAGATTTGCCGAGTACGCCTGATGCGCAGTGGATTGCTCAGCAGTGGGAAACTGCACGCAGGGCAAGCCGGATGCAACCTTGTCTGCTCGTTTTGGATGAGGTGCATAAGGTCCCGCGTTGGTCGGAGGTCGTCAAAATGCTGTGGGACGAAGATAGCTTTCAAGCAAATACCTCCTATCCCTTGCGTGTTGTGTTGTTGGGATCGTCACAGTTTTTAATGCAAAGCGGCGCAAGTGAAAGTCTTGCAGGTAGGTTTGAGCTGATTCGGGTGCCACATTGGTGTTTTGCGGAAATGCGCGAGGCGTTCGGCTGGAGTGTTGAGCAATTTATCTATTTTGGTGGGTACCCGGGCGCAGCTTCGTTGATTTCAGAGGAGTCGCGCTGGCGTGATTATGTGCTCGACTCGATTATTGAGCCGACGCTTTCAAAGGATGTGTTGCAGTTGAGCCGGATTGATAAGCCTGCGTTTTTAAGAAGATTGTTTGTCTTGGGTTGTCATTATTCGGGGCAAATTTTGTCATATCAAAAAATGGTCGGCCAATTGCAAGATGTGGGCAATACTTCGACACTTTCCAATTATCTTAATTTGCTCAATGCTGCCTGGATGTTGACGGGGTTGGATAAATTCGCCGGAGATGTGGCGCGGAGTCGTGCCTCGAGCCCTAAGCTACAAGCCTTGAATACAGCGTTCATCAGTGCACAGCTGGGGCTGACATACGATGCGGTGATTAAAGACCCGGAGACGTGGGGCAGGTTGGTCGAGTCGGCCATAGGCGCACATCTAAGTAACTACAAAGCATCCGGTATGGCGTTGCAGTATTGGCGCGAACGCAATGACGAAGTCGACTTTATCTTAAGCCAAGGAGATAGGTTGACCGCGATTGAAGTTAAAAGCGGAAGGCGCAAAGGCTCTTTATCCGGTCTAAAGAAATTCACGCAAAGTTATGAGTCCAGTCAGGCTTTGGTAGTAGGTACAGGTGGGGTGCCACTAGAGGCATTTCTGCTTGCATCGCCTGAGCAGTGGGTCAGTGGAAAACTGTGACCTTTCACCGCATCTTTAAGCGATGACTCGCGGGGTGCTTTGCAATCCTCATCACACATACCTTTGTCCAGCGCGACGGCTAATACGTTGACTTTTTGGTTACTTTCAACGCGGGATCCAAACAGGCTTCAGTCTTTATACGTCTGACTGACTCGGTCAAGTTGTCTGAGTATGGCAGGCCACTCTAAAATGCCGTAACGCCGTGTCACACTGGGATTCCATTGTGCATTGGCTTTGGCTACGACATCTGCTGGCGGGACAATCAATTCCGTATTACAAGCCATCGCATCGACTTGTACTTTACAGGCGAGCTCTAGCCTGTAGATATTATTGAATGCCTCGGGTATTGATGGGCCGACTGCCAGTAAACCGTGATTGTGTAACACCATCACCTCCGCATCGCCGAGATCCTCCTGCAAGCTTTTCTGCTCAGAAAGGTCGACCGATATCCCTTGAAAGTGGTGATAGGCAACTTTTCCAAATCTGGTCGCTGTTTGCGTCAAGGGGAG
>CAMBLP010000180.1 GCA_945868195.1 Bordetella parapertussis
GCCCGTACCGACTCACCCATCACCGTGGAAATCGAATAGGTACCCGTGGAGCGTTTCATTTTTCAGCGACCTTTAACAAAGCATCGCAGTATTAAAGCACTCTTTAATATTGGTGGCAACAACTAAAGGAGGCTTTAATTTAGTTATTATGCGCTGCAGTTAAATGTGCTTGTGGTGCCCCGAGCCGGAATCGAACCGGCACGCCCTTAGGCTGCAGATTTTAAGTCTGCTATGTCTACCAATTTCATCATCGGGGCAGGTAGTGAGGCGCTATTGTATCCAAAAGCGCCGAACTCATTTAGCCCTTGCAAGGAAAGCGGATAGGCAGGTAACGTAAGATCGAAGCGGCGGCCTTTTCCTGATGGAACTGGGGATTAGCAATGGCCCAGCGAATAAACTCCGCCAACACTTCGTCACGGGCTACGCCACCCGCAGGCAAACACACCGTTTTAGGGGCTTTCGGGTCCTTTGTTAACTCTGAACCCTGATACACACCCTCACCAAAGCCATAGCAAAAGGTTTGTGCTTCGAGATCGGTTCGGCTCTGGCAAAGATTGATCATGGCACCGAGCGACACATTAGACGGTGGTGTACTTTGTGCAGATGTAGCAAAAGGCAATGCCATAAACAGCGCGGTCGCTAATAATTTTTTAATCATGTCTGTATCCAAGTAAATAAAGGAGGTTGGCCTAGGAGGACGATTAGCGTCTAAATCCACCACCAAAGTGACCGCCACCGAAGCTGCGACCACCACCACCGAAGCGGTCACCGCCTCCAAAACGATCAGCATTAAAGTCGCTGCGTCCCTGACGGCCTAACTGATTTTCCTGGCTAGCTTCACGCGCGCGATTGGGACTACTACGATCCTGCGACCAATCGCTACGGGCCTGCTGGTTCATCTGGCCAGCCTGGCTACGTTCTTGAGGGGTCGCGCTGCGGTTAAAGGTATTTTGTGCGTTTTGACGGGCTTGGTCAGCACGCTGTTTGTCCGCAGGTGAGGCGTTATTTTTCCAATCATTCACAGCATTTTGCTGGCGTGCGACATCGTTACGTGTAATGTCGCTACGATTGCCCTCGCTATAACGGTTGTTTAATGCTGAATTGCCGTAGGGCACACCGTCACGATGGGCTGGATTGTGGTTCCAGTTGCTGTTATTGCCTAAATAGTCGGACCTTAGATTTGATCCTGAATTAAAACGATTATTGAAATTGTTAAAAGTATTGTTGTTGATGGAAATGGATCCCGCTCCCCAGTGTGGTGTCGACCACAACGCAGCGCCCACTGCCATGCCAATACCAAAGCTCATCAACCCCCAACCAGGGTTGTAAACAGGATAAGGTGGGTAAGCAGGATAAGGCCAACCTCCGTACACCATCATAGGATTGTAGGTGGGGACATACACCACCTGAGGATTCGCGGGCATGATGATGATGTTGGACTGGGGATCGCTCGAGACCGCCACCTGCGCGTTGGAGTTCAGATTGCCGGCCTGTCTGGCCTTGGCGCGCAGGGCCTGCACCGCTTGCATCAGGTCTTTGGGCTGCGCAAGGTAGGCATCACCCAGCTTTTGTGTCCAACTCAACTGATTACCAAGCATATTGAGCGCATCGGGAAACGACACCAAAGACTTGACACTGTTGTCCCAGGTTTGTGGTTTGAGTGCGTTTTGCAATGCGTCGCCTTTCAAATGCGCATTGTTGCGTAGCCAATTGGACGCTTCGGCAACCTCAAGAGGATAGGTCGAAGCCATCAGCATTTGGGACAACAGCGAGTCTGGATACAACGCAATCGAGGACACCAGTGACTCGAGTTGGGGCAAGGTCTGATTCGCTGACTGTGCGCTTGTCTGCGCGAACGCGGGCTGAGTGAAGGATCCACCGACCAGCATCCCACCCGTCGCCAACGTGAGCGCCAAGGCCGTGGTCGCAGCCGATAATGAAAATTGTCGCATTAAAGTTTTTTGCATCATGTTTTCCCATAAAAGGGTTTAAAAAAAGTCATTCGACGACACCGCGTCAGGCAATCGCCTGAACGGCTTGATAAATCTTTCCAAATACTGCATCCGCATGGGCGGAGTTGAGCCAGCGAATAATCACGACCATGCCCAGCTCAGGCTCGATCCAGGTAAAGGAGCTACCTGCTCCCACAGCGAAATAGCTTGAGGCTGGTACGCTTGGGAAGACCTTTTGCTGGTCATTGAGCCACACCAAATACCCATAGAAAGGTGCCAGCGCGCATGGTACTTGCATGCGCTTGATCCATTCAGCGGACAAAACACGTTTGCCATTGGCCATGCCTTGATCCAACATCATTTGACCGATCAAGGCCTGATCCTCGCTGCTAATGGACATGCCGCCCCCCCAATGCGACCCGCCAGGAACGGATTGAACACGCTTGCCGGCCACATCGACCCATGCATCGTCATAACCCACCCAGTTCCAATTTTCCGTCGCGCCAACCGGGCGGGTGATCGCCTCACGGAAGACTTCAGGCAAAGGTCGCTGGAACACATGCAACAACGCGAGCGACAACTGATTGATACGAACGTCGTTGTATTCCCAATAAGTGCCTGCAGGCTGCAACGGACGTGCATCACCTTTGACGCCATCGGGTGCCTTGGCAAAAGTCACCGCACGGTAGCGATCCACTTGGTCAGGCAAACCAAACAAGGTGCCCTCCCACTCGCTTGTCTGCTGCAACATCTGTTCCCAGGTCACCAACGCATTGTTACCTTGGTCGAAACCGATCCCCTTCAATTGCCTACCGATCGGCTCGTTCAAGTCCTTGATCAGTCCACGATCAAACGCGACACCCGCCAACAGGGCAAGGTAGGTCTTGGCGACGCTGAAGGTCAGATCAGCACGTTTGGGCTCACCCCAAGAGGTCAGGGTTTTCCCACGCAACAAAATAGTGCCTGAATTGGGGCCGCGTGAGTGCACAGGGCCATAGAGTTTGTTGTAGGGCGCAGGATCCCCATGATGTACACCCCAATTGCTACTCGCGCAATCGCGGTCCCAAGTGCTTTCATGATCCTTCGCAAACTGCACTGCTTGTTCAAGCGCGGGGTTCTGCATACATCACCTTGTAAAAGTTAATACTCGAATTTTGGCACAGTAATTGCATATACCGCCATGAACTGGGTATAACTACTAACACTAGCCTGTTGCCTCATAGGACTTTTACCTGTTAAAACAATCTAGCTTAATAAATGACGTCGTGACAAACCGATCTTGAGGAATACTATGAATATCTCGAGCACCACTTTAAAAGCCCCTTTGGCTAAATTTAGTTTGCGTGCGGGCCTCTTGGCTTGTGCCATCGCCGCTTCCGTGGCCTTTACCTTGCCCGCCCAGGCAGGAAAAAAGAACGACACCCTTGGTTTTGCTTACGACCAAACGCCTGAAAATATCGACCCCTATTACAACAACGTGCGTATTGGCGTCATCATCGCCGCCAACGTTTGGGACACACTGGTCTATCGCGACCCCGTAACCAGCGAATACAAGGGTCAATTGGCCAAGAGTTGGAAGCAAATTGATGATCGCACTCTAGAGTTCGATTTACGCGAAGGCATCAAGTTCCACAACGGTGAAGAATTTGACGCGGATTCGGTTGTTTTCACACTGAATTATGTCTCCGACCCCGCCAACAAAGCCAGACAACAGACTGTGACAGGCTGGATTGAGAAAGCGGAAAAGATCAGCAAATACAAAGTCCGCATCATCAGCAAGCAGCCTTTCCCGGCCGCGATCGACTATCTCGCCACTGCGATTGCGATTCATCCCGCTAAGTATTACAAAGAAGTCGGTCCAACTGGGATGAACCTCAAGCCAATCGGCTCTGGTCCATACAAGGTTGTAGAACACATCCCTGGCAAGTCTTTGACGCTTGAGCGCAACAAGGATTATTTCAAAGACTCCCCAAAAGCGCAGCCAAAAATCGGCAAAATCCGGATTCGCTTCATCCCTGACCGTCAAACTCAGATGGCAGAAGTGATGTCTGGCGGCGAAGACTTAATCATGCACGTGCCTAAGGATCAGGCTGAAAAGCTCAAGTCCTTCCCTCAGTTACAGGTACAAAGCGGTAACACGATGCGTATCGTCTTCCTGCAGATGAGTACCCGTGATGGCTCGCCAGCCCCTCAGCTAAAGGACATTCGCGTGCGTCAAGCGATTGCCCACGCCATTGACCGCCAGGCGATTTTGAAGAACATCGTAGGTGGCGGTGAAATCCTCAACTCTATTTG
>CAMBLP010000181.1 GCA_945868195.1 Bordetella parapertussis
AATTTGATCACCAGAGCTGCGGATGTTGTTTTAAAAGAGCGTCGTAGACTGATACTACTTTTTAGAGAAACACCACTTCATGCCGGGCATATCAAAACGATGGCACAAGTCACTGAGAATGGTGCGATTGTGATGCCCCCTGTGCCAGCACTTTATACAAACCCAAAAAGCATTGACGATATTATCAATCATACTGTTGGGCGCGTGCTTGACCTGTTTGATTTAAATAATGACCTAGTCAAGCGATGGAATGGCATAGGAAAATAGCATGCAGTTATTTGTGTACTACAAGTTCATACCTCAAGACTTTCCATATCTGCATGCTGCAATCATTCAACTTCAGTTAAATGTCTCAAGTCACTTCCCTGGATTGAAGTATCGACTATCGAAGCGACCGGTCCTGGATGATCAAGGCCGCGAGACTTGGATGGAGCAGTATGATTTTTTAGATGAGATGTTTGATCCGCTGATGCTCAAACTCAATGAGGAAATAGCAAAGATTGGATCTGTTCCTCAACGAGCCAGTGAGGTCTTTATCGATCAGTCAATGCAAGCACGTTCAATATAGTATTGTCGTGGTCAACTTCGTGTGAGCGCATGGATTGCCTGCATCCCACTTTCTGAGTGCCCATATTTCTCAATGAGCTCTTGCGCTTGAGCAATTTCAAATTCACTAAATAAAAAGCCGGGTGCCACAGCACAACTCACCAAGCAAAAGCCGTTTTCATCGAGTGGTTTTGCTGCAAACCAGGTGTTTGCTGGAATAGTCGCTTGAAGGTTCATAGACTCCATACCGATCTGAATTGTTTGTAATGCCTGATTCTCATCAAAATAATAAACAAGCAGATCGCAACCTAAATGATGAAACCAACTTTCATCTGACTGGATACGATGCCATGCCGAAAAATCACCGCCAGATAAAAGATAGTAAATCGTGGTGTAGGCGCTTTTATCCTCGAGAGTTTGAAAGTCTTTAATCTTTTTATTTGATCGATGCATTTCTCTGTAAAAACCACCCTCTGGATGAGGCTGCAATTCAAGAGTCTTGATTAGTCTATTTATTTCATTCATGATTTCTGTATAGATCGCATAAGATAGCTTATTGTGATGCAAAACAAGGAAGCCTGATGAGCAGCATGTTCGAAGAAGCCGAGCAGGATCCGAAGCTATCGGATGAGGAGTTTACGCGACTCGAAGAGCCCCTGCGGATTCGACTGCTTAATGAGCAGTATAGACATCTCAAACTCAAAGATCGATCTCTTTTGATTGTAGTCGCTGGCATCGATGGTGCAGGCAAAGGCGCTACGATCAATCTGCTCAATGAGTGGCTAGATCCAAGGCATGTTCGAACGCTTGCCTTTAGCAAGCCCTCTAAAGAAGAAAAGTCCTATCCGCTACAAAGACGATTGTGGTTAGGTCTCCCACCCAAAGGCTCTGTGGGCATCATGTTTGGGGCTGCTTACATCCCTCTTTTAGAGGAAATTAGTCGAAATAAAGCCAATCCAGACAAAATCGAGTCCGTGATTAGGGAGATCCGTAAGTTTGAGGACACCCTCATTGCGAATGATGTGCAAATCATCAAATTATGGTTTCACCTTTCCAGAGATGCTCAACGCATACGCACCGAACAACTCTTAGCGAATGCCTCTACCGCATGGCAAGTGGGGAAAAATGACCATAAAGTTTTCAAGCATTTTGACCGTGCAAGACAAGCAGGTCAGCGCGTCATAGAGTCGACGGATGCCGCACACTCGCCGTGGATCATTATCCCAAGCGCTGACGACAATATGCGCATCGTCAGAACAGCACAAGCGGTGTTGAACGCCTTTACGCAACGTATTATCAACGTCCCGCCCCCCCATGATCCGGACGCAACACCCAAACAGACTCGAATACGTCACCGCTTAGATAAGCTAGACTTTGAAGCAAATGTCAGCAAAGAGGCGTACGAGCAAGAATTGTTCCAATGGCAAAATCGCCTTGCAAACGCTGTACGTGGCAACAGTTTTAATAAAAAATCGCTTGTCTTAGTGTTTGAGGGACAAGATGCCGCGGGTAAAGGTGGTGCAATTCGTCGCGTCACGCATGCGCTAGATGCCCGGCAATACCGAACGGTATCCATTTCTGCGCCCCGCCCTTTTGAAATGGATCGACCCTACCTTTGGCGCTTTTGGCGAAATGTACCCAAGCGCGGAAGAATCACGATTTTCGATCGCTCTTGGTATGGTCGTGTCCTAGTCGAACGCGTCGAAGGCTATGCAAAACGCTCCGCTTGGCAACGGGCGTATCAAGAGATCAATGAGTTTGAACAAAAACTCGTCCACCATGGCACGCTCGTATTGAAATTCTGGTTAGCGATCACGCCAGAGGAGCAACTGCTCCGGTTTAAGTCCCGTGAGCAATCACCATTTAAAAATTTTAAGATCACATCAGAAGACTGGCGCAATCGACGTCAATGGCCGGTTTACGCTAAAGCTGCCGAGGAAATGTTTGCAAAAACGGATACGCCTGCCGCGCCTTGGCATATATTGTCTGCAAATGACAAACGGCATGCTCGGCTAGAGGTCATCAAACGCATCACACTTGCTATCGAAAGCAAAAATACGATCAAAATCTAAACGTAGCTGCGATGGCTGCGCCAAACATATTCAAGTCAACATTGGTTTGATTTTGCTTGAATTGGTAATAAACATTTTTAGCAACAAGGGATACGTCACCCCAATCAAATGCGCGACCAATACCTAAGTAAGCTTGGCTTGTAACACTCGATGATTGACCCGCACCTGCATCAACATAAAAGGGCACAAAGTACTTCGAATTATCAAAATTGTATCGACCTTTTACTCCGACGATACCTGCTGCAAGCTGGAGGTTAGAGCTCTCTGATACGGACACGCCGACCTGAGGCAATGAAATATTCGTGCTAGCGCTTTGCCACATTACTCTGGCACCCACCAATCCATCTAATTGTAGAGCGGGCGTATTCACCATGTTGTAACTGGGGGCGAGCGTCAACATCGACATCGTCAGGCTAGTGCTGGCAGTTAAATCTTCACGACCCACCACACGAGAAGCCGATTTACCCAAATCGCCGTACACGCCATCAAGATAAAGTCCAACGCGACCATACCGGGCTTCAGCCACTAACATCGCCGCCATTTTAAGATCGGACAAAATATCTCCTGTCTTGAGTTTGACATGGCCCAAGCTTTGGCCATTATGTGAGACCGATCCTCTGATCCCCATTCCCCAAGCATAGGGCGTCACACTAAAGCGCCACTGTTCTGACAGCGTCGGGGAGGATGACGGGGCTGCTGGGGAAGGTTGTGCATGAACCAAGGGTATACATAACAATCCAAAGAGAAATGTCATCAATCGCATAGTCATATCAGCTTGCCTATTAAATTATGAAGATAAAGTTTAATAATGATATTAATATAAACAATCCAAATCAACCAAATTCAAATATTTAAGAATATTTTTTAGGAATTTTTTGATGAAGAAACTTTCATTCATCAAGCGCACTAATGGTAGTCACTGGGTTTGCGATGGCTTTCCATTACAAAATATTTTTTCTTAAGCCCTTGATCACACAACCGGTCTTGCACATACGTTCACACCTATGAACGTATGGGATCTCCGTTTAAAAGCAGCGGAAATCACTGAAGACGCAGTTGTATTGATGCTCCCTGGAGAACCTCTCAATGAAGCGATTGTCGGCCACGGTCCATTTATCATGAATACCCGCGCAGAGATCATGCAAGCGATGCAGAACTACAACAACGGTAAGTTTGGCCAGATTGTGGCAGTATCATGAAAAAATTATGGTTGCTAATGCTGATCGTATTTGGAAATACAATTACGTACGCAGACCAAATCGAATGCGTCTTCGATGTCAATGATACCCAAAAGACGCTCATCACTTATCCTATAAAGGATATATACACCTCAACCAAAATCGATTTACCAGGTGGCTTTCGCTTCGCAGGTCAATATTTATCTGAGTTAAAAACATTTAAAGCATACATTTATCACACACCAAAAGAGCGCTACGTATTGCTGGCGCTTCAATCATTTGCCATCACACAAGCATCCTGCCCTCAAGATTTTGGTCAACACCGTGTCTATGATAGCGAAGATGAACGCGAACTTTATTTCCATTGCATAAAAACATGCTCCAAATGACGATGCTGAAGAAATTTCTGCATTACACGCTTCTGATACTAATCTTA
>CAMBLP010000182.1 GCA_945868195.1 Bordetella parapertussis
ACGATTTCGGTGCTGAGGCCTGCCTGGATGAGGGTATAGAGCGCGGATTGAAAGTCAGCAAAACCTGGCAAGTTTGGATTATTGATATAGGTTGAAAGCACTACATTTTTATCGCTACGTAACTCAATGTAGTCAATGACGAGTGCATACAGAACTGATCGGGGCCGAGTTTGATTG
Organism: Bordetella parapertussis; assembly: GCA_945868195.1. GTDB lineage: Bacteria > Pseudomonadota > Gammaproteobacteria > Burkholderiales > Burkholderiaceae_B > Zwartia. Next base: position 178 of record CAMBLP010000182.1, read on the forward strand.
TTCGTCAAGTTTGCGACAATATCAGGTCGAATATCGCCCAAAAACGAGGTCATGAACTGTGCGTTATCGAGGGATGATTGCGTAAAGTTAAAGCTGCTGTTGACGGAGAGGCCGACACTTGGTGCATAGCTAGAGGTACCCGAGGTGGCAGCAGCCGAGAAAAAGCCGGTAACCGCGCTAGGTGCGTTACTCGCGATCGATGCGTTGACGCCCGCACTGACGCCAACACTTCCTGTACCAATCACGGATGGCATGTCAAGAAAGCTGACAGGCATTTGTTTTGAGGAGCGAATGATATTGAGTAAAACGTTATCGTTTGCGTAGTCTTCTAAGACGTCTCGATATGCGGCAGACATGTCTCTGAATGAAGAGGATCCGGTTGGGGCACATCCAGATAATGCGATGACTGCAGCAATAGGCGCCAATACCATTTTTTTGATCATGTTGAGAGTCTCGAGGGATGAATATGTTTAAGTGTGGAGAATATTTTGCTGCAAATCGTCCAGAAGATCAGAAATACTGAATAATTCCACGCTCAATTGACAGTAATTGAGAGGTTTTGCCTCCACTCCCAATACGTCACGATAGAAATACTTAAGCGATATCACGGGCGACGGCTTGGCCACTGAGCCAAGCGCCTTCGACTTTTTCAGTGCTCGTCCAGTCGCCACACACACCTAGCTGCAGGTCAGGATCAAAAAGATGACCATGATGTGAGGCATGTCCAAGTCTGGCAAAACGCCAGAGATGTGTTTGGTAGGTTTCTGGTCGATAGCCCGTCAATGTTTCAAAGCCTGCCGTTAATAGGGGCGCAGCCTCGTCTTTAGTCAGGTTTACATGTGCGGCGCTCCAGTCAGTCGTAGCGTGAGCAACCCAGGCTTCGCCAGACACGCGCTGAGGTTTGCTTGAGCTCCTGGCGATCCAGCTGAACATGCCCTGATTGATAAAAGCAGCGTCAAAATCGAAAGGTAGTTTTGCAGTCCCGTAAATCATCAAGGTCCAACAGGGCGCCATGATGGCATCCCGGCAACGCGCGGAGAGTGCAGCGGAGTGGGGCTGAACTAGCGGCTCGGCCTGTTTGGAGGGAATCGCCAGAACGATGGCGTCAAAGCGCGGTTCGAGAGGACCGTGTTCTTTTGAGTGCAACGTCCATTTTGCGCCGTCTCGCATCAGCTGATCGATGGTGGTGGAAAACTGGATCGACAAGTCTTTTGCTAACTGTTTGGCGGGCGCAGTCATGGAGGGTGTGCCAACAAAGCGTCCTTTAGAGGCGGTGATCGATTGCCAGCCCTCAGAGTCAAAACTGGTGATTTGGGCATCCCAAAGCGCTGCGGCGCCCGTTTTTTGCCATATTTCAACTTGATGTTTAAAGGCGGGGTCGCGGGCTGTGAAATATTGGGCGCCATGATCACAGGCCCAAGTCTCGAACTGACGCGTGCTCATCCGGCCACCCACACCACGGCTTTTTTCAAATACTTGGACGCGGCATCCTTGCGCCTCCAAGGCTTGGGCGCAACTCAAACCCGCCAAGCCTGCGCCGATAATTGCGATAGAGCGTGATGATTGCATGGTGGTGATGTCCGAGGGGAAATGAGGAGAATGGCTTTTGCTGCGTCATTTTATGGGTATCGAGCGGTCATAACGCAGAGTTGGCATAGGGTTTATGCCGATAATCTCGCAGGGCGACTCGGTTTATCCTTGGCGATTCATATGTATTTAATTTTCAAGAGGTCAGCGATGCGTTCAACACTTCATAAAACCCCATTCAATGCGATCCTAAAGGGGTTGGCTGGGCTAGCGGCCTCAGCGGCCATGATTCTACCTGCGACCTCGGTCGCTCAGCCCGTTAATTTCGCTGGCAAGACGATCGAATTTGTGATTCCTTTTGGTGTGGGGGGCGGGTCTGATGTCTGGGCGCGCTTTAATGCACAATTTCTGAGTAAATATTTGCCTGGTAATCCAAACGTCGTGATCAAGAACGTGCCGGGCGGTGGTTCAACCATCGGTGCGAATCAATTTGCTTCGAGCGCCAAGCCGGACGGCTTGACGATTATGGGTACCTCCGGCTCAACGCAGTTCCCCTTTTTGTTGGGCGACAAGCGCGTGCGTTATGACTACAAGGACTGGAACATGATTATGGCGGCCCCAACGGGTGGCGTCGCTTATATCAGTCCTAAGTTTGGTGTGAAATCGGTCAAGGATCTGGGTAAGCTCAAAGGGCAAAAGCTTGTTTATGCTAGCCAGGGCGCAACTTCACTTGACTTGGTGCCGCTGCTGGCGTTTCGTCAATTGGGCTTGGATGTTCAACACGTGTTCGGCATGAAGAGCCGTGGCGAAGGGCGCTTGGCGTTTGAGCGTGGCGAAGCGACGATCGATTATCAAACAAGCTCGGCCTATCTCAAAAACTCCCTGCCTTTGGTCAAAGAAGGCAAAGCAGTTCCATTGTTTAGCTGGGGTGTCACAGACGCTAAGGGTAATCTGATTCGCGATCCGGCTTTCCCTGAACTGCCGCATGTGGGTGAGGCGATTGAAATAGCCACAGGCAAGGCACCTTCGGGTAAAGAGTGGGAAGCCTTCAAGGCCTTCTTGATCGCGGGTTTCCCTGCGCAAAAACTCTTGGTCTTGCCTAAAGGCACTTCCAAGGAAATCGTCGAGGCTTATCGTCAGGCGATTCGTCAAATGTTGAAGGATCCCGACTACAAAAAGGGTGTCGCCAGCGCGTTGGGTGGTTATGACCAGCTAACGGATCAGGCAGGTGAAGCGTTGTATCGCGAAGGCACAACTATTTCGCCAGATGCGCGAGAGTTAGTGCGTCAATATCTTATCAAAAACCATAACGTGAAATTTTAAATAGAAGTCAGTTTGGTTGACCCCTTGCTGCGTACTCATCTCTCGAGATGGGTGCTCGAGCAAGGGGTTGTTTTTATTTAAGTCAGTACATTGTGTTCGCGTAAAGGAAAGTTATGTTGGAAGCCATGCAAACCGCATTTACCGGCCTGATGGCCTGGCAGCATCTTGGTTTCATGATGCTGGGTATCGCGGTCGGTTTAGCGGTGGGTATCTTGCCGGGTTTAGGAGGCATTGCCGGCATGTCTTTGCTGATGCCGTTTATATACGGCATGGACTTGATCTCGGCGATTGCGATGTTGATCGGCATGGTGGCGGTGATTCCGACGGGAGACACCTTTACATCTGTGTTGATGGGAATCCCGGGCTCTAGCGCCAGTCAGGCGACAGTCCTCGATGGATATCCTCTCGCTAAAAAAGGTCAGGCGGCACGCGCACTGAGTGCGGCATTCATGTCCTCAATGATTGGCGGTTTGTTTGGCGCAGTCCTGCTGACTGGTTTTGTCATTGTAGCGAGACCCGTGATTTTGGCCTTTTCCACGGCTGAGCTTTTCATGCTAGCCGTGCTTGGACTGTCAGTGGTTGGCGTTTTGTCAGGTGTCAGTGTTGTACGAGGCGTAGTGGCCTGCGGACTTGGCATCATGGTGGGGGCGATTGGTGGGGCACCCGCGACAGGTGAAAGTCGCTTTGACCTTGAGATGGAGTATTTACAAGACGGTATTCCGCTTGTCATTATCGGCTTAGGTTTATTTGCGATCCCCGAGCTGTGCGACTTGATGCGTCGAAACAAACCTATCGCGAACTCGTCCAATCTAGGTTCGGGCTGGCTTCAAGGAATGAAGGATACGTTTAAAAATTGGTTTTTAGTTTTGAGGTGCTCGACGCTTGGCACGATTATCGGTGCGATTCCGGGTTTGGGTGGAGGCGTGGTCGACTGGATTGCATATGGCCACGTCGTGCAGTCGACCAAAGACACCTCACAGTTCGGTAAAGGGGACATCAGAGGTGTGATCGCCCCGGAGTCGGCGAACAACGCCTTGCAGGGTGGCGCGCTGATGCCCACTTTGCTGTTTGGTATTCCTGGTTCAGGCAGTATGGCGGTGTTTTTAGGGGGTATGGCTTTGTTGGGTATGCAGCCAGGTCCCAGCATGGTGACCACTGACCTGAACCTGACCTATACGATTGCTTGGACACT
>CAMBLP010000183.1 GCA_945868195.1 Bordetella parapertussis
CATCAAGCCTGATTGATGCTCAGTCAGGACTGAATGTTTTAAGAAAAAACGCCCCTCGGGGCGTTTTTTTATGGGGCTAGAGAATGATGGTGGAGGCACAATCAAGAAAATAATTTAGAGATAAGGTTTTTTTCCCTGGTACTTTAGCCATGTCATCCCAACGCCGGAGTTCGATAGCATCTTTTGAATACGGAGTATTTAAAAAGGTATCGAGTTGGGAATCATTCAACATCCCACCCTGTAATGTCAAACTTCTCTTGGAGTCTTGTGAGAGCTTTTCATAATAGGTGTGATCCAACGCACATAAGGCGCGCTTGGCATCGACATGAAGTCGAATCGGCGAGCAGACGCTCGCTGGAAAAATATCTTTTAAAAAATGAGCTGAAAAAAACTGATGCTGGTCATCAATGCCCTGTGCGCTCGGAGTTTTCCCTTTTTTGTTCAGGAGATGACCAATGTCATGCAACAGCGCTGCAGTGACAAGCTCGGTAGATGCGTCGGCTTCAAGTGCGAGCATCGCCGTTTGTAAAGCATGTTCGAGTTGACTAACGCCCTCTCCAGAATACTGGATATCACCCGAGTCAATGAAAAGCGTTTCAATCCTGTTCATTCGGCCGACTCATAATGCGACTTTAAACGCAGCGCATCAATTTGTTTCAATACTTTAGGCAAATCAGCAACGGTATCAATCAGAAAGTTTGGTTTGCCAGCAGATAGTTTGACCGAAACCTCACCGCGAATGATGTCTTTTTCACTTTCATCCAAACTCAGCCATTCTGCATGCGTGAGCCCGGCTTCATTACCACTCGCAATCACACCGACAGTCCAGCAACCACTGTTGTAACCCTCGAGTAATCCTGGAACGGTGTCATCGACTTTGATGACCGATGTCGCAGGCCAGACATTCAGATCCAAAAAGCATTTGTACATGCCAAGCGGACTTGGGCGAGACTCGTGCAGATCGTCGGCGCACACAAGGTTGTCTGGAATAAAACCTTGTTGTTGGACAAGAGGCAACACGACATTCATGATTTCACGATTGTAGCCAGTCGTCGTGCCGACCTTGATGCCTTGGTCGCGCAAGATTTCAAGCGTAGACAAAAAACCTGGGATCAATTGCGAATGATCCACTACGGCTGCGGCATTCATAGGAGTAAACACAGCATAAAGCTCATCCGTATCCGAAGCTGTGAAGGGGCGGTTATATTTTTGCTCCCACTGCTGAAGAATATGAGGCAAGTTTCCGAGTGTGTTGATATGTTTCCATTTAGGTAAACCCATTGGGCCACGGGCGTCTTCGATGGTCAGTTCGATGCCGTACTGCGCAAATAGCCGAACAAAAGCCTGCATCGGAGCATGGCTTCCAAAATCGATAATCGTACCTGCCCAGTCAAATACAACGGCGCTGATGTTTGGATTTTTATAGACGTGCTTACTCAATTCAGATTCCCCATTGATTCATGACTTCCTCGGCGAGGCCAAAGGCGGTACTTGCGCCGGTGCCACTAATGACGCTCACCACGCGAGTGTGAGTATCAGGCGCTAAGATCAGTGCGTCGGTATCAGAGCGTCCGACTGGATACTTTCCGATCCAGCGTTGCGTCACTTGATAATGATCGATACAAAGTGTGCGTTTGAGTTGTTCGAGGATGAGGGTATCGACACACTCTTTCGCAAATGGCTCAACATCTTGAACAGGATGATGAGAATCACCTACCACCAAACTGCCATCTTGGCTTTGTACAACAATCAAATGTATACCGGCCTCAAGACAGGCTTTTTCTTCTTGGTTGAGTCGATTCAAAAGATGTTGATGGCAATTTAATCCTGTATATCCAGCGTAACGTACCAGACTGAGATCCGACATCACGGCGGCCTGAAGCGTCAGCGGCTTGGACGGTTTGACGCGTAGCATTTGGAGTTGGGTATGAGCCAAGCGGTGAGGCCCAAGATACGGCTCTGCGATGCCATTAATCTCTGTGCCCGGACACAATACTAATTTTTCAGTATGAAAAATATGGCTTGCTGTTCTGAGTTGCGGTAGATTGATTTCAAGCAATTCATGATCAAAGAAAAAGTCCACCTTCAGATGTTGACTGAGCCATTGTGCTAATTGACCAATCGCATCTTTTGACTCTACACGTAATTCATGAGGACTATACAGACCTCCAAGAGCGTTTTCGCCTCTGATTTCTGGAAATCGCTCACGGATGATTTCGGCAGTTAAAAGCGAACAGTGCTCGCCCATGTCAGACTTTTTAAATGATTCGAGGATGTCGATGGATTCTTTACGTTGCCCAACGACAACGAGACCCTGGTGACAGATTGGAATACCGGCTTGGGGAGCGACTTCAGCCCACAAATCTCTGGATCGCCTGGCTCGCCGCCAGGTATCTCCTGCGCGTTGTCCCGTCACGGTAATAAAGCCAAAATTTCGCACGGAGGCACCCGTGCAGCGACTATTTTTCTCCAGTACAGCAACGCGTAAGCCGCGTTTTGCTGCTATCCAGGCGTGGGCTAATCCGACAATGCCAGCACCTATGACCACTACATCGTACTTATTGAATTGCATATAAAGGTTCCGCTGTCACGAAGTTTTTACCGCGTGTTGATTGCAGCGCCTCTTTGATTCGTGCATCAATAGCCGGATTTTTGTCGTTTAATAAAATAGGTTGGTAGCCTAGTCGTATCAGCCATTCCTGAAGTTCCCACTCATCGTTGATAATGGGTTCCATCGATGCTCTCAAATAAATACCAAGCTCTTCGGAGGACTCGCGTGCAAGTTTGTAAACACGTGGCAGCCATTTGGCACAGGCTTCACCGTGAGAAACTCCGCGCAGAATAGTGTCTTCGTAGGACAGAGCGTGGACAAGCGCAGTTTCGGTCAGCGCCATGGCTTGACCAGCCCAGAGAGCAGCCTGACTCATTTCCGCTCTCAATGCGATGTCATGAGGATGCTCCATCAGGTCTGGTAAAACACGGGTAATTTGTTGCGCAGCCGACATCGAGAAGGCAAAGGCTTTTGGAACTCGTTTTCGATTCCAAATAGCCTCAAGTGCATGCGCCAGTGCATCGACGCCGCTGTCGCGCGTCACCGTCCAAGGCGCGGTGAGACAAAGTTCTGGATCGATGACGGCCCAATCAGCCATCGCTGCGCTACCAAAAAAGGAATGCTTAGAACCGCGGTTTAAGTCCCAAAGGGTTGCGGTCGAAGAAACCTCGCTACCCGTTCCCGCCGTTGTCGGCATCAGCAAGAGGGGACAAGCGACAAAATCCCCAATATCGCATGTCCGATCCAACACTTGCGCGATGGAGGTATTTGACGCAAGAGCAATACGCATTGATTTAGCTAAGTCAAGCGTACTGCCTCCTCCAATTGCAATGAGCGTAGGGAGTTCTCTACCAGTTTGATCAGACCAAAATTGCTTTCGTAGTTGGTCCACAATCTCAATTGTCATGAGTCCATTAGGACAATATAAAATCTCTTTTAAACGTGTACCGAACATGACCCGGATTTCATCGATTAGTAGTCGATTTGCATTGGAATGCAATACGATCACGACCGGTCTATTACCGATCAACAATGGCACATTGTGACGTGCGCCAATACTAAAAGATATCTCAGGTTTCGATTCAATCATGTCACGCGACTCCGCAGATAGGCTGAAATGATATCAATAACAGTCACTGTCCCCACAAGAATAATGAGTACCGCGCATGTTTCAGCATATTGAAAGCCACGGATGACTTCATACAAGATCACACCAATACCACCTGCGCCAACCATACCCACAACCGATGCAGAGCGAACATTTGATTCAAATCGATAGAGGCAAAAGGAAATCCACATCGGGAGTACTTGAGGAAGTATGCCGAAAACAATTTCGGAAAGTTTTGAACCACCAGCGGCTCGAATTCCTTCTACTGGCCTGGGATCAATCGCTTCGACGGCTTCGGAAAATAATTTACTAAGAGTGCCTGTGGTGTGCACGAACAAGGCCAATACACCGGCGAAGGGGCCTAGACCAACGGCGACAATGAACAGCAGGGCGAACACCATTTCATTGACTGCGCGTAGTGCATCCATGACACGGCGCAGGGGTTGGTAGACCCAAGGGCGCACAACGTTTGAGGCGCACAAAAACCCAAGAGGAATAGCAGCGAGTACTGCACGTAAAGTGCCCCATAAAGCA
>CAMBLP010000184.1 GCA_945868195.1 Bordetella parapertussis
ATGAGAAAGAAAGACTGTTCAAACGGATCGTGAATTTCCGAGGCCATTTGTATAACAATACCGAACAGCTCTTCAAGCCTTTGGGGCAATGCGACTGGTAAATAGACGCTTCCCCCAATTTCTACCGCCCGATTGCGGATACGACCGCAAGATAAGGGGTCGGCCATCAAACTATCTGATAGAAATGCATGCAACGAAATAATGACGTCCGTCATCAGATTGGCATGGTCGGGATTACGTACCAAAAATTCAATCGCATCCTTGTGATTCAGGATCATCTGCGTTTCCAACGCATCTTTACCTTCAGCAGCTTGACCATATTCAATCAACCGTTCTGTATCGAGGCGGCTATACGTATTCCCCTCAAGCTGTGAAGACGCCCAAGAAAGATCCACGAGCAAACGATTAAGAATATCTCGGGCAAAGGTGCCTGCAAGGGTGTGGCCTAATGGCGAGCGTCCTATGGCGTGCAACTGATCGCGAAGACCTTTTGACAAGTATGCGGTTTGGTTTGGATGGTATTGCTCCAGAAATTGCAGCTTGTAACCGACGGGCTGGCGCAACTGGCGAGGCTGGCGAACATAGGCCTTAATCTCCTCGCCCTCTGTTGAGGTTGGGACGTACTCCTCGTCAGAAGTGTGCTCCCTGAGTTTTAACTTTCTTACGATTGGTACATTGACCAGTTTTGGAATGACGCAATAACGCACAGCGCGTGCTTGCCCAGTCATCTGCACTTGACCTTGCTCTATCAGCTTAGCCAAACGCCGCTGCAAACTTCTGAGCGGCAAGCCGCCTCCGAGGAGCTGCAATAGCGCACGAATACCAACACCATTCTGATGCTCTGATATCAATTGGATCAAGTGATTCAACTCATCTTTCGATGTGAATCGTGGCATATCTTTCGCTCCATGAGACCGGTCAATAGAAATATCGCGCCATCTAACTGTCGCAATAAAATTATAACGACAAATAAAGTGGCGCGATATAGGGTATTGCGTCAAATTGACTAAGCAGACAAGCCGAGCACTCACCAACCATCAAGATCAGACGATATTTTTATAGTTGAGCATCCTCTCGCAGTACCGCGCGATCGTATCCACCTCGAGATTGACCCTCTCGCCCACCTTTAGGAACTGCAAGGTCGTCACCGCAATCGTGTGCGGAATCAGGTTAATACTGAATTGCGTCCCACCCGCCAAGTCCTCAACACGGTTGACCGTCAAACTCACGCCATTAACCGTAATCGAGCCCTTGTAGGCTAAAAAAGGACCTAAGGATGCGGGTGCCTGCACAACCAGCTCCCAAGACTCACCAACAGGCTCAAACTTCGTTACCTCACCAAGGCCATCTACATGGCCCGAGACAATATGCCCACCAATCTGGTCGCCAACCCGTAAAGACTTTTCTAAATTGACGGCACCTTGGGCGTCTAGCCCCATCGTCAAACGTAAACTTTCGCGCGACACGTCGACGGCAAAACCCTCGGCGTGCTTAGACACAACCGTCATACAAGCACCCTGGATCGCGATCGAGTCACCTAAGCCGACATCGCTTAGATCCAAGCCACCCGCATAAATAGAAATATGCACACCCGCATCGGCCTGGCCACCCGCAAGCGGTTCAATTTTTTCAATGCGACCCACGGCCGCGACGATACCTGTAAACATTAAAGTGCCTGTCCTGTACTGTGTTCGGTCAAATGGATTTTTTGCATTAGCTCGCGCCAGTGCTCTGACAGTCGCGCACGCAAACGCACATCCGCACCGAGCTGCTTGAGCTCCGTAAATTCAAAACGTTGCACACCCTCGAGCTTGGTCAGCGTTGGCAATTGCGCCATGCCCATACCCTCTCCAAGCAGCATCGGTGCGAGATAAATCAACAACTCGTCGACACAATCTGCATTGAGCAAAGCACCATTCAAACCCGAGCCCGCCTCGATGTGTACCTCGTTTGCATCGTGCTCACCGAGCCATTTCATCATCGCGCGCATATCGACGCGACGACGCGCGCGACCGTTCGCGGGCACATCGTCTTCGGGTACATAGACTACCTGCACACCGCGATCCGTCAAGCGCGCAAACTTCTCCGCGTTTTGATCGCCCGTAAAAACGATCGCCCCCTCACCCTTCAAGATGGCAGCGTCTTCGTTGATATCAAAGCCCGGGTCAATCACGGCACGGCGAGGCTGGCGCGCCGTCACCACATGCCGCACATTCATTTGCGGATCATCCGCACGGACAGTACCAATACCCGTCATCACCACGCAACTGCGTGCGCGCCAGTGATGTCCGTCCGCACGCGCTTCCGAACCTGTGATCCATTGCGAAACACCATTGGACAGTGCAGTTCGTCCATCGAGCGAGGCGGCGATTTTCATCCAGACATACGGGACACCTCGCGTCATACGCGAAACAAATCCCGGATTGATGGCAAGTGCGAGATCCGCACACACCCCCACATTGACCTCGATACCTGCCTCACGTAACAAACGCATCCCGCGCCCAGCCACATGAGGATTGGGGTCGAAGTGTGCGAAGACTACGCGTGCAGGTCCCGCAGCAATCAACGCATCAACGCAGGGTGGAGTGCGACCATGATGACTACAAGGCTCGAGCGTGATGTAGACCGTCGCGCCTTCGGCAGTCAAGCCGCGAGCGCGCATATCTTGAAGTGCCATCACCTCTGCATGATGCGAACCCACCGCTTGAGTCGCCCCGCGCCCGATCACCTGTGCATCGCGTACGATGATGCATCCCACGCGCGGATTGGGTGAGGGCACATACAGCGCACCCTCAGCGAGCACGAGCGCCTGGCGCATAAAAAATACGTCTTGATCGGGATTGCGTGCGTCGACGGACTGAGAGGATTTCATATTCAAGTTTTACGCTGCACGGGCGGGCCCTGCATCTCGCGAATCGCTTCGACAAACTCACCGATGTCTTCGAAACTTTTGTAAACGGAGGCAAAGCGCACGTAGGCCACCTTGTCGAGCTTTTTTAATTCATTCATAACAAGCTCACCCAAGAACTCGGTCGAAGCCTCGCGCTGTCCACTTGTCAGCAAGCGCTCCTCGATGCGAGCCACCACTGCGTCGACCTCTTCAGTGCTGACAGGACGTTTACGTAAAGCCAAAGACAGACTTGCACGAAGCTTAGAAGCTTCGTACTCATTTCTGCTGCCATTTCTCTTGACGATCGTCGGCATCGCGAGCTCAGCACGCTCGTAAGTCGTAAAGCGTTGATCACAAGAAGGACATCTCCTGCGACGACGGATAAAGTCTCCTTCATCCGAGCCGCGTGAGTCAACAACTTGTGTATCAGCATGCCCGCAAAAGGGACACTTCATGAAGTCGCCTTGATCAAAATACTCAGGGCAACGCGCTGCGCTGCCCGCTGATTAACGGTAAACCGGGAACGATGCTGTCAACGCATTCACGCGCTCACGCACCGATTTGATATTCGCAGGGTCACGGGGGCTGTCAAAGACATCGGCAATCAGGTTGCCCGTGAGCTGTGCTTCGGTTTCTTTGAAACCACGTGTAGTCATCGCAGGCGTACCTAAACGGATCCCACTCGTCACGAAGGGTTTTTCTGGGTCGTTCGGGATCGCATTTTTATTGACAGTGATGTGTGCATCACCCAAAACTACTTCGGCTTCCTTACCCGTAATGCCCTTGGCGCGCAGGTCCACCAACATGACGTGGCTTTCAGTACGACCAGAGACGATACGCAAACCACGCTTGACCAGTGTTTCAGCTAATACTTGCGCGTTTTTCACCACTTGGGCTGCGTAGGCCTTGAACTCTGGGGTTGCAGCCTCGCGGAAAGCCACTGCCTTGGCAGCGATCACATGCATCAACGGACCCCCTTGAATGCCGGGGAAAATAGCGGAGTTGATCGCCTTTTCATATTCGGCTTTCATCATGATCACTCCACCACGAGGGCCACGTAAAGATTTGTGCGTTGTGGACGTCACAAAGTCAGCGTGGGGGACCGGGTTGGGATAGGCACCACCCGCGACCAAACCTGAATAATGCGCAACGTCTACCAACAACAAGGCGCCACTGTCTTTAGCAATACGTGCCAAACGCTCAAAGTCCATGCGCAACGAGTAGGCCGAAGCACCTGCGACGATCATCTTTG
>CAMBLP010000185.1 GCA_945868195.1 Bordetella parapertussis
CGCCACTCGTCAATGGAGATTTTGCGTTCTTCGACCTTGTGGCCACGGTCTTTGGCAAGCTGGATAATACTGGCGCGCGTGACGCCCTCCAAGATGCTGCCCGTCAAATCCGGCGTGACCAACGTACCGTCTTTTTTCACTAAGAACACATTCATACCGCCGAGCTCTTCGAGATATTTGCCTTCTTGGGAATCTAAAAACAAGACTTGCGAACAGCCGTTTGCATAGGCTTCTTTTTGTGGCAACAAAGAGGCAGAGTAGTTACCACCACACTTCGCCGCTCCCGTACCGCCATGGGCTGCTCGAGAGTAATCCTCGACCAACCAGATTGATACAGGTGCAACGCCTTTTGCAAAATAAGGGCCTACCGGGCTCGTAATCACGAAATAAGCCGCTTTCTGCGCTGCGCGAACGCCAAGAAAGTTTTCATTTGCAATCATAAAAGGGCGCAAATACAAACTCATATCAGGTGCGGACGGCACCCACGCATGGTCCATCGCGACAATTTGCTTGATCGACTCAAGAAACAAGTCGGTGGGTAGCTCGGGCAAAGCGAGTCGATGCGCGGAACGCTGCATCCGAGCCGCATTCACCTCAGGGCGAAAGGTCCACACGGAGCCATCTGCATGACGATAAGCTTTCATACCCTCGAAAATCTCTTGCGCATAGTGAAGCACGGATGCGGCGGGATCTAACGTCAAGGGGCCATAGGGCTTGACCTGCGGGTCATACCATCCATCCTCGACAGTCCAGTCAATCGAGACCATGTGATCCGTAAAGTATTTACCAAAGCCAGGATTCGCCAGAATCTCCTCGCGCTCGGCAACGGAGCGGGGATGTGATGAGCGCGTCGCTTTGAAAACCAGAGATGTGTTCGCTGTCATGGAAGGTGTTAAAGAGTTGAATAGAGGATGATTAATTATAGCCACGCCGGGAGAGTTCACCGACGGTGCAAAGGGGCGCGACTGAGATTACTCTTGACGCTCCTGCAAGCGTCTGAGTAAAGCCTCCTGCTCGCGACGGGTTTCTTCGATTTCGTGCATTAGCCCAGCCATGTCGACGGGCGTCGTATCGGCCTCAAAATGTCCCGTCAGCGCATACTCCGGTGTCAATGCACCCGCCTCGTAGAGTTTCCAGATTTCTTTACCAAAATCACTCGTGAGTAATTCGGGGGCAAACTGCCCAAAATAAACCGCGAGGTTTTGGACATCTCGCAGCAACATGGATCGCGCTTCGTTATTGCCCGCTGCATCCACCGCTTGTGGCAGATCGATAATGACGGGGCCGTCGGTCGCCATCAAAATATTGTATTCGGACAAGTCGCCATGGATGATCCCTGCGCACAACATCCGAACGACCTGATTAATCAGATAGGCATGGCATTCACGCGCCCGCTCTGGTGTCAACTCGACATCGTTGAGTCGGGGGGCGACATCACCCTCAGCATCGGTGACGAGTTCCATAAGCAGCACACCGTCCGTGCAAATATAAGGTTGCGGCACGCGCACGCCAGCATTGGCAAGACGAAACAAGGCATCCACCTCTGCGTTTTGCCAGAGTTCTTCTTGCATCTGTCGTCCATAGCGTGTACCTTTTTCCATCGCGCGCGCCTGACGACTATTTTTAACTTTACGGCCTTCGGTATAAGACACCGCATTTTTAAAGCTGCGCTGTTTCGCATCCTTGTAAACCTTGGCACAACGAATAGAGTCGCCGCTGCGAACGACATACACGGTCGCTTCTTTGCCACTCATCAATTGGCTCAATACTTCATCGACTAACCCTTCTTCTACAAGGGGCTTGAGCCTTTGAGGGACTTTCATCGGTGGGCACGCAAAGCGTCTTCGACTGCCAACGCGACCGCTGACAAACGCGCATCGTCCCCATGCACGGAGGACAGCATCAAACCCACTGCCAACTCACCCTCGCGATGACAGGGCAAACTATAAGAGCAGCCGTCGAGCAAATTGATAGTGAAGGTATTACGCAGCATCTGCCCATTGGCTTTAAAGAACGCCTCATCGGAGGCAATCAGTTTTTCAAGCTCGGGCGCGACCGTTGGGACCGTTGGACACATGAGGGCATCATAGCCCTCGATGGCGCGCTCGACACTGGCGATCCAGGCGCGGCGCTTGTCGAGGATAGCGATATATTGTTGCGCGCTGATCGCAGCACCCATCATGACTCGCGCGGCCACGCGCTGATCAAACTGGGCTTGCGCGCGCGCCAACCGCTCATGATGCACCGCGTAAGCTTCGATCGGCGAGAGACCACCAGGAGCGTTGACTTTGGGGATATCCGCGAACTCTGTCATCGGAATCTCAATGATCTGCGCTCCAGCTTCTGACAAAATCGATAAAGAACGGTCAAAAGCCTGCGCGACCGTATTGTCCAAACCATCGAGCACCATTGTTTGTGGCACGGCTAAACGCATACCAGCGATGGGCCGACGACGCACAGGCAACATCGCGCCAGAAAGGACCGCATCCACCGTGATGCAATCCTGAACACTACGTGTCAGGGCGCAAACCGTATCGAGCGCACGGGAAAGTTCGAGCGCCCCCTCAAGTGGCACCCGTTTTTGAGTACTTTTAAAACCAACGATTCCACATAATGCTGCGGGAATCCGAATCGATCCCCCCGTATCAGAACCAAGACCGGCGACCGAGAGCCCCAACGCCACCGACACGCCCGCGCCAGAAGAAGACCCCCCCGGTACGCGTGCAATCTTTTGATCGTTAGGATTAACCGGTGTGCCATAGTGGGGGTTGATTCCAATGCCTGAGAACGCAAACTCGGTCATGTTGGTTTTACCCACAATCGCCGAACCGGCTGCACGCAGCCGCGCCACGACGGGTGCGTCCTGTGTCTGTGCGGGCTCATCCTTGCACACGATAGAGCCTGCCATCGTGGTTTCACCCGCAACGCCGTACAAGTCCTTGATAGAAACAGGCAAACCGGCTAAAGCTGGCTGAGCAATCCCAGCTTTGTGAGCCGCATCGGCAGCCCGCGCAGCAGCAAGCGCTGCCTCAGGATACATTTTTGTAAAGACGCTTTTAGCTGCTGGTTGATTTGCTTTTTCTAGGGCGCCTGCAACAAGCGCCTCTCGCGTGGTTTCACCGCGCGCCAAACGTTGATTCAGCTGGTCAATCGTTTCAGTAATATGGATCATCAAATGGACTCTTCAGTGATAGTGCCTAGATGCAAGGCTAATCCGACAATGTAAGGAACACCGCGCGTGGGGTCAAGAGAGCGTTGACAGCCAGGTTGGCAACGAAAGACTGGGCTATCCCCTTAGTGAGGACAGACTATTCATACTCTAGCAGAACGGATGGAGGATAAAATAAGATTAGCATCGATGGGATGCAACCTCTTACAGGAAACGGACATGCAATCATCACGCCGCCAATTTATGATTTACTCAACAGCGGGTCTAGCCTCACTCACGATGGCCACCCAGGCACAAGCCCAAGCAATGCTTGGTGAGGCCGAACCGACTGCCGTCGCTTTGGGCTACAAAGCCGATGCCAAGACTGTTGATAAAGCTAAGTGGTCCAAATACGCGGACGGCCAAGTCTGCACAAACTGCCAACTCTACGCCAGCAAATCCGCCGACGCAGGCACCTGTACGATTTTCCCAAATAAATTGGTCGCTGGCCCTGGCTGGTGCAATGCTTGGATCAAAAAGGCTTAATTTAGGCTTAAAGCTTTAGCATTAAGGCGAACGAGACGCAAAAAATGCTGCAACATCAGTATGTTGCAGCATTTTTCATTATTAAAAGGTCATTATTGTCCGATGACTCGAGCGTCCGTGCCCGAACCTTCGATATAAACTTTTTGACCAACACGCAAGTTACTCGTAGCTTGCGTCACACTGACCAATACACCGCCGCTTGTACGGACAAAAATCTGCTGTCCGGAAACGGGCTTGTCATAATGCTTTTGAATTTCATTACCCGCGACAGCGCCACCAATGGCGCCCAAGACCATAGCCACCGCTTTACCCGTGCCAGCGCCAATCAAAGCACCAACGCCCAAACCACCTAAACCACCGATGACGGCTCCAACACCTGTTTCGTGATTGCTTTTAATTTGTGTGGCGTTGATTTGCTCGATCACGCCAGAACGGATTTCCAT
>CAMBLP010000186.1 GCA_945868195.1 Bordetella parapertussis
TTCTTACTCGTCACACGTATCCCTCTTTATATTCTCGGCGTTGTGATTCTGTTGTATTGCGCGATCGGTGTCTTTACACTCAATAACTCTACCTCTGACATCTGGACCCTGCTGATTTTCGGTGTCCTAGGATTTATCATGGTCAGAAATGGATTCCCGCTCACTCCCATGGTGTTGGGCGTGGTGCTGGGGCCGCTGGCCGAGATCAACTTGTCTCGGGCGATTGCGACCAGTGATGATCTGACTTTGTTTGTTACGCGTCCTTGGGCCTTGTTCTTTTTTGTCATGGCTGTGTTTTCTGTATTCTTCCCTGTCTATCAGGCGGCTCGTAATGCGAAAAAACGTTGGGCAACCTACTATGCCGCAGCCTTTATCGCTTGCTTGGCTGTCCCTATCATCTTGATGGGCGGGTGGTTCCGCACAGGCTTGGGGATCGCCTTTTTAGTCATGGCCGTCCTGATGTTTGTTAAGCGCAGCCGTGCGCCCGCCACCTCAGTTTAAGGAGATCTCATCATGGCTCACACACCTATTATTCCAACGGGCTCAGCGCCTCCACTTGCACCTTATTCACCCGGCGTACGCGCGGGCAACAACATCTATGTATCGGGTATGCTCGCGATCGATCAGGACGGAAAATCTGTTGGGATCGGTGACATCACGGCGCAAACCCGCCATGTCCTTGAAAGTCTTAAAGCGGTCATCGAAGCGGGTGGCGCAAAGATGAGTGACATCGCCTACAACGCGATTATCCTCAAAGATCTCGCAGATTATGCTGCGATGAATAAGGTCTATGCCGAATACTTTCCTAATAATCCGCCTGCGCGCTATTGCATTAAGGCCGATCTGGTCAAACCAGAGTTTCTGGTTGAGATTACCTCCGTTGCCTATTTAGGAAGCTGAGTCTGACAATGGCACACGTTGAGCACGATGGCGCCAACATTTACTGGGAGTCGCTTGGTACAGGAACCCCACTCATGATGGTCGCTGGGCTCGGCGGTGTCGCCACCTACTGGACGCCACAAGCCAAGACCTTTAGCCACGATTACCAAGTGATTCTGCACGATCAACGCGGCACAGGGCGTTCAAGTCAAATACCCGTCAGGTCTATCGAACAAATGGCTGATGACGCCGTCGCCGTCATGGATGCCGCAGGTGTCGAGCGCACCCTTTATCTTGGCCACTCAACGGGTGGAGCGATTGGAGTCGCGCTGGCACTCAAATATCCAGAGCGGATTGCAGGTCTCATTATCAATGCCAGCACGACGCATGGCGATGCGTATCGGCACAAACTATTAGGCTTGCGAAAAACATTATTAGACATGGGTCGCCTCGATGCCTATGCGAGCTACACAACGTTGCTACTTTATCCACATTGGTACATCAATCAGCATCACGAGAGTCTCGTGGCCGACGAAGCGCGTGCTGTGCAATCGATGGGGTGCGCCGAGGCACAAGCAAGTCGACTTGATGCGATTTTAAATTTCGATCCACGCAAAGAACTCAAACACCTTAGCGTGCCGACCCTTGTCATGTGCGCAAGGGATGACATCTTGACCCCGCTTTATTTTTCTGAAGAATACGCAGCACTCATCCCGAATGCACAATGCGTGATTCTCGAGACCGGCGGTCATGCCGCCTCGAGAACGGTCACCGCTCAGTACGATCAAATCGTCAGGGACTTCTTCTCCTCGCTAGCAAAGCCCTAAAGACGCGCCTCTTTTTTTGATTGTCTCCGCACTACATTAACGCATTTGCACATCAACATGCGTCTAAATCATGCACACGTCTTTTCGATGCACGTCATGCACCCTGCACAATCTCGTATTTGTGAGCATCCCATAAGGCTGGCACGCATATTGCTTGATCGTTGATTCGAACAGCACATTCACATGACGAGGGCACTATGAATTACTCACGTACGCTCAGCGCTTTGGGTTTTACAGCAGCACTCATTTCGACATCGGCCTTGACCCAAACGGCCATCGCTCAAACAGCCTCCACATCTCCAGTACCTGCGGCCGCTGCTGCGCCGGGGCCCTTTACCGCTAACCTCACCTTGACGAATGACTACCGCTACCGTGGGATTTCTCAATCAAACTTTCGTCCAGCGATTCAGGGCGGCTTCGATTATGCGCACTCCAGTGGTTTTTATATCGGCAACTGGAACTCATCCATTAGCTGGATTTCAGACTCCGCGTCAATGGCTGGCAACAGCGCCTCAGCACCAATAGAAATGGATTTTTATGGTGGCTATAAATATGAATGGTCCAAAGGATTTACGGCTGATTTGGGTATCTTGCAGTATTACTATCCCACGACCAACCTATCGGCTTTCGCCGCAAATCCAAACACGACAGAAATTTATGCTGCGCAAAATTTCACTTTTGATGCTGTCACGGGATTTTTAAAATTCTCCTGGGCTGCCTCAACTCTTTTTGGCACTGCGAATAGCGCGGGCTCAAACTATACAGACCTCACCGTGAACTATGACACTGGGTTATGGGGTCTGGCGCTCAACGCACATGTTGGCTATCAATACGTAGCAGGAAAAACCGTCTCAGGCGATATTTCTAATAGCAGTTTATTTTCCTATACGGATTGGAAACTGGGTGTCACTAAAGATTTCGGCAGTGGCTTCTCGGGTTCGATGGCGTATGTGGGGACTAATGCAAAAGATGGCTCTTATGTCAATCCACAACTTCAAAACCTTGGTAAGGGTGGCTTCCTGATTTCGCTCACTAAAACTTTTTAACGATCCCCGGGTCACCATCAGAATGATCCCTATTTAAATCTGTGCGCCGCGCATCCCAGACCGGCGCACAGCTTCGGCTAGCAAGCCGTTTTGTTTGATATCCGCGCAAAACCGAGCGACGACAGGTAAGCCTTGCACGCGACTTTTGGGTATACCTATCGCAATACTTTCTCGGCCCCACGCCCCCTCCAAGATGCGGGCACCGTCGAGCTGGTCAGCAAGCTCGCAAAGGATGGCTTTATTTGTGGCAAAGGCGTCAATATCACAGGAGGAAAGTAGCGTGACCACTTCTTTTAGACTGTTTGTGGATACGACTTGTGCATTCAGTAAAAGCTTAGGAAGCGTCGCCTCAGAGGTGCTACCCGCTGACACACCCACTTTGAGACCGGGTCTATCAATCTGTGCGATCGTCTGAACCTGACAATGGGCACCCACCAGATAGGTTTGATCGGTAAACAGGATGGGGTCTGCAAAGGCAAGATACTCTGCGCGCACGGACGTTGCATTCACAAAGACAAAATCTAACTGTTCAAGTTTCGCTTGGGCAAGAATATCGCCATTCGTGGGGAAAATAACAGGTTCAAACTCTACATTGAGGTATTGTGCGAAAGCGCGACCGAGCTCAAAGCCTAAGCCCTTGTTTTCTTCGGGAGAATCGCCAACAATCAGTGAGCCTGGGCTGCCAGGGTACAAACCCACTCTCAAGCGCCCTGTTGGCGCGATAAGTCGTGTCATGAGATCGGTCATGTTGTGCGTTCCGATAGGAAATTGATCTAAAAACAAGACTTAAAGACTAGCAGTTAATTGCATATAATTTCGTGGTGTTTTCACAAAGGAGAAAAAAATGGGTAAGACAATTCAGCTTAAAGCATCCGACGGTCACGAGTTCGACGCTTATGTCGCAGAGCCTGCCGGCAAACCCCGCGGCCTCGTCGTGATTGCTCCGGAAATCTTCGGTATCAACAAGCATATCCAAGCCGTTGCAGACGGCTACGCCGCAGATGGCTACCTCAGCATCGCGCCCGCTTTGTTTGACCGCATTCAACGCAAGTACGACACGGGCTAGTCCCAGCCTGAAATCATGGCCGGTGTCGAAGTCATGAAGAAAATGAGTTTTGACCATGCCATGCTTGATGTGGCTGCGGTGCTCAAGTTTGGTCAGTCAGCCGGCAAAGCAGCGATCGTTGGCTACTGCTGGGGTGGCGTTGTCGCTTGGCTCGCTGCAAGTCGCGTTCCAGGGTTTAGTTGTTCCGCTCCATATTATGGTGGCGGTATTCCAAAC
>CAMBLP010000187.1 GCA_945868195.1 Bordetella parapertussis
ACGGAGTCATCGTAGTTGCCTTGTATGCGAATGACCTCTGCACCATAAAACGCGATAGCGGCGCGACGACCTTCACTGACAGTCGCGTGAATGTAGATGACACAACGACAACCAAAGAATTGCGCACCCCAAGCGACTGAACGGCCATGATTGCCGTCTGTTGCACAGGTCACGGTCATCTTGGAGATGATATCGGCATATTTGCCGGATAGTATTTCTTTTGGGGTAGCGAGATGACCCTTGTGCTGTGCGGCGATATTTTTCTGGATCAGGCGAAAAACTGCGTAAGCGCCGCCGAGCGCTTTAAAGCTTTTCAAGCCAAAGCGCGTGCTTTCGTCTTTGTAATAGAGGGCCCCGACACCGAGTTTTTTAGCCAGGGCAGGCAAGGCGTGCAGGGCGGTACTGGCATAACCGGGCCAACCCGAAATTTCCTTTTCAGCGGCATCAAATCCGAGTTTGTGCAGAATAGTCGCTCTGAATTGCCCGTAATCTTCGCCGGCAGCGCTCGCAACGGGGTTTACATAGAGCGCGACGCCATGACCTTTCAAAACTTGGGGATTCATAAAAAACCTGTAAAAGCTCGTCAATATTGTGTCATTTAATATGTTTAGGATAGTCTATCTGACAACTTTTATTTATTGTGCAAAGCAGTATCTCGGTCTTGACGCAGACAATGGTATAAAAAGCCTTATATTTTGAAGCATTGCAACCGAATACTTTTTAGCCGAATACTCACACCGAGCCTCTTATGACCTACGCACCGACCGTCCAAAAAACCATTAGCCTGTTAGAAACTCTTGTCGGTTTCGACACGACAAGCCGTGAGTCGAACCTAGGTTTGATCGAATATGTACGCGATCATTTGCAATCTCTGGGTCTGGCAGTACGTCTGTCTTATGACGCTGAGAAGCGTAAAGCCAATTTGTTTGCTACGTTTGGCGATCCAAAAGCACGCGGTATTGTGCTCTGCGGCCACACCGATGTGGTGCCCGTGGATGGTCAGGCTTGGAATACCAACCCCTTTAAAGCCCATATCGCCGATGGCAAAATCTACGGCCGTGGTGCGGTGGACATGAAGGGCTACATTGCGGCCTCCATCGCCATGATGCCTGCTTTTATGAATAGTGACTTAAAGCAGCCTTTGCATATCGGACTGACCTATGACGAAGAGGTTGGCTGTATTGGTGTGCAGACTTTGATTAAAGACTTAGCTGCGGCGGGTATTCATCCTGCCGGCTGTTTCGTGGGCGAGCCCACACGGATGCAGGTCATGACAGGGCACAAGGGGATGCGCGTGACGCGTTGCCGCGTGCGTGGCCTAGAGGCGCATTCCTCCATGGCTCCGGATGCCGTGAGCGCCATCGAGTATGCCGCACGTCTGGTTGAAAAAATCCGCGGTATGGCACTTCAGATTCAAAAAGAAGGCCCTTTTGATTCGATGTTCAAGACACCTCACGGTACGATGCAGACCGGCGTGATCCATGGCGGCACCGCACCTAACATCGTGGCCAAGGATTGCGAATTCATTTTCGATTGCCGCACCTTGCCTCAGGGGAACTCTGACGAGTTGATTCGTCAGGTTCAGGAGTATGCCGAGACCCTGAAAGTCGAAATGCGCAAGATTTCCGCAGAAGCGGACATCACATTTGAAACGATTTCTAACTCAGCACCTTTGGCGACTGATAAGGACGCGGCGATTACGTATCTGGGCACCAGCCTGGCACGTAACAACATGCTTGGACGTGTGTCCTTTGCCACCGATGCGGGATGGTTGAACCGCGCCGGCATTCCTTGTGTGGTGATTGGCCCTGGAGACATCGACGTCGCCCACAAGCCCAACGAATTTATCGAGATTAGTCAGCTCGAAGAATGTCTGGGCTTTATGGACCGTCTGCGCGAGCGCATGACACAGGAAGCATTGCTGACCTAAGTCATTGCCACAGCTCTGCGCAGCACCTGACCCGCACGGGCTCCGGTCGTGGCTCCGTTCCTCCAGCTTGCCACGCCATTGACGTAGACACGTTGAATACCGGCGGCAGGGCGCATGGGATCTGAAAACGTTGCAAGATCCCGGATTTCTTGTGGATCAAACACGACGAGGTCAGCCGCATAGCCAGGCGCGATGAGGCCGCGGTCCTTGAGGCCAAATTTCGCGGCAGGCATACCTGTCATTTTGTAGATCGCAGTCTCTAGAGAAAAAATCTTGCGATCGCGCGAGTAGTGACCTAGCACGCGAGGAAAGGCGCCCCACAGGCGGGGATGTGGAAAGGTGTCATGAGGCAGGCCGTCCGAGCCGATCATGGTCTCGGGGTGCGCCATGATGCGCTCGACATCACCCTCGTCCATGGAAAAATAAATCGCGCCAGCGGGTTGGAGCGTCGCAAGAAACTCTGTGAGCTCCAGACTCTGCTCTTTTATCAGCTCATCCACATAACGACCGGCCGTTTCCGGTTTGGCTTTTGACCAGGCGATCAGTGTGCGGGCGGCTTGTTCGACGGCATCTTGGCGCAGTACGGTCGAAGAAGCGATATAGGGGTAACAATCCATGCACACATCGCTATTAGCCAGAGCATTATCAATCAACGCCAGTGTTTCAGTTGAGCGACCGTGGTTGGCGCGCCCATTGACCTTGTGATGTGAGATCACCTGACGCACGCCGAGTGCGTTGGCGATCGACATGGCTTCGGTCATGGCTTCGAGTACATGCTCCGCTTCGTTGCGGATGTGCGAGGCAATCAGGGCATTGGTGCCGCGCAAGGGTTCGAACACAGCCTGAATTTCCTGAGCGGTCGCGGCTTGGGCGGGGATGTAATACAACCCGGTCGAGACACCGACGACGCCTGCATCGAGGGCTTCTTGGACGAGTTGTTGCATTGTTGCGATTTCGGCATCGTTAGCCGGACGACTCAGGTCCTGCATAGTCACCGCGCGCAAGGTGGTGTGACCTGCTAAGGAGGCGACGTTGATCGCCGAGGGCGTTTTCTCCAGAGCTTCGAAATAGTCCTTGAAAGATCCATAGCGTTGCTCGGACTCATCGGCCACCAGATTTAATGGAGGCACCGGATTGGTGCGTCCGAGGGGGGCGAGGCTGATGCCGCAGTTGCCGGTAATGACGGTTGTCGCTCCCTGGCTGATCTTGGGTTGCATCGAGGGGTCGGCCAGCACCAAACGATCGTCGTGCGTGTGGACGTCAATAAATCCCGGTGAAATGGTGAAACCGCCCACGTCCACGATGGTCGCGGCCTCAATCTGGAGGTTAGGTCCGACTGCGCTGATCTTGCCGTCGCTTATCGCCACATCCGAGCGGTATCGGGGATTACCCGAACCATCAATGACGACGCCGTTTTTGAGGAGGAGATCACATTTCATAGGGATTACTTGAGTGTTGTAATTCGTACCATTATGGTACAAATTCGGCTGTTATTCATTAAGTTATGTGTGGAAAACATTTTTATCTGTTGTTCCGAATTTGGTCTAAAGCCAATTACCCACTGTGGCACGGTAATTGCTTTCGTAAATATTGCACGTTCCTATTTTTCTGGAGTCTTTTATGAAATTAAATCGTCGTGATTTACTGAAGGGCGCAGCAGGCTTGGGCTTGGCGGCAACTGGCATGGTTGGTGCCCCCGCTTTTTCGCAATCCTCTTCGCGTATTCTGAAATTTGTTCCCCAGGCCAACTTGGCGAACTTTGACCCAATTTGGGGCACGCAGTATGTGGTGCGTAACGGCGCCCAGCTGGTTTGGGATACGCTGTACGGTATGGATAATAAGCTGCAACCGCAGCGTCAGATGATTGAAAGTGAAGAGGTCTCCAGCGATGGATTGACCTGGACCTTCAAGTTGCGTCCTGGCATGAAATTCCATGACGGCGAGCCTGTTCGCGCCGTCGACGCAGTCGCCAGTATCAACCGTTGGTCGCAACGCGATCCCATGGGCCTGATGATCCGTGCGGTTCAAAAAGAGTTGGTCGTGGTGAACGATTCGACCTTTAAGTGGGTCCT
>CAMBLP010000188.1 GCA_945868195.1 Bordetella parapertussis
CGCCGAGCCCAGTGCAGTCAAAGCGACGAGAGCATTGCTAAAGTCTTTATCTGAAAATGATAAGCCCGCGTTTGAACCTGCCCTTGCAAGGGAAGGTGTTTCGGCATTTCTTGAAAAAAGATGGCCGAGTTGGGCGCCTGAAGAGCTCAAGTAGACTATATAGGGACAAAGGCACCCGGTATGCGAAATGCGGTTGAACTTTTATAGGTCGAGTCAGTCTGAGCCATGAGGAAGTTTCATCGTTGCATTGTTCGTTTACCTTGATCTGGACACTGCGCTGATGGAAACGATGACCTGACCTGACATGTAATGCTTTAAGGAGTCGACGATGAAAAAGTCCATCACACTGGCGATCGCGGCAGCTGTCCTGACCGCCTCGACGCTGACGCCTGCGTTTGCGGGACCTAATCATTATCGTCAAGGTCCTGCGCATGGCTACAAGCAAAATCACGGTTATAAGCAGAGCAACTTTAATGCGTGGAATGCTGCCGCGCTTGGGGCGGCTGTGGGAGTCGTGATTGGCGTTGGCAGTCAATACAACCCCTATGTGGCACCACTGCCAGTTTATCCCCGTGTCGTGAATGTTTATCCGCCCGCAGTGCCGCCGTATGGTCAGTTTTATTCCTTACCGGTTCCTTGCCGCATCGCGCAGATCCCCGTGTATGATCAATATGGTCGTTTGATCCAATATCAGCAGACATGCGTGAACTAAAAATCTAGTCAATTAAAAATTAAAAACGAGAATAGGCAATGCAAGCAGCTTGGTATCAAAAAAATGGTGAAGCCCGTGATGTGTTGTGCGTGGGCGAACTGCCTACGCCCGAAGCCGGTCCCGGTGAGGTCAGGGTCAAGATTCACGCGTCCGGTGTGAATCCCTCTGACGTTAAGTCGCGTCGTAACCGACCTATCCATGATCCACGCATTGTTCCGCACAGTGATGCGGGTGGTGTGATCGACCAGGTTGGACCTGGCGTCTCAAAAGATCGTCTGGGTGAGCGCGTGTGGTTGTGGAATGCGCAATATCAACGACCCTTTGGTACCGCGGCGCAGTATGTCGCGCTTCCGCAGGCTCAAGCGGTAGCCTTGCCTGAGCATGTGGATTTTGATGGTGCCGCCTGTATGGGTATCCCGGGGTTGACGGCATTTGAAGCCGTCAGGCGTTGTGGCGATCTCGCAGGAAAAACAGTGCTGGTGATCGGTGCGGCCTCAGCCGTTGGACATTACGCGGCTCAAATGGCGGCGCTCAAAGGCGCGCGCGTGATTGGCACGGTGAGCTCAGAGGCCAAAGCGGCTCATGCGCGCGCTGCGGGCGTGAAAGAAACGATCAACTACAAGACCGAGGCAGTGGCTCAGCGGGTCAAGGAGCTCACTGGTGGCCGCGGTGCGGATGCCATTATCGACATGGATTTTTCCACGACCACGGATCTGGTGCGCGATGGGGCCTTGGCGCCTCACGGTACAGTGGCATGTTTCGGTTCGAATCGTGTCGAGCCTCCACAGATTCCGTTCCGTCTGTGTTTAACCACAAGTTTGAGCCTGCAGTTTTTCTTGGTATATGACTTGACGCCAGCGGAACGTGAGGTCGCGCTTAAAGGATTAAGCGAGCTACTCGCATCTGGGAAGCTCAAGCATGCGATCGGCGCCCGTTTTGCGTTGGCCGACATTGTTGCCGCGCACGAGGCAGTTGAGCAAGGCAAGGTGCTCGGCAATGTCGTCATTGATTTATTGAGCGATTAAAGCGCAGCAAACCAAGCATCATGCGCGGTATTTTTCAGACTGATGGTTGCAGATAGCGACGATCGAGCTTGTTGAATTGCCCGCAACCTATTTGTGTCAAAATCGCATCGATTTCTTTGCGCATGATGGCTAGCACTTGATCGGCGCCGTCTTGCCCGAGCGCGGCAACCGCATAGAGCGTGGGGCGTCCAAAGATGCAGCTTTGCGCACCCAAGCACTTAGCCACCACTACATCCGAACCACGTCTTACACCGCTATCCAGTATCAAGGTTGCGCGATCGCCAACGGCCGCTTTGATTGCAGGCAACATGGTGAGCGACGAGGGTGCATTGTCAAGTTGTCGCGCGCCGTGATTTGAAACAATGATGCCTTGGGCCCCAGCGTGGACGGCTTGCGTCGCATCATCGGGATGGAGCAGCCCTTTGATCACCAGTGGGCCTGACCATTGATCTCTGATCGCTGCGACAGTGTCCCAACTTGTCATGGCCGCGGGTGTCAAGGTGCCATACATGTCTGCGACTTCGTCGGCCGAGGCACCGGGTTTGGCATAAGGTTGCCAATTGCTCATCATCGGCATGCCGCCAGCTTTTAAATATTCAATCACCCAACTTGGTTTGGTCAACGCATCCAGCATGATGGCCGGCGTCATCCTGAACGGGCGCGTAAAGCCGTTGCGACGATTACGTTCTCTGTTGGAGTTCACAGGCACGTCGACGGTGATGACGAGAACCCCTACGTTCGCCTCACGGGCCCTTTTGACTAGGTCGAGGTTGATGCGTGGATCACTGGTGGCATACATTTGAAACCAAACATTGTCTGGCGCGATTTGGGCGGCTTCTTCGATTTTTAAATTGCTCGCGCTCGACAACAGGAATGGGACATTCGCTTTTTTTGCGGCGGCGGCGAGCATCGCATCCGCGCCGGTCCGGAATAGGCCGGCCATCCCGGTGGGAGAAATGCCGATCGGACTGGAGTAGGTGCGACCAAAGAGTTCGACAGATTGATCGCGTTGGGTTACATCCACCAAGTATCGCGGTAGGAGTTGATACTTTGAAAAGGCTTCTCGATTGCGAAGCATGCCGAGTTCGTCATCGGCACCGCCATCGATAAAGTCAAAAGCAATTTTCGGCAGTCTGCGTTGGGCGAGCGCTCTAAAGTCGTGAAGATTGATGGGTGTAGGCATGGCGTGTCCGTAGGCGTACTGAATATAAATTCTCGTGCCAAAATTTACTACAGACAATCACTTTCTAGGCAATCAATATTTGCTGCATAGCAGCACGACGGAGAATAACGATTTTTGTAGTACAAATAGATCGAATTTATCCTTACACTCATTTTTATTGATACACCTCTTTAATCGGATGCTTTTATGAAAATTACCGCTTCTGGCGCGAGTCCTTATGTTCGTAAAGTGATGGTTTGCGCCATCACGCGAGGCATTGACAGTCAATTAGAAAAGTGGACGATCGCCACGACGGATCCGCTGTTATCGAACACCAACCCTCTGGGCAAAATACCTACATTGGTGACCGACGAAGGCGTTGCGCTGTTTGACAGTCCTATGATTTGTGAGTTTCTCGATAGTATTGGTAGCGCGCCTGCGCTGTTCCCCGCAGCAGGTCCCGCACGCTGGAAGGCGCTGCGTCTGCATGCGATCGGCGATGGCATCCTGGATGCGAGTCAGCCCCGCCGCCGCGAAATAGCCTTGCCACAAGACGAAGGCCGCGTGGCATATATCGATTTACAGCGCGGCAAGGTCGCGCGCGCAGTGGATGTGCTCGAAAAAGAAGCCGCTAGTCTCGGCGCGCTCAAGACCATCGGTGACATCGCCGTGGCCTGTGCCTTAGGATATCTGGACTTCCGTTTCGCGCATGAGCCATGGCGCCCAGGTCATCCAAAGCTCGAGGCTTGGTACAACAGTGTGTTGAATTTGCCACCCATTGCAAAGACAATGCCAGCGGCTTGACGATTCAATCCTCTCATCTCACGCTCGAACGGGAGCGGCGCGTCGTGTTGCGCGACGTGTCCTTGACGATCACGCCCGGCGAGCTTGTAGGATTGCTCGGTCCCAATGGCGCGGGTAAGTCGACGCTCCTCGCGGCCTTTGCGGGGGAGCTCTCGCCTGCGCAAGGAGTCATCAAACTCGATGCGATTGATCTTGATACATGCTCTGCGTTAGATCTTGCGCAGCAGCGTGCGGTGGTGACCCAGCAGTCGAGTTTGAGTTTTGACTTGAGCGTACTTGAAGTCGCGCAGATGGGC
>CAMBLP010000189.1 GCA_945868195.1 Bordetella parapertussis
GCGGAAGAACTCGATTTCAGAGCCGCCATTTAACAGGGCATATCCCGCCAAGGGTTCGATCGCAGGTAATCCCTGTGAGCTTGTCGCAGCGACAATGCCGTCAAAGTCTGGATTGTTGGCATTATCCTGAATGGGATCCGGTTTGCCGAAATCGCGCCGAAACATGTGTGTGGGAAAGAGTGGCGGAGCAACAGACCCACCAAAGCGGCTATTGTTTTCGCAAGGCTGATCGAAGATAGGATCCTCGTACATGATCGCTTGCGCATAGCGCCTGACTGCGCCGCGTTCAACGGTATCGCACGCGACTTCGGTTTCAGACTGCATACCAATATATTTTTTTAATGACTCAGAAAGAGCAGACATGCGGAACCTCTTTATTTGGTCTACGTTGTCGTAGCAAAAAATGATGCTACTTTTATTTTTATCATGACTAAAATTTATCCTAGCATAAAGATTGGAGCGAATCTCAACTGTTTTTGTTCAATTGCTCATACGGGAAAATTTTTCAACATATGGACGTAGTCAGAGCCTGCAGGAGCGGTTCAATAAAGAAAGATGATCCCGGTCTTGTGCAACGCGGGATCAAGATTTGCGATGTCATTGAGGATTAAGACCAAGGTTTGTCCGCGACAGCATTGCGCGCAGCAATACGACCGAAGGCAAAGCATTCACCGATGTTGCCAGTGCCTTGATACAAATAACTGAAAATTGAACCCATTTCGCCCGCGCTGTACAGTCGGGGAATCGGTGTGCCGTCAGGCCGCACGATTTGCGCGCGGGCGTTACGACGTGGTCCGCCTTGCGTGTTGAGCATCGAGGGCGAGAGTTCAACCGCATAAAACGGTCCTGTGCCAAATGGCTGAAGCATTTTTTCGCGATCAAAGTCCTCGTCTTTCCCTTTGGCGCATAGCTCGTTCCAGCGTTTGACTGTGCCTTCGAGGCTACCCAATGGCAGGTTGAGTTTTTTGTTGAGCTCTGCCATGGTGGGTGCGGTTTTAATCCAGCCCTGTGTCAGTTCAGCTTTGTTATCTGCGCTCCATTTGTAGCCACTCATAATTTGCGTCCAGCCATGTGTCGGTTTGCCGTCATACAGCGGACCATCATCGAACATTGCTTGATCGAAAACCATATGCATTGGACAGGGCGTACGCATGGCGTACCATTTACCGTTTTGTTCGACTTTGCCGTGACGCGTTTTATATTTCTCGTCCGTGAAGCGCTTTCCGTCGGGACCGACGACGACCATGCCACCTTTGGGTTCGTGCGAAAAGTGCAGTGCGACCATTGAAAATGTTGTGGGATAGTCGGGAACTTTGAGTGCCATCGATGGACCGGCAAAGTTATTCATGTGCCAGAGGTCTGCGCCGATCTCCATGGCCATGCGAATGCCATCACCTTCATTAAAAGGACTGCCAGAGGTATAGCAATACGGTATACCGGTCAGGTAGTTGCGGATCATTTCCTGATTGTTCTCAAAGCCGCCGCAGGTCAGTACAACGCCTTTTTTTGCTTTGATGTTGAGAGTTTTGCCTTTGTGAAGGGCGGTGACGCCTAAAACTTCTTGCGTCAGGGGGTCTTGGATCAACTTTTGTGCCGGGCTTTCGTAACGCACCTCGATGGGCCGCGACTTGACGGCGTCTGCAAGCATTTCCCACGTTTTTGAGTAACCCAGAATATCTCCGTGGTGAAATTTATGGACGCAGTCTGACCCGGGCAGTTCGGGAAACTCAATCCCTGTGCCATGCGTGCCGTGTTGATGTTCTTGGGGGTCTCCGCCAATCGAGGAGAACCACTCATTATTCAGGCACATTTCCTTGGCCCAAACCTCAACCATATCGTCTGGCACTTTGTAAGGACCACACAACGCTTTTAGATAGGTCGCTGCGCCTTCAGGGGTGGATGTATTCAGATATCCCTGCGCCGCCACACGCGTATTGCCGCCCTCCTGCCCCTCGGGGGCCTTATCCAATAAGATCACCGAAGCGCCGGCCTCGGAGGCGGTGATCGAGGTTGCGGCGCCTGCTCCACCAAAGCCCACGACGACCAGATCCGCTTCGGCATCCCAGTGAACGGACTGGGCAGTTTTTTGAGTCATTTGTGTATCCATGAAGAGAGGTTTTTTACAGAGTCATGCCAGATTATATTTCTTTGATGGTCTTCTGGAGAGGAGGATTCCGATTCCATTAAGTGGACTTGTATGCATTTGGATCGGGTGACATTGACATAGGATTCGCGCCGGTATTACTCTCGTTTCAACGCATGCTTTTCTGGAATGAGATCAGAGGAGCAGTTTAAAAACAAAGGAGCAGACATGTCAGACTTACCTAAGCGCGTACGTATTCTCGAAGAGGGTCCTCGTGAGGGCATGCAGATCGAGAAAGGGCCGATTCCAACGTCACGTAAGATCGAGTTAATCGATAGCTTGTCTGAGACAGGACTCGAACAGATTCAAGTCACGTCCTTCGTGAGTCCTAAAGCTGTGCCGCAGATGGCTGACGCACCAGAGATCGTGGCGGGCTTTACCCGCAAGCCCGGTGTGCGCTATACCGCCTTGTGGCTCAATGACAAAGGTCTTGAGCGCGCCATCGCAACCGAAAAATTGGACATCCGCGGTTCGCTGTCCTTGACGGCCTCTGAGAAATTTCTCTTGCGCAACCAAAAGCGAACACTCGAGCAAAACGTCGAGGCCGTGCGCTCGATGATTGGGATGTTTAAGCATTACAACGTCACGATTAATCGGGCCAGCATCATGGCGGTTTTTGGTTGTAATTTCGAAGGCGATATCCCGGTATCTCGCATTTTGGACATGATTCAGACCTTTTATGATTTGTCGGCTGAGCATGACTTCAAACTAGAGGTGCTTTCCTTGGCGGATACGATGGCCTGGGCAACGCCAGGATCCATTCGCAAAGTCGTCGGTGCCGTGCGTAATAAATATCCTGATCTACAGTTGTCTCTGCATCTGCATGACACGAGAGGGATGGGGATCGCCAACGCCTACGCAGGCATGGAAATGGGGGTCGGTATATTTGATGCCGCAGTCGCTGGACTTGGCGGATGTCCTTTTGCCTCTCATTCTGGCGCTTCGGGTAACGTATGCACAGAAGACTTGGTGTTCATGTGCCAAGAAATGGGAATCGAGACGGGGATTAACCTTGAAAAACTCATCGAGTCCGCGCTGCTGGCAGAGCAGGTCGTGGGCCATCCCTTGCCTGGCTCTGTGATGAAGGGTGGTTCGCTCGATCGTCTGCGTTTAAAGGTAAAAGAGTCACTGGCCGCTGGCGCTTAAAGGAGCCTCACATGACAAATATCACTCGTGATCTGGGCGCCTTTGCCTCAGAACTTAAGTTCGAACAGATTCCTGCTGCGGCACTTGACGTGATTCATACGGGTTTTGCGGACTGTGTGGGCGTGATGCTCGCGGGACGTGACGAACCCCCTACACAAATTTTGACCCAGGTCCTCGCCCCGCCGCCCGGCCCTGCGACACTCGTGTTTGGCGCGCGTACGGCGAGTGCGACGGATGCGGCCTGGATTAATGGTGTCGCGGCTCATGCGCTTGATTTTGATGATGTCGCGATCAAAGGTCACCCGAGTACCGTGTTAGTGCCAGCGATATTGGCGGAGGCCCAAGCGCTTGGCTCCTCAGGCAAAGATATGATCGTCGCCTATGCGGTGGGTTACGAAGTCTGGGCCGAACTGGCGCGTCGCGATCCTGAGCATTACCATACCAAAGGTTGGCATCCCACGGGCATCTTGGGCTCTATTGGCGCAGCGGCCGCCTGCGCCTCTTTGCATAAACTGAATGCTGAGCAATGCGCCATGGCGATTTCGCTCGGTGCGTCGCAAAGCGCGGGCATCATGGCCAATTTTGGCACGATGACCAAACCTTTTCATGCCGGACGCTCCGCGCAGTCGGGCGTGTTGGCAGCTCAGCTTGCCAAGGCCGGCTTTACCTCTTCGCTCGATGCGC
>CAMBLP010000190.1 GCA_945868195.1 Bordetella parapertussis
TCAAATCTGCGTTGGCTGCCTAAGCTCTGACTAGATGTATCTGTAAACGGGGCCTCTTGGGCTCCGTTTGCATTTTTAAGCTTCGTTTCTCTAAGGTTTTAAGCGATGACTCAGATAGTCAATGACCTGATTGAGCAGGCCCAACAGCAGTTTGCACAAGCAACGGATGCTGCCGCCTTGGAAAACGCCAAAGCGCGTTTTTTAGGCAAGCAGGGTAGCCTGACTGAGATGATGAAAGGCTTGGCAAAGTTAGACGCTGAGGCCAAGCGCGAAGAGGGTGCGCGCATCAATCAGATCAAGCAGCAGATCGAAGCTTTACTCAATGCACGCAGAGCGGCTTTAGCACAGGCGCAATTGGATGCGCGACTTGCGACAGAGACGATCGATGTGAGCCTGCCTGGGCGCGGGATGAGTGCAGGCGGCATTCACCCCGTCATTCGCACGTGGCAGCGCGTTGAGGAGATTTTTAAGTCGATTGGTTTCGATGTAGCCGATGGCCCCGAAATCGAAAATGATTGGACCAACTTCACCGCGCTCAACAATCCCGAAAATCATCCGGCACGTTCGATGCAGGATACGTTTTATGTAGATATGAAAGATGACAAAGGCTTGCCTTTGTTGTTGCGCACGCACACGAGCCCGATGCAAGTCCGTTATGCACGGATGAACAAACCCCCGATCAAGGTCATTGCGCCCGGTCGGACTTACCGCGTCGATAGCGATGCGACACACTCACCGATGTTTCATCAGGTTGAAGGTTTGTGGATTGCTGAAAATATCTCGTTCGCCGACTTGAAAGGTGTTTACACCAACTTTTTGCGTTGTTTCTTTGAAACCGAAGACCTTGAGTTGCGTTTCCGCCCCTCATTTTTTCCGTTTACCGAGCCCTCAGCCGAAATCGACATGATGTTTACGTCCGGTCCCAACAAAGGGCGCTGGCTAGAGATTTCTGGCTCGGGTCAGGTGCACCCTGATGTTGTGCGCAACTTTGGTTTGGATCCTGAGCGTTATATTGGTTTCGCTTTTGGCTCAGGGCTTGAGCGACTGACTATGTTGCGTTACGGGGTCAATGATCTCAGACAGTTCTTTGAAGGCGATCTGCGCTTTCTTCGCCAGTTCAACAATTAATGTAGTACAGACCCGAGATGGTTCACCATGCAATTTCCTGAGTCCTGGCTACGAGCCCTTGTTAATCCTGAAATCACGACTGAAGAGCTGTCACACCGCTTGACGATGGCAGGCCTAGAGGTCGAGGAAACCAATCCCGTCGCGCCCGCTTTTTCTGGCGTGGTCGTGGCGCATATTTTGAGCGCTGAACCGCACCCCAATGCAGACAAGTTGCGCGTATGCATGGTCGACGCGGGTGCAAGCGCACCGATACAAATTGTATGTGGTGCCCCCAATGCGGCTGCCGGAATCAAGGTCCCTCTTGCAACCGTGGGTGCAACACTCCCGGGCGGCATGAATATTGGCGTCGCCAAGATGCGCGGTGTCGAGTCATCGGGAATGTTGTGCTCTGCGCGCGAGTTAGGTTTATCTCAAGATCATGGTGGTTTGTTGGTGTTGCCTGAGAGCGCGGTCGTGGGTGAAAGTATCCGCGATTCGCTGGATCTTGATGACACGCTTTTTACACTCAAGCTCACACCAAATCGTGCAGATTGCCTCTCAATCCTAGGTGTTGCCCGTGAGGTTGCTGCGTTGACGGGTGCCGAACTATGCATGCCCGCGATGACCCCTGTTCAGGTCACCTTGAAAGAAATACTGCCTGTCGAAGTATTAGCCCCTGATCTGTGTGGTCGCTTCGGTGGTCGAGTCATCCGTGGCGTCAATGCGCGTGCAGCCACACCCGCTTGGATGGTTGAGCGTCTCGAGCGTGCCGGACAGCGCTCGGTGACGGCTTTGGTTGATATTTCTAACTATGTCATGCTTGAGCTTGGGCGTCCTACCCACGTGTTTGATCTGGACAAGTTGCCTGAACCAAAGATGGAGATTCGTTGGGGTCGCCAGGGAGAAACCTTGACACTTCTGAATGAGCAGACGATTGAGCTCGATGCATCCTTGGGGGTCATTGCCAGCGGCGGTGTTCCAGAAAGTTTGGCGGGCATTATGGGTGGACTAGGCGTCGCCGTTTCACTCGACACTCAGAATATTTATCTCGAAGCGGCATTCTGGTATCCGGATGCCATTGCGGGTCGTGCCCGTAAACTTAAGCTCACCTCCGAAGCAAGTCATCGTTTTGAGCGTGGAGTTGACTTTAACAATATTCCAGAACATATTGATTTTATTACAAATTTAATTATTGACATTTGTGGTGGACAGGCAGGGCCAATTGATGACCAGCTGATCAATGTGCCTCAGCGACTTTCCGTCAGCATGCGCTTGGAGCGTTGTTGCCGCATTCTTGGTATCACTGTCAGCCAAGCCGATGTCGAGCAAACCTTTACAAGATTGGGGTTTTCTTACACCGTGACAGACGGGGTGTTTGTCATTGATCCACCTTCTTATCGTTTTGATATTCAGATCGAAGAAGATTTGATTGAAGAAATCGCCAGAATTATTGGTTTTGAGAATATTCCCGCTGTGCCCCCGATTGCGGCGGCACGTATGCGCATGGATCCCGAAGTCACTCGGTCTGCGCACACGATTCGCCATCAAGTGGCCGGCTTGGGTTATCAAGAGGTCATTAATTTTTCCTTTGTTGAGACGGCTTGGGAAGAGGGGATGTGTGGTCAGCCAGATCCGATTCGCTTGCTCAACCCGATCGCGAGTCAATTAGCGGTCATGCGGTCATCTTTGCTGCCTAGCTTAATTGCAAATATTCGATACAACGCGAATCGCAAGCAATCACGTGTGCGAGTCTTTGAACTCGGTCGTGTCTATATGAAAGATACCTTAGTCAAAGATGGACCTTTGACGGTTGCCGGTATCCATCAGCCTCAATATCTTGCGCTTGCCGCTTGGGGATCTGTGCGCGAGGATCAATGGGGCGAGCCATCACGTTCGGTTGATTTCTATGATGTTAAGCATGATCTCGAAACGCTGTTTGGTGTCAAAGCCTCAGCCCTTCGCTTTAATGTCAAACAGCACCCCACTCTGCACCCAGGACGCAGTGCTGAAATCGTGCTTGAGGGTCAGCATATCGGTTGGATTGGGGAGCTGCATCCCCGCTGGGTACAGGAGCAAGAGCTTTCTACGGCGCCCGTTTTGCTCGAGGTTCACCTTGATGCACTGATGGCCATTGCCATGCCAGGAGTCCGGGAGCTTTCACGGCAACCTCTGGTTCAAAGAGACTTGGCTATTTGGGTTTCTACTGATACGCCTGTACAGGCCTTATTGGATACCATAGCAATAACGATTGCCGCTGACTCCAATCTAAGCGTTGTTCAGCATGTTGGTTTGTTCGATGTGTGGCGAGATCCGGCAAAGAGCGAGTCGAATGAAAAGAGTGTGGCTTTCCGAGTGTCGTTGCAAGACAATGAAGTGACCCTTGATGATGCACATGTGGATGCTTGCATGAGTAAAATCCGCAAAGCACTTGAAGTCGGTCATCAAGCACGTCCACGATAGTCTTGGTTAATCGCCTAATATTTGATAGTTGATAAAAATGACTGAACCAAGAACGCTCACAAAGGCTGAACTAGCAGAAATGTTGTTTGACCGTGTTGGACTGAACAAAAGAGAAGCAAAAGATATTGTGGATACGTTTTTCGAAGAAATTCGAGATGCGTTGGCGCGTGGTGAGCCGGTCAAGCTCTCTGGTTTTGGTAATTTCCAAGTCCGTCACAAACCTCCTCGTCCTGGTCGTAATCCTAAGACGGGTGAAACCATTCCAATCGCTGCCAGACGTGTGGTAACTTTCCATGCAAGCCAAAAGTTAAAAGGCGCGGTAGAACATCCAGGTGAACCCGTTTCCGCCAGTTAGAGATACACTGGCTTTACTGTATTGAGCAATTCGACTGG
>CAMBLP010000191.1 GCA_945868195.1 Bordetella parapertussis
TTCCAAACTGGATCGGAGACACCTGCATGGGCCTACCTGCTTTAGATTTGCTTAGCCAATCTGGCGTGCCTTTCGTCGTGTGCGCGCGCGGGTGGGCCAAATCCCTCCTATCAGGCTTGCACACCGAGGGGTTTATAGAAATGACAGACTCCCTTAAAGCCAATGTTCAAGCGCTTCGTGACTGGAGGCAACAAAACCCCTCCCATCAGCATGCCTTGCTCATGCCAGACTCACTGTCAAGCGCACTCACCTTTCGACTGGCGGGCTTTCAAAGCGTTGGCTGGCGCGATGATGGACGCTCATTGCTCTTAAAATGGCCGCAAACCAAACCCGCCGAGAAACGCCACGCCGTTCACGCTTGGTTCGAGCTAACCAAACGCGCGCTGCAGTGCTGGGGCTACGATACCTCTCAAGCAACGCTCAAAGATTCTTGTATGCTGCCTATCACCAATGAACACAAACAAGCGGCGGCGGCGGCACTTCGCGAAGCGGGTTTAAAAAGTGGCCACTTTGTGTTGATTGCGCCCACCGCGACGGGTCTGCACCGAGGTCAAAAAAAAGTTTGGCCGCATTTTGATGCGCTCGCTCGAATTCTCCAGAATAATCGCGTCAGTGTGGCGATGTGCCCGCCTGCAGACGAGCAAGCGCAAGCTGACCGTGCCGCCCCGACCGTGGACTGTATCCGCCCCTTGGACTTGGGTGCTTTTTGTGCTTTGACAAAAATGGCAACATTGGTGATTTGCAATGATTCCGGCGTCGCGCACTTGTGTGCCGCGGCAGGTGCGCAACAGCTCACTTTATTTGGCGTCACAGACGTCGAGCGTACAGGTCCCTGGACCAACAAGAGTAGTCACCTGGGACACAATGGGCAATGGCCGAGTACAGTTGAAGTGGTGACTCGTGTGCAACAACTATTGACATCCTAAAGCAGGGTAAAACCATTGCTTGACTCAATCCCTTTCTCCAATCTTCTGCTGTATCCCCCCAGCCTCGGTCTGATTTTATTGGCCTTCGCAGTGTTACTGAGCGTGATTAAACAGCGCGGTCTTGCCATTTTCCTGTCGGTCGTCGCTGTATGTTGGGTACTGGCATGGTCACTGCCTGCCACGACTCTTTTTTTAGGCGGGCTGCTTGAGTCTCGCCATCCCTACAAAGACCCGAAGGACCTGCCTCGCGCGGATGTGATTGTTGTGTTCGGTGGCAA
Organism: Bordetella parapertussis; assembly: GCA_945868195.1. GTDB lineage: Bacteria > Pseudomonadota > Gammaproteobacteria > Burkholderiales > Burkholderiaceae_B > Zwartia. Next base: position 1,205 of record CAMBLP010000191.1, read on the forward strand.
TACTCAGGGGAATCGGACGAACTGGTTTGAGCCTTACAACCGCGCGACAGCAATCGACCGAATTGATCGCGCTGAAGCGCTTTATCTCGCAGGAAGAGCGCCAAGAATCTTATTGTCTGGAGGTGCTCGCGAAGGAAAAGTCAGTGAGGCTCAGATCATGGCTCGCATTCTGAGGCAGCGTGGCATTCCAGACTTTGCTCTGATGCTAGAAAATGACAGTCGCAACACTTCTGAAAATGCCAGATTCACTGACATCACCATGCGTAGCCAAAAGCTCAAGAGTGCTTTACTCGTCACCTCGGCACTACACATGCCCAGAGCATTAGCAAGTCTCGAGAAGCGAGGCATCAAAGTCACCTCAGCCGGCAGCGCCCCTCAGATCGTAATGCCTGCTTCGAATGCGCCTGAGATCTGGTTGCCACATCTTCGTAGTCTCGACGCGAGCAGAACCATCATTAAAGAATATCTCGGTCTGTTGGGTTACTGGGTACGAGGCTGGCTGTGAAACGCTTTTTTCTGAGTCAACACCCTCGCATAAACGGTCTCATAACGCTGTGCGACCGTTTCCCAGGAAAAAAACTCGACTAAGGCTTCACTCTGGCGCACAAACTTCTCTCTCAGTTGAGGGCTCTCGCCCAACGCGTAAATAGCCTCGACCAATTGCTTGGCATCTCTTGGATCTTGGAGTACCCAGGCATCATGCTGATGTCTGACAAAGCCTGCAAATCCACAATACTGCTCGGCACTCAGGACAACCGGTAAACCGTGCGCCATGGCTTCTAGCGGCGCCATCGCAAAACTATCCCGAAGTGTCGGATGCACACACATATCGGCACTTTGATAATAAGCAGAAACGCCGGAGATCGGTTCGAGCAATTTCACACGCGCATTCATTTCATAATGATGATCAAATAAATATTGTTTTGACTCAGCGTCTGCGCCAAGCACAACGAGTTTGTAGTGCTCAGGTAGGCTTTCAAGTGCTTGAAGCAAGACAGCCAAGCCCTTTAATAGAGGATTTCGGGCAACTAAGAGGCAAACCACATCTGTGTCATGCCAACCAAGTTCCTGACGAGTGTTTGACCTCAAAAAAGGGTCGCGGCTTTGCGCATGCGCACCCGGTGGAATCATCTCTATTGACGCTATTGCGGGATACGCCGCCTGAAGTTGTTTGGTGACGCTTGGCGACACCGTAACCACCTGATGTCCCGGCACAAAGCGCAGCGAGGACGACTCAAGCCATAGGTGGGCAATATTATGCGGTTCAAGATAGCTCAAGTAACCGCGCCATTTGGCACGCATAAAAAAACGGCGATATTTAACCGGAACGACATGAAATACATGGACATCTCCTGCCGGTCCCATCGCATGCGAATGTACGATATCAAAGCCTGAAGAGGTGAGTTTCTTGGCACAGTATGCAAAATGTAAGGCACGCATCCAGCTCGGTAACCCTTTGAGTCTTTTAACGGAAATCTCTGTTACAGGCAGATCGTGATCAAACTCACTCGCGATGACAGTGACATCATGTTGTTTCGTCAAGATTTCAAAAAGATTGACCGCATAGGCTTCTGCCCCGCCAAACTTTCGACCGAAACGTTCCGTGATAAGCGCAATGCGCAAACGCTCAGCCACGTCGACGATCCTCATAATGCGTCAAACACTTTTGAAAAAAACGCAGAAGGTGCGTCGTGCGCCAAACCCCTACTCGCGGCAGCAGAAAAGAAGAGTCTTTTGCGCTCGCCAATCCTCGTTGAGTCGTCGTTGCGCTGCGATATCCGGCCTCGATGACCAACTCAGCGTGTACGGAGTCAAATTGGCCGTACGGGTAACAAAACGCAGTCACCTCAGCTTTGACTGCATCGGAAAGCATATGACGCGAATGAGCAATTTGATGTCGCGCCTGCTCAAAGGATAATTCCGGCAAATGGACATGATCAAGGGTGTGAGAACCGACCTCCTGCCCAGCTTGAATCCACTCCCTCGCCTCGGTTTGAGACATCAGAGGAGAAAAGGGGATGTTGTTTTGCGCATCCCACACGTTTCCTCCATCAAACTGGTTGGCCACAAGGTAATTGGTCGAAGTAAAACCGAGTTGAGTCAATACAGGAAGTGCGTGCTGAAAAACATTACGAAATCCATCATCAAACGTAATTCCAAAGACCTTCCCGGTCCGCTCCCCATGGAGATAGGGCATCAGGTCACGCATACTCAGCCCGCGATAACCGAGCTTGTACATCCAGTACATCTGGCGCTTAAAACTTTTGGGATGAACCGTCAAACTACGGAAGGAAGTTCCTCTGGGAGCAGGTATATCAATTTGGTGATACATCAAGATCGGAATGGCTCGGCCAGTCCCAATGCGCTCTTGCATCTCAGTCATGTTGCACCATTTTTAAGCGTCTTCGAAGGGGGCTTCCTTGACTCAACCAATGGCCATAACATTGCTCGGTTCTGCGCACCAATGCCTCGGGTGTGAATTCTGAAGCGTGATCGTTCCAGATCCGGTCATATCCCGCACGTCCCATCTTTTGTCTGAGTTCGGGATCCTCGCTTAGCCTGGTGATGATATCCCGCAAGCTTTGATCATCATCGAGCTCAACGAGATAACCCGTATGACCATCCATCAACATCTCCGGGACACCCCCAACAGACGTTCCAAT
>CAMBLP010000192.1 GCA_945868195.1 Bordetella parapertussis
TTTCTGACCATGATAAATCCTAGGACACCGAAAATCAGCAGGGTCCAGATGTCAGAGGTAGAGTTATTGAGTGTAAAGACACCGATCGCGCAATACAACAGAATCACAACGCCGAGAATATAAAGAGGGATACGTGTGACGAGTAAGAACACGCGCAAACTTGCTGAAGTAAAAAAAAGCGTCATAAAGTTTGCTAAAAAGTACGCAATCATGATTGCGTAGGCGAGCGTCGGTTGGGTAGAGATAAAGGTTGGGCTAGGTGCGATGTTATGAATGGTGAGTGCACCTAACATGACGGCTGTCACGGCATCACCAGGAATCCCCAAGGCCATCATCGTGATCAGCGCGCCGCCTGCGGTCGCGTTATTGGAGGCTTCAGATGCAATGATGCCTTCTGGTACGCCTGTGCCAAATTTTTCAGGATGTTTAGACGCTTTCTTTTCTTGATCGTAAGCAAGAATATTTGAAATGGAGCTTCCAGCGGCAGGAAGAAGTCCGATGAAAAGACCGATGGACGATGAGCGAATCATCGTTCCCCAATGTTTAAAGCAGAGCCTAATCGACTCGATATGCTCCATGCGAATCACTTTTTGAGCCTTTGAGGTCATTGGCTTTTTGGCGGCCTCAGAGTCACTCATATCCGTGAGCAGTTGACTGAATGCAAACAGACCAATCAGGACTGGAAGAAAGTCAAAGCCGGAGCCCAGGTTTTCAATCCCGAACGTCAGCCGTTCTGCGCCATTGATCGCATCCTCACCGACGGCAGCGATCACTAGGCCGAAGACGCCAGAAATTAAACCTTTGATGAGGTCGCCATCAGAGAGGCTTGCCGCGATCGTCAGGGCGAAGCAGACAAGCATGAAGTAATCCCAGGGACCGAATTCAAGTCCGATTTTTGCAAGCGTTGGCGCGAGAAAAACCAACACAATAGCCGAGAGGATACCGCCTATGAAGGAAGCCCAAAGACCAAGACCGAGCGCGAGCCCAGGGCGCCCTTTGCGCGCCATCGGGAAAGAGTCAAAGGTTGTAGAAATCGCCGAGGGCGTGCCGGGGATGCCGATGATGGCAGAAGAAAACATGCCTCCGGTTAACCCGCCGACATACACCCCAAGCATGGTGGAAAGACCTTCGATGGGACTCATGCCAAACGTGAAAGGAAGAGTCAGTACGACCGCCATCGTGATCGTAAAGCCAGGTATGGAGCCAGCAACGAGGCCACACAGCACACCAATGGCCATGAGCATGAGCGTGTAGAGCGTGAAGACATTGCCAAAAGCTGTATAAATATTTTCAAACATGATTGGCGAGCCTATTGACTTAAAACAAGGAGCCGGCAGGCATGACGACGCCTAAACCGAAACGGAAAATGGCCCACATGCTACCGACGGCACCCACAGCAACGATGGCGTGAAGGATCAAGCTACGCTTGTCGCGCGAGCCAATGAGTGTCTGGGTGATAAAGACAAAGAGAATGCCACTGATGAGCATGCCAAAGTAAGGCAGGCTGATCAAAAACAAGAAAAACATCCCGAAGCATAAAAGCGGATTACGGTACATATCGAGCCACACTTTAAGTGGTCTTTTTTCAATGACGTCTTTTGGGGGGGTAATGAGGGACTTGAATAAATAGATCAACAGCAAAATAAATAATGCCGTGAGCACGACACGCGGCCAGACCTCAGAGCCCATGATGGAAAAGGGCACCTTGCGTACAAAAAATGTTTGCTGGAAAAGTAGTCCACAAAATAATAAAAGTAGAACAGCCGTGACCGTGTCGCGATTGAGGCGTTTCATAGGAAAACCAGAGAGTAGTTAAAAATAAAGACAAATGCCGCAGGATTTGCGTCCTGCGGCATTGTACGGCGCCTCGTCATATCAGAGTCGCCTGTAAAGCTCAACCCGCGTTAAGGCTGCTTGTACATACCGATCTTGATAGCAAGCTTTTTATGTTCTTCAAATGAAGACTTTAGAAATGCACCATAGTCCGCTGCTGATTTGTACATGATGGTCGAGCTTGCGCCAGTGATCGCTTTAATGACGGCGGGATCCTTGGAGGCCTTTTCAAAAGCGGTGTCCCAAAACTTAATGACGTTGGCGGGTGTACCTTTAGGCGCCATGACACCGCGTGCCAGACCATAGACCACGGGGATCTTTTGCTCTTTCAAAGTCTGAACGTTGGGTAACTGTAGATCGCGTTTTTCAGTCGCGATACCGAGCGCTAACAACGCACCTTCGGCGAGGTATTGCTTGGCAGAAAGAATATTCGTTTCACCAAGCAACACATTGCCAGAAAGCAATGCGGTGTTACGTTCACGAGTACCATCGTAGGAAACATAGCGGAAAGAGGCACCAGTCGCTTCTTCGATCAATAAGAAAATGAAGTGACTGGTCGAGCCCAAGGTCACGCCTGCGGTGACTTGTTTGGGATTCTTTTTGGCATACTCGACCATTTCAGTCGCATTTTTGAATGGAGCTTTAGGTGCTGCACCCACGATGGAGGGTGTGTAGCTGACTAAAGCAACTGGATCAAATGCATCATAGGTAAAGGGAACGCGTCCCGTCAGGAAGCTAGTGATCGCGCTTTCATGGATCGCCACCAACATGCAGCCATCGGGTTTTGCTTTGCGAACTTCACCCGATCCTTTGTTGCCACCTTGGCCGCCAATATTGACGACTTGCAGCTCAGGTTTGATACCGCTTCTGTTGATGGCATCAACATACACGCGGAAAACGATATCGGTATCGCCGCCCGCAGCCCAAGGTACGATAAGTTGTGCAGTCGAGCATTTAGGTGCGGTGCCTTGGGCTTGAGCCGACAAGGGAAGAGCCATGACGGCGCTCATCGAAAGAGCAAGGGCGAGTTTGGAAAAAATTGCGTTGCGCATAAGAGCTTCCTAACTAAAACGTTGAAAGAAGGTGATTGCAGTCGTTGTAGTCTGCAAATTAGTTAGCAGTCATCTTCGCGCGGATAATCACGTCTTTCCACTTTGCAGTTTCAGACTTGATAAACGCGGCGTATTGCTCGGGCGTGCTGCCGACAACCTCGGTTGCTTGGTCAACGATGCGCTTGTTGACATCAGGCATAGCGAGCACTTTAGCGACGTCTTTCGAGAGCTTGTCGATGATCGGTCTAGGCGTTCCAGTTGGCGCAAGAAAGCCAAACCAAGCTGTGATCTCGAAATCTTTGACACCGCTCTCGATCATCGTTGGGATCTGCGGTTCGGCAGGCGAGCGCTTGTCGCTGGTGATCGCCAAGGGACGCAACTTTTGAGCGCGGATATGCGGAAGCAGAACGGGGGTGTTGTGAATCAGGATTTCGATCTGACCACCCAGACCATCAGTTGTCATTTGCGCGCTCGACTTGTATGGGATGCCGACGAGTTGAATATTTTCAACCAGATTTAGCAACTCTCCCGTCAAGTGTTGCGTCGTGCCAGGACCGGCGGTGCCATAGCGCAACTTGCCAGGATTCTTTTTCGCGAGTGCGATCAGCTCTTGAATGTTGTTCGCAGGCACGGAGGGGTGTACGGTGATCCAGTTCGGTGTTTTAGTGGCAAGACTGACAGGCGCAAAATCTTTTAAGGGGCTATAAGGAAGCTTGCCGGGGCCCATTAGATTTTCAGCAACTGCAATCGGACCAATCGTGTTGTACAAAAAGGTGTAGCCATCAGGAGCGGATTTAGCAACGCGATCCGTGCCGATGGTGCCACCAGCACCAACGATATTTTCAACGATCACGGGTTGCCCCCACATTTCTGAAAGCTTTTGGCTAATCAGGCGAATTTGACCGTCTGGCGCACTGCCTGGAGGAGCAGGCACGATCATTTTGACTTGCTTTTCAGGCCATTTGGCTTG
>CAMBLP010000193.1 GCA_945868195.1 Bordetella parapertussis
CGCAGAAGGCGGCAATACTCATTGACACTCATCTTGCGCATTTCGCAGTAATTTTTCCACTCAACTTTAGGTGTTGAAAAACGTTCGGGCCCATAAACGCGAACGGATACCTCCATCTCACCAACAAAAGAAGTGAGTTTTTCAGCATCAACGGGGATATTGTCATTGAACGCATCCGTCAAAATGACAGGTTTGTTTTGACGTTGAAACTCATGATGAAAAAGGCGAGGAGAGACGCTATGGATCGAAACGCGTTCGATCGAATCAGGGCTTGAAGAAGAAAACTGCTGAGGATGATTCATCGATGTCAATTAGATGCGATCAGTTGCGCGGATTCTTGAGCCCTAAGTGGCTGATAGTCGCATCCATTCAGAAACGCCGGACGAAGTTTTTTGGGGGGATTGAGCGGAATATTGCTTACCGCGTTGTAGGTGAGTATTGCGATACGACGATTGTGAGGCGAAATATTGGGCGGTGAGGCATGCACCAAGTTGCCGTGGAACCAGACTGCTGTCCCCTTTTTTCCTGTCGCAGAAAATAAACCTCCAGAGGCCACCAACTTAGTCACTAAAGGACCATCGATTTGATAGGTGAGAGAAGCGCTGACGTTTCCCTCCCAGCCTTCGGGGGCATCTTCAGCCTTGGGTGCGTCAACGCAGCCAATTTCATGGGAGCCAGGTATAAAGAAGAGTGGACCATTGAATTGATCAATATCATCTAAAAAAATCATGACACTGACGATATTGGAGGTGGGGATATTGTCTTCGTTACGCCAGTAGATGTAGTCTTGATGCCAGGGCCACATCTCACCCGAAAAGGCTTGTTTAACATTCACTTTCAGTTGATGAATGTACACATGATCATCGAGGAGTTGCTGTGCGGGCTCTAAAAACTGCGGCGCACGAATCAGCTCTTTGTAGGCATCATCGTAAAGGTGGCAGCCATGAAAGGCACGGTAGGTTTTGCCATCTTTTTCTAAAACGTGACCAGGGTAAGTGTGAGCCTGAAAGGACAGGGTGCGCGCCAACAGGAGATCAGTAGCCTCTTCACTCAGTGCCTGATCTTGGACTAAATACCCATCGCGCTTGTAAGCGTTCATTTCATACGCAGCGAGTTTCATGGTTAATTGATCCATCGTTTACAAGTGTTTAAATAGATACTTTCTAATGGTGTCGTTGAGGTATTTTCAATCACGTCTGCTTTGGAGCCATTGCGCGCTGAAGACTGAGGGGACGCATGTCAGTCCATTCGCGATCGACATATGCCGAGGCTTCCGTTTTTGAGCCGGTAAAGCCTGTCTCGACCCAACCGTCTGGCGTTGTTTTTTGCTCAGGCCAAAGTGAATACTGACCCTCGGAGTTTTTGATCACTTTAAACAGATCCCCGTCAATGGTGTATGCATTAATGGGTCTTGCTTCCTGGGTCGACATATTGATTATTCCAATGGGTCATTAAAGGGCGATCAGCACGCATGCTAAGTTTTCGCTTCAAGGAGGAGCTATTATCGATCAAGTTACTGATTTAAAAACAAAAGAAGCTCTTGAATCCTCGCATGCTGATCACTTGTAACCTCGTCATGTTGACTGTCGCATTGTGAGGAATTGAGAGGGATTGTGAGGGTTATCGAAGTTGCGAGGTGACAATATGCGTAAGTCTGTTTTCAGGATCAATAATGACCATTACGATTGACGTCGAGGCCATCGAGGTTTTTCCAAGTAAGTTTCAAATGATGCGGTTGCAAGAAGCGAAGGGTTTGGTAGAGTCAGCATCGCGCTGGAGCTTTGCCGTCGGATTGATTCCCATCCCTGTTTTAGATGCGGCGGTCCTAGCCGCAGTTCAAACCAAATTACTCATGAATTTGTCTGCTCTTTATGGCGAAAAAGTTGAAAAAGAGCGCGCCTCTGCGGTAGTTTCTGTGTTGCTGGGCTCTTTAGTGCCCTTGGGACTCACTAAAACAGCCGTTGGCGCGACCGCCAAGATATTTCCGGGGTCGGGTACAGTGATTGGTTCGATTGCGATGGCGACAATGGGGGCGACTGCCACTAAAGTGATCGGTCAGGTTTCTGTGAGACATTTCGAACGGGGAGGAACGTTCTTGAAATTCCGCGAAGCAAATTTGATGGATGAGTTAAGAAAAGAATTTAAAAGAACTGAATTTAGACGTTAATCATGCAAATAATCGCGATTTCTAATTTGAAAGGTGGTTGTGCCAAAACGACCACCTCGGTTAATTTGGCCGCGGGTCTGGCTCTTGAGGGCAAACGCGTTTTACTCATTGATCTTGACCCACAAGGTAACTCAACCGAATGGTTGGGTGTTGGATCGCCGAGCGAGGGTAGTTTTGAATTACTGACGACTGATTGCACGCTCGACACCTTGATCCACGACTCGAGCGTTCAGGGTGTTTCCCTGATAGCGGGGTCTGGGGCCTTGTCGAAACTTGAGCGGGTACTTGCTAAGGCCGATGAGCCAGAAACGCATTTAAAAAAACGACTGGCTTCTCTGCGTAAGCAGCAATGGGATGTTGTCATTTTGGATACGCCTCCAACGTTAGGATTATTGACTCTGAATGCCTTGACGGTTGCGCATCAGTTGTTGGTGCCTGTTACAACTCAGGTGTTGTCTCTATCTGGCGTCGCGCAGTTGATGCAAACCGTCGACGATGTGCGTGAAAATTTGAATCCTAAGCTCGAATTGCTTGGTTTGGTGGCTTGTCGTGTCAATCTGAGAACGCTCCATTCCCAAGACGTTGTCCAAGCGTTAACCGAGAGTTTCGGTGAAAAGCTTTTAAAAACACATATTAGAGAAAATATACGTCTCGCTGAGGCGCCGTCCTTCAATAAAAGTATTTTTCAATACAGTCCCAAATCCGGTGCGTCAGAGGATTACCGCTCATTGGCGCGAGAAGTCCTTTCACTCACAAAGTAAAAAGGTTATGTATGGCTACTAAGCGCACGACAACAATTGGTTCAAATCCCTTGAAATCAACGAAAGCAGCGAAAGCAGAGAAAGTCAAAAACGTTGATAAAACTGCGACGCTACCTGCCGCTGAGGCAAAGATTTTGTCTACGCAGTCGCCCGAAGTCAAAAAGCGTGTGCGACGGACAAACAAAGAAACTGAGGCTTTATTTGCCGAGCAGTTGAAAGCTGATGCGCCCAGCGCGGCGGCAAAGGTCGAGCCAACACAGGAGGCCGACGTCTACACCAGCGATCGACACCGCGAAGCCATGGCAATTGTTAAAACGTGGTCGCAATGGGCTGTGGTTGCAGGACTGACGCCTGTCCCTATTTTGGATACCTTGGCGCTGTCAGGTGCACAGATCAAACTCATCCAATTACTTTGCAAGCATTACGAAGTGCCATTTGAACAAAAAGTCGCGATTGCGGTTGCGGCTGGTTTAATCGGCGGTACGGCTACCTCAGCGATCGCGACAGGTATGACGCGCATATTGATGAAAAATATTCCCATCGCGGGTCAAATTTTTAACTTAACGGTTGAGCCAGCGCTTTCATATGGCTCAACCTATGCAATCGGAGCGTCCTTTGTGAAGCATTTCGAGTCCAAAGGCAGTCTGTCAAACTTTAAAAGCGATCAGATGCAAGACTATGCGACGGAACAATATAAAAAAGGAAAAAAAATGTTCTTTAGCAAGAAAAGTGCTGTACCCGCATAATATAGCTTCTCAACCTATTGACCGTGGTGTGATCCTTATATGCGTAGTTTGCTGAAATCCGATTTATTTGAATTTCTGAGTCGAGAGAGCCCGCGTGAATTAAAACGCATGGTGTGGTTGTCTATTTTTGTCGGCATTACCAACACGGCG
>CAMBLP010000194.1 GCA_945868195.1 Bordetella parapertussis
GGATTTTCCTTAGTTGTCGGTTATGCGCTATTGGGTTCAACTTGGTTAATGCTCAAAACAGAGGGTGTTGTTGAGCAACTCGCCAAGCGAGTAGCTTTCAATCTGGGCGTCTTGATGTTGTGTTTGCTTGTTGTGGTCAGTGTCATTACTCCGTTTCTGCACGAGCACTTCATGCAAAAGTGGTTTGCCTGGCCCGCGATGCTCTTTGTGGCCCCGGTTCCTCTGTTGGTGCTTGTCTGCGCCATCGCGCTGTTTCGTGGCATTCGGCTCAACCGACCTTTAATGTCATTTTTAGCCGTGGAGGGATTGTTTGTCTTGTCCTATATCGGACTGGTGATTAGTTTTTTCCCCTACATCGTGCCCTCGTCCGTGACGCTTTGGCAAGCTGCCGCGCCAGACAATAGCCTAAAGTTCCTGTTGGTGGGTGCGGTGTTCTTGATCCCGATCATTTTGGCTTACACCGCCTACGCGTACTGGGTCTTCCGAGGCAAAGTCGGTCCGACGCACGATTATCACTAGGATCGATGATGAAACGATGGGGCTGGCTGGTACTGATTTGGTTGTTGAGCGTGGGCGCACTCTCTATCGTGGCGTGGTTGCTGCGGCGGATACAATACGCAATTCATTAGTCTTTTTTATCCAAAGATCATGCTTGACCCAGCGTTGTTACGTAAAGACCTCGAATCCGTCGTTCGTCGCTTAGCCAGTCGCGGCTTTGCTTTCCCGATGGACGCCTTCAATAGTCTCGAGGCCCGCCGCAAGTCGGTGCAGACTGAAACAGAAAATCTTCAAGCGCAGCGCAATGCTCTCGCCAAACAAATCGGCGCGCTTAAATCGCGTGGCGAGGATGCCTCCGCCGTGTTGGCCGAGTCTCAGGCGATCCCTGCGCGCCTCAAAGCGCTCGAACTAGACCTCTCGGATATTCAGGCTCAGCTCAATGACATGCTGATGTCGATCCCCAATTTGCCCCACGAGAGCGTGCCTGTAGGTGCGGATAATGAGGGTAATGTCGAGGTGCGTCGCTGGGTACCGAGCCCCGATCCTGCCTCAGGCGATCCCAAGGCGCTTGGCTTTGAGCCTCGCGACCATGTGACTCTGGGCGAATCGCTCGGTTTGGATTTTGATGTCGCCGCCAAGCTGTCCGGGGCGCGTTTTAGTTTTATGCGCGGCTCCATGGCGCGTTTGCATCGAGCGCTTGCGCAGTTCATGTTGGATCTTCAGACTGAACAACACGGTTATACCGAGTGCTACACCCCCTATATCGTCAATGCGTCTACCCTGATGGGGACTGGACAGCTACCAAAATTCAAGAACGATATGTTCTGGGTCACGCGTGGCGGCGATGAGCCGACACTCGACGAGCAGGGCAATGTCGTGGCGAGAGAGGAACAATACCTGATCTCGACCTCTGAAATCACGCTGACCAGTATGGTACGTGACACGATTGTGCCTGCTGCTGAGTTGCCGATTCGGCTGACGGCCCATACCCCGTGCTTTCGCTCGGAGGCGGGAAGTGGTGGTCGCGATACACGCGGTTTGATTCGTCAACACCAGTTCGATAAAGTCGAAATGGTGCAGATTGTCGCAGCCGATAGCTCTTATCAGGCACTCGAAGACATGGCGGGACATGCTGAAAAGGTGTTGCAACTACTCGGTTTGCCATATCGCGTGCTGTTGTTGTGCACGGGTGATATGGGTTTCGGTGCCACGAAAACCTATGACCTTGAGGTCTGGTTGCCCGCACAAAATACTTGGCGCGAGATTTCCTCGGTCTCTAACTGTGAAACCTTCCAGGCGCGTCGCATGCAGGCACGCACTCGCGTGGACGGAGGTAAACCTGAATACGTGCATACACTCAATGGCTCGGGATTGGCGGTTGGGCGAGCCCTGGTGGCAGTCCTTGAAAATTATCAGCAAGCCGACGGTAGCATCGTGGTGCCCGAGGCCTTGCGCCCCTACATGGGTGGTTTGAGCTTACTTCAGTCACAAGCTCATTAATCCCGTTTCTTTTCTCTTTCGCTTTGATGAGGTTCATGCGTCATGAAGTCTTGGACTGTGTGTGTTACAAAAAAATTTGCCACTGCTGCGGCATTGACGGTGTTTTCCATGCTTGCATCGGTCGGTGTGGCCTCTGCCACGCAGCCGATGGGCTTGTATCAGCCAACGGCTCAACAGCCCGCACCTGTGTTCCCTTTTTTGCAGGGCGCACTTAAAACGCAAGCAGATGGCGCTTGGGACTTTTATCAAAAGACGATTGGTCAGCCGCTGACTAATTTTGCCGAGGCACAAATTGCTCCAAAAGCAGGTGGTACGGTCTTTTATCCATTTTCAGGTCCAGATTTTGTGACTGTTTCGCATGCCTTTCCTCAGGCTGATCGCTATGTGATGGTTGCGATGCAAGCAGCGGGTGCACCTGTCACACTCGCGACGATGCAGCCCGCGCGCGCGCAAGGTTTTCAGGCAAAGTTCATGCGCGAATGGATGAAATTCAGTCGCCTCGCTTTTTTCCGTACGGATGACTTAAACGAGGACCAGCGCGATCAGTTTGCCCCGATTGGCGTGACCACGATTCTTTCAACGTTTGCGTTGTACTCTGGTTTTGATGTCATGGACATTTACCCCATAGCGTACGATGACAAGACGGGCGACTTTATCAAAAGTACAACGGGTCAATGGAGGTCGGTGCGCTTAGTGTTGAGCAAGGCAGGAAAGCCTATCACCTTAGACTATGTGAGTTTGGACTTGTCAGACTCGAGTCTGAGCACCAATGAACCGATGCGCAAATGGCTCGCCCGCGAGGCTAAAAATCCGGTGCTGATCAAGGCCGCTTCCCACTTATTACAAGAAAGCTATTTTTCCGTGATGCGCGATATTTTGGTGGCAAACGCCACCATGGTGGTGCAGGACGAGACAGGACTGGACTTCACCTATCTCACGCAGATTGGCCAAGCTGATTTATACGGTGGTTTTTTGTTTCCCCACGAATTGTTCAATCGTAAAAAACAAGAGTCCTTAGGGAAAGCTTACCGCGAGTCAACCAACACTAAGCCCTTGCCCTTTGCGTTTAGTTACAACAAAACAAACGAGAGAAACAATGTGCAGATTGTGCGTCGTCAAAACTAGTTGGTCTTTCTCGCAAAGGCTTGTTGACTAAATTTTAAGACGGCTTGATTAAAACTTTCCGCTTCGTCTACAAATAATGCGTGCCCGGCCTTGTCAAACATTTCGATGGTGATGAGGTCTCGGGCACGTTTCTTTTGGAGCGCCTCGGCTTGCTCTTTGAGCCAGGGTCTGATGGCGTAAAGCACGGGAATCTGTTGTTTTTGAAGGGTTTCGCTCCAATATGTGCGAGGGTAGGGTTGGTTGAGTAACTGAATCGCGACATCCGGTGCGGCCTGCAGCGCCGAATCTAAAACGGCTTGTGCCAATACAGGTGGAGGTGGCTTGCGATAAATATCCTGGCTAAAGGTACGCATGTATTGCTCGCGCTTAACCGGATCATTCATGGTTTGAGCAAAATTAGAGCGACGTCCCGCCGGAGGTTTTCCTTCTCCCACAGAGTTGTCGATCAAAATCAGTCCGCGTAGCCCCTTTGGTTTGTAGTTTGCAACGTAATCGAGAGACTCCAACACACCTAGGGACCAACCCGCGAGGATAAAGTCGCGCACTTGAGTGGCCTTTAAAAACTCATCAATATCCTGAATCCGGCGCTTGGGTGCGTGTGAAAGAGTCGTCACCTCAGAGAGTCCCTGAGACCTTGGGTCAAGCGCCAATACGCGATATGACTTGGCAAGGCTTGCGAATTG
>CAMBLP010000195.1 GCA_945868195.1 Bordetella parapertussis
TGCCGTTTCAAGCTCTGACCACACGTGACCAAAACCACCATCGCCCACCACACAGAAAACTTCTTTCTGTGGCTGTGCGACTTTGACACCAAGCGCCATAGGAAAGCCCCAACCTAAGCCTGCCAGCCCCCGTGGCGTGATGAAACGCATGCCCGCTTTGAGTGAAATCAAAAAGTTTGCGATCCATATCGAGGAGTAACTCGCATCCGCGACGACGATGGCATCCTCGGTCAACTGGGACTGAATTTCCTGCATGATCCGCTCGGGGCGGATCGGTGTTGCTTCGGATGTTCTGACCGCTTCGGATTCTTTCAAATAAGCCGCACGTCCTTCTGCGATTTTTTTCTCTACGCTTGGTCGTGCAGTTTTTCGAACGGTATTGTTAAGCGCGGTGATCGCATCCGTCAGTGCTGACAAGGTCAGTTTTGCATCGCCAACCAGTCTCTTTGCTTCGTAGTTACGACCCACCTCATGACCGTCGATATCGAGATGAATAAACGTCGCCCCTTTTGGATAAAGCTTCCAAGAGTCCGTCCCATTTTGATTCGTTCGCGTTCCCACCAACAACACCACATCCGCCTGTTCAATGAGTGGACGTTGATATCGTCCTGAACCATTCGGACCCAAAAAGTATGTCATGACCCCCACCGAAAGCGGATGGGTTTCATCCACAACGCCTTTCCCCATCACCGTTGTTGCGACGGGCAAATGACATTGCTCTTGCAACGCGGCGAGTGCTTGTTGCGCATGCGATAAATGCACACCTCCACCGGCAATGACGATTGGATTTTTTGCCTTGGCAAGTAACTCTGCTGCCTCTGCAATGCGCTCAGGTGCGGCGGCAACACGATCAAGTGGGTAGTAGCCAAGTTCAGCTGTTCTCTTGGCGGCACCGTAGGGCTGTAGCAAAATATCAGCGGGCAACATCAATACGACAGGCCCGGGTCTGCCTGTACATGCTGCCGTCATGGCCTGGTCAATATAGTCTTCGATGCGCGAGACATCATGGACTCGGCGCACCCACTTGGTGACGGCCGTAAACATCCCGATATGATCAAGGTCTTGAAAGGCATTACGGTCCGTATGCTCGGCGCTGACGTCTTGCACTAAAGCCAAGATTGGGATCGAAGCTTTCAAAGCCTCAGCAAGGGGTGGCACCAATAGCGCCGCAGCGGGTCCATTTTGTGCAGTCACTACACCGATTTTCCCACTGACTCTTGCATAGGCATCGGCCATATAGCCGCCGGCGTTTTCCGTTCTGTATGCAATCTGTCGAATACCTTGCTTCTCCGCAACAAGGTGGACCATGCTCGGTAAGCTCTGGCCAAAAATCGTATCGACACCGTGGCGTTTTAACGTGCTGACGACCGCATGGGCGCCAGTACCCTGGGCCGTCAAGCCTGAAGCATGCAGGGGGGACAAAGAAGTCGTCATTTTCATTCCAATAAGGTCACAATCTAAACTTTATAAAAGATTAAGGCTATTGTGTACACTTATTTAATCCAAACATCCTCGCACTTATTATTGGTGAGTCGCTCATATTGAGTGCATGCGTATCAACGCTCATCACACTCAATAATGCAAAACGAGGACATCAATTTCTTTTTTACTCCACCGTCACACTCTTGGCCAGATTCCGAGGCTTATCTACATCCGTCCCTCTCGCGCAAGCTGTGTGATACGCCAGCAACTGCAACGGTACCGTATGCAAAATCGGTGACAACACGCCGTAGTGCTCTGGCATCCGGATGACATACAAACCCTCACTGCTCACGAGCTTGGTATCCGTATCAGCAAACACATACAACTCGCCGCCACGCGCGCGGACTTCTTGAATATTTGACTTGAGCTTTTCTAGTAATGCATCATTGGGTGCGATAGTCACCACAGGCATCTGATCCGTGACAAGTGCCAAGGGACCATGCTTAAGCTCTCCCGCAGGATAGGCTTCCGCATGGATGTAGCTAATCTCTTTGAGCTTTAACGCGCCCTCTAGTGCGATCGGATAATGCATACCGCGCCCCAAAAACAACGCATTTTCTTTGGTCGCGAATCGATCGGCCCATGCCATGATTTGCGGCTCGAGCGCGAGGACGGCGCCAATAGCAACGGGTAAGTGACGCAAGTCTTTCACGTGCTGTGCTTCTTGCTCCTCCGTTAACTGACCGTGTACCTGAGCGAGCGCCAACGTCAACATGAACAATGCCGTGAGCTGTGTCGTAAAAGCCTTGGTCGATGCCACACCGATCTCCACCCCCGCGCGCGTGATGTAAGCGAGCTTGCACTCTCTGACCATCGCACTCGTGGAGACATTACAAATCGTTAACGTGTGTTCCATCCCAAGACCACGCGCATGCTTCAAGGCCGCAAGCGTGTCGGCTGTTTCGCCAGATTGTGAAATCGTGACGACCAACGTCTTTGGATTGGGTACGCTGTCTCTGTAGCGATACTCACTCGCGATCTCGACCGAGACGGGAATTTTTGCTAGGGATTCGATCCAGTATTTAGCAGTAGAGCCCGCGTAATAACTCGTGCCACATGCGAGGATCAACACGCGATCGATGTCTTTAAAAACTTTAAAAGCCTGATCGCCAAACAGTTCTGGCGTAATGGATTCGACATCCTCCAAGGTATCCGCAACAGCGCGAGGCTGCTCGAATATTTCTTTTTGCATATAGTGGCGGTAAGGACCGAGCTCCGCGGCACCCGTATGCACGTGTACGGTATTGATCTGTCTCAAGACAGACTTTCCATCCTGATCCATGATCCAGACATTGCCCAATTGCAGGTCCGCAACGTCACCGTCTTCGAGATAAATAATTTGATCTGTCGTGCCTGCGAGTGCGAGTGCATCCGAGGCCAAAAAGTTTTCTCCCTTGCCGCGCCCGATGACCAGAGGTGAACCTTGGCGGGCCGCCACGATACGATGCGGCTCATCACGACAAAAGACGGCGATCGCATAAGCGCCATGCAAACGACGTACCGTCTGTTGCAAGGCCTCCAGTAAATCGCCTGCATAGAGGTGACGCACGAGATGCGCGATGACTTCTGTATCTGTCTGACTTTCAAACACATAGCCGACCGCTTGCAACTCGGCACGCAACTCTTCGTGATTTTCAATGATACCGTTGTGTACGAGTGCAATACTTGCTTCTTCTTTGCCGATTGCAGAGAAATGAGGATGCGCATTGCGTGTCACGGGTGCACCATGTGTCGCCCAACGCGTGTGCGCGATACCTGTAAAACCGGCGATATGTTGAGCCTTGATGTCCACTTCGAGTTCAGCGACACGCTCGGTGCTACGCGCGCGGCGCAAGCCACCGTTTTCATACACCGCCACGCCGCACGAGTCATAGCCGCGGTATTCAAGTCGCTTGAGACCTTCGACCAAAATGGGAGTGATGTCGCGTGAAGCGACGGCGCCAACGATGCCGCACATAGATGTTCTCCTGAGAATGGTCTATTGTGCCCAATTTGGCTAGAAATATTATTTCACTTATATATTATTTATGAAATAAATATACTATCTATATAATTCATGAAATATAATTTCATTAACTCATCTATTGTTTAGAACTTATAAACCCAATCATGACGCTCGATACCTTGGACGACCTCGATCGACGCATCCTCAATCAATTGCAACACGATGCCAGCCTGACCAATCAAGCACTGGCAGAGCAGGTACACGCCTCGCCCCCCACCTGTTTACGGCGTGTCCGTCGACTCACCACGCTTGGCGTCATTGCCAAGCAAGTCGCAATCCTGGATCCCTCCAAGCTTGGCAGCACATTGAC
>CAMBLP010000196.1 GCA_945868195.1 Bordetella parapertussis
ATAAGTGTATTCAATAAACTTATGAAACCTTCGTGAGGATCACACGGACTGGCAGCTTAAGTCCTGCGGCTAAATATATGCGTGTTTCTCATCCTGCACTCACTGTCACCTGCGTCCCCTTTGTTGCGACGCAATATATGCCCTTACGTATTGTGCTGCTCGAAAAAACCAATCCGAATACAAGGATTCCTCAAGGACGCAATGACGGAGAATCGGGACGTCGTTCAAAAATTACAATCTGGTGAAATTGATTTGAGCATTGCAAGCCCCTCGTTCGTCACGGATAATTTTTAATACACAAATCTGGTCCAGGATGAATTAGTTGCTATTGTTTAGACAAACTGTAAAGGCCAATCAACGATCAGAGTCATGTTCGTAAATTAATGAACGAAGGAATTGCAACTTTAACTGAGCCAAAAGTATGTAGGAATTTAGGCGTCATATTAGAGTTTCCACTTGCGAAAGCTCAAGAGATTCATCACTCCAGCGTGATATTTGCCTCTTTAATGATCTTGCCCCAGCGCACGCGCTCGTCAGCGGCATATTTTGTAAAGGCCTCTGACGATCCGCCGATCGTGACGGCACCTCTGCTCAAGAAATCCGCCTTGAACTGAGGATCGTTCAAGATTTTGACGGTTTCTGCATTGAGCTTGGCGACGATGTCTGGAGGTGTGCCTTTCGGGGCAAACAAACCGAACCAGCCGCTGACATCAAAGCCTGGCAAGCCTGCCTCGGCAAGCGTTGGCACATCAGGCAAGAGCGAGGAACGCGTAGCGGACGTGACACCGAGAGCCGTTAACTTTCCTGACTTGATCAAGGACAAGCAGACCGGCAGGTTACAGAACATCATCTCAACACGACCGCCAATAATGTCGTTAATCACAGGCGTTGTGCCTTTGTAGGGGATGTGGACCATCTCTACACCGGCCATTTTTTTATAGATCTCACCGGACAGATGCATACTGCCGCCCGCACCGCTTGAGCCATAACTAAAACTTTTCTTTTTTTGGAGTGCCAGGAGCTCTTTGAGGTTCTTGGCAGGCACATGCGACCCCACAACCAGCACGTTGGGTACGCTAATAAGGTTAGTAATGCCGACAAAATCACGTTGCGGATCGTATTTAATATTTTTATGTAACAACACGTTGATCGAGCCGATGCTCGTGGCACCCACTAACAGTGTGTAGCCGTCTGCCGGTGCCGTCGCGACAAAGGCTGCGCCAATGTTGCCGTCTGCACCAGTTTTGTTTTCTGCGACGACTGGTTGGCCCAAGGCGATCGAGAGTTTATTGGCGACGGTACGCGTCAAAATATCCGTGAGCGTACCCGCTGCAAACGGCGCAACAATCGTAATGGGTTTATTTGGATAGTTAGAGGCTTGCGCTTGCGCAAACGAATGAGGCAGTAAAGCCAACGCCGTGAGGCTGCCTAGGCCAATGGTACGCAGCGATGCAAAGAGGTTTTTTTTCATGTCAATCTCCCGTTTAGTTTTTATAAATGAATGCGCAATTGCCCACGGCTCTAATACCGGTGACACCCTCGCTCCTTGCTGTGATCTTACTTGCAAGTCGGGTCAAATTCAAAAATCTTCGGAAACAATTTCAAAATCAACTTAATTAAGTAAAAAAACCGCTTAAGACGTCATTTACCAATCAACTGCTCAACTTCAGAGATCATTTTTTCTGCGAGCATGATGAGTTCAGTGATTGGCAAGATTACTGAGAGCGCCTGAACGCACTAAAAATACTTTATACCGATACATCACATGACTCAGCTTTCTGACATGTGCATCTACCTCATCAAACACCCGCCGCCCGAGGTCAGAGAACGCTTTGCCAAATGCTTTGTTGGGGACGTGATCATTTCGGCCGTCACCTTGGCCGAGCTCGAGTTTGGTATCGCTTGTACTAGCAAAGCCTATAGCCCTATTCGTGCCGCCTATAAAGAGCGCAACCGCGACGCACTGGACAATCTCATTGCCTCACATGCCATCGCCCTTTGCGTCACACTGGTCACAAACAACGAAGCGGACTTTGTGAATGATGCAGGGCTAATCGTCGAAAACTGGGTCAACGCACACTAGTACCAATGCACACCACAAGTCCTAGCCGTGTGACATATGCTGTTTCCAAATAAATAAATAAGAGTATCGTATTGCAATACCTTTAAACATTAGTCGAGGACTCACCTTATGCAAAACTCAAAGGCAGTCGAATGGATTGACTCGCAACATACAGCCATGCTGTCATTGCTCGAAGAGCTGGTGGGGATTGATTCGCACAGCTATTACAAAGAGGGTGTTGCCCAAGTTTTTCGCAAACTTGAGTCTTTTTTCAAGACCTTCGGCTTAACAACCCAATCCCATTTTGTGCAGGGAGTCGAGGCGGCACTGTCCGTGACGCTCAATCCAGGCGCAAGCCTTGGTCGTCCCGTCCTGCTGATGGGTCATTGCGATACCGTCTTTCCCAAGGGCGAGGTCGCAAAACGTCCCTTCCGCATCGAAGGAAACCGCGCGTATGGTCCTGGCGTTGCAGACATGAAGGCTGGCGTCGTCATGAATGCGTTCATCATCGCCGCGCTTGCCCAGTCTGGCCAAACAACCACCGAAGTATCCGCACTGTTTACGTGCGACGAAGAAATCGGCTCTCCCCTTAGCAAAGAGGTCATCGAGGCTTTTGCCCGTAAAGCCGCTTTTGTCTTCAACGGCGAACCCGGACGCCCTTCAGGCAACGTCGTCACAGGACGCAAAGGCGGTATCTTTCTCGAGATGGATATCCAGGGTAAAGCCGCGCATTCAGGTGCCAATTTTTCAGAGGGCATTAATGCGATATCAGAGATCGCAAACAAAATCATTGAGCTTGACAAGCTCACAGACATTGATGAGGGCTTGACTGTCAGTGTTGGACTGATTTCAGGCGGCCAGTCTGTCAATACCTCCGCCCCTTCCGCCAAAGCCGCGATCGACGTGCGAGTCAAAGATCTGGCACAGCGCGAGCATGTCATGAGCCGAATCCAGTGCATTTGCAACAAAAACTTCATCACCGGCACTCTGGCTAAGCTAAGCGTCATAGGTGAATTCAAGCCGTTCGTTCCAACCGCAGCCTCGCAGAAACTCTTTGAGTTGTACCGGGACACGCTCAAGGATATCGGACATCAAGCAGATCAGGAATTTAGCGGCGGGTGCGCGGACTCGGGAGTGACCTCCAGCCTTGGTGCAATCACGCTTTGCGGGACCGGCCCAGTGGGCGGTAAATTCCATACCCCGGACGAATACACCGAAATCGATTCCTTTGTGCCCCGAGCAAAAGCAGTTTTGCTGACGATCGGCAAAGTCCACGCTGCACTGTGAGAGCGACTGAAATCTTTTTCTTTTCTTGGTGACTCACTCAAACGCCTGCGCGAATTTCCTGAGGACGCAAACGCCTCTTAAAGATGATGTTTATATTATTTATGGTGGCGATTTAGTTTTAATTGCTTTTTTCAGTCTGGGGTTTACCACTGCAGCATCAACAGAATTGGGATGATTTCCATCTGTTTTTTTAATCCCAATCTTAGAGAATCCTATTGCTGCTCCCGGTAATGCATAGCCTTCTGGCATAGGTATCGCACCCACGGCAATATTCATCTCAAACGCTAACTCATAAACTCCTACGTGCAGTCCATGATGTTTAATCAAAAGCTCAGTTAACTCTTGAATCGTATGCGTATTTACATCGTCTTTTTCTTTTGATTTAGTGGGCATGATTTTTTCCCACT
>CAMBLP010000197.1 GCA_945868195.1 Bordetella parapertussis
ACCAACGCAAATACCGGATTTGGCACGCTAGGCGCTAGACTCAGCCACCAATGGAAGGCTGACAAAAACTACTGGCAAGTCGGCCTATCAGCAGGCTGGCAACGGGCGTGGGGAGACTTGTCTCCAACAACGACGCTCGCGTTTGCGACAGGGCCTGGCTTTACTGTAAATGCTGCACCCATTGCAAAAAACTCGGCTGTCATTGAAGTAGGTATCGGAGCCAGTCTGGGTCAGTCGAGTCGTTTTAATTTAGTTTACTCAGCGACCTTGTCAGGTCAATCCAGGGGTCAGCTGCTGCAGGCACAATTGCAGAAGTCCTTTTGATAAAAGGAATGACGGAATCAGCTCTGTAAAGTTTATTTCTTCACCTTTTTGTCATCAAGACAGGTAAGCATTTTTTACGTCTTGGATTATCGGCCTCATTCCAAGCGAAAGCGTCTGGTTGAAGTTGCAAATTTTTATATCGATCAAGAAGAGCTTCCAGTGCAACGGATGACATGAGTCTGGCCAATGGTGCGCCCAGACATAAGTGGATTCCTTTCCCGAAGGCCATATGATGATTTTTCTGTCTTGTAATATCAAAATCCGTTTGCTTAAAAACTTCAGGGTCATGGCCAGAAGCGTAGATGCTAAGTTGCAATCGGTCAAATTTTTTAATCTGCTGCCCACCAATTTCAACATTTTCG
The DNA here is from genome assembly GCA_945868195.1 of Bordetella parapertussis. GTDB lineage: Bacteria > Pseudomonadota > Gammaproteobacteria > Burkholderiales > Burkholderiaceae_B > Zwartia. The sequence goes on from CAMBLP010000197.1 coordinate 687, forward strand.
TTGGCAATGCGAATAAGGTTTGAAACGGGTCCGTCAAACCTCATAAATTCCTCTACTGCGGAAGGTATAAGTTTTTTGTTTAGTTCCAACAACGCAAGCTGCTCTGGATTTCGAAGCAATGCATAAATTCCATTGGCAAGCGTGATGGCAGTCGTCTCATGACCTGCAATTAATATCAAAACCAACGTAGCAATAATTTCATCGTCTGTAAAAGGATCGGCACTTTTGCCGCCTTTTATCATCACGGAGGTTATATTTTGACCAGGGTTTACTCTTTGTTCATATACAAGCTGACGGAAAAACTCCACACAGTCGGCGAGCTCTTTATGCGACTTTTCTTTTTTCCCTTCGAGTACGGCTTTGGGGAGCTCAACGGCCCAGCGTAATATTTTGTGCGCATGCTCACGTTTAGCTCCGCATAAGTCGCTAATTACGGTCGCTGGAACCGGCACTGCAAACTCCTCAATCAGATCGACGGCACTGCGCGTACCAATCTTGTCCAAAGCTTCATTTGCAATCGCTAGAATGCTAGGCCGCATCATTTCAATCGGTCGCGACATGAAAGCGCCTTGTAGAACCTGACGCAATCTTGTGTGCTCGGGAGGGTTTTTAAAAACAAGCCATCCCTGAAGTATCTCTGCCATGAGTCCACCGGCAGCATTCTGACTCGCATTGTTACCAAAGGGAGCTTCTACAACAAAACGAGAGTCTCTCAGTACGAGGCCAATATCAGTGTGGCGGGTCAAAATCCAGGCGTTTTTTGAAGCATCCCAATAAATAGGTTTAGTTTCTCGAGCCCAGTCTTCAGGCGACTCAACCCGAATGTTTTCTAAAACAGTGTTGTGCGAGGTACCCTCAAAGTTTTCCACCCGGGTTTTATCAGTAGTCACGTTTTGCTCTTTAAAAGGTATTCGTTTGCTTTTAACTAGAAAGTAAGCCTATACATTTAGTACAGATTGATAGTACGATAAATCCACCAGTGACTAACGTGAGTTAACTTATATGCAAGCCTCAAAATATTTGTTTACGTATTTAGTTTTTTTGCTGTCAGGCGTTACTGCTACAACCATAGTTCATGCTAATCCCGATCCAAGCAAAATGGTTGATCAGTTTGAGGCAACGAGCGGAAAGTTTGAGGGTTTTCGTCGCTCTGGGGCTAAGGGAATTTGTGCGATGGGGGAGTTTGTCGGCAGCGCTGCGGGGCGACACATTTCAAGCTCATCAGCATTTAGTGGTACTACCATTCCCGTTATTGTGCGTTTTTCTGTGGGTGGCGCAAACCCAAAGGCGAGCGACAATACCAAAACACAACGAAATTTAGCGCTGCAATTCAACCTACCTAACAACGAGATTTGGCAGATGGGTAATATTTCAGCGCCCGTATTTGGCTCTTCAACTCCAGAGCAGTTGTTTGGTCGCTTGCAGTCCTTGCAGCCCAATCCGCAGACGAAAGTTGTAGATCAAGCAAAGGTTAAAGCTTTTGCAGACGCAAATCCTGAAGTACTGCTTCAAGGGAAATATTATGCTTCCCAACCTGTTCCTGCCAGCTACGTGTCAACAAATTATTGGGGCGTACACGGATTTGGCTTCTCTAATGAAAAAAAAGAAAAGGTCTGGGGTAAATGGATTTTCGAGCCTGTCGGCGGAGTACAAACGTTGACCGAGGAAGATGCAAAAACAAAAGGCTCTAATTTTCTGTTTGACGATTTACGTCAGCGTGTCATGAATGGAAAGGCAGCTTTTAATTTCAATCTTGAAGTAGCTGAACTTGGCGATATTCTCACTAACTCGACAGTCCCCCTTCCTGAGGGACGCAAAAAGTTGACACTAGGCGTCCTCAAAATTGTTTCGGTGTCAGACGACGCTGGTGGCTCCTGTTTAAATATTACCTTCGATCCAAACAGAATGCCCAAAGGGGTTGAGGGGGCGGCTGACCCTATGTTGCCTGCTAGAACAGCCCCCTATGCTGTTTCGCTAGGACGTCGACTTACTGAAGGCTCAAAGCAGTAGATTAGAGGCTTCATAATATTGATTCAAAATAAAACTAGAGTTCATGAGAATACACAATGAATCCTAGGTGTTTGGCGACCTTGTCATACAGGGCGCGACCAGCAGTGTTGGAATCTTGTGTTTGCCAATAGACGCGTGTAGATCCAGCTTTTAGCGCGGCGTCATAAACAGCCTGAATTAATTGGCGACCAATACCCGTGCCGCGAAGATCTTTATTGACATAAAGATCTTGTAAGTAGCAGACATCATTGAGTCGCGATGTACTACGATGTAAAATAAAATGTACGAGTCCGACTAGCTGGCCATTTTGCTCAGCAACAAAAGCATGTACGGGCTCGTTTTTATTTAAGAAGCGCCCCCATGTCGTTTGTGTGATGTTCAAGTCAAGAGCCGTTTCACCTTGCCGACCATAGAAAGCGTTATAGGCATCCCAAAGAGGCAGCCAGGCTTCATAATCTATATTCGTAATGGGTCTAATACGTGATGAGTTAGGCATTTGTCACTTTGGAGGATGATATTTATCATATTTTTGAGGACTAAATAGAGCAGCATGCTTTCTAGACGGCAGAGGGCAGCTCCACCACAAATCTAGCGCCACCGCCAAACGCATCCTCATAATGGATTGAGCCGCCATATTTAGTGACAATATGCTTACACAGCCAAAGACCTATACCCATTCCGGCCTGCTTAGTCGTGCTCAATAACTCAAATAACTGAGGCTTGAACTCTTGAGGCACGCCAGCGCCATTGTCAGAAACGCTAAATTGAACCCACTTACCTAATTTAATAGCCTCTATGGTGATTTGACGCGGTTGCGCTTCCGAGTCAAAGAAAGCCTGAGAGGTGTTATTAAGCAAATTTAATATTACTTGTTCGATGTCAGAGGAATTAACCCGAATCATTAAGCCGTCATCAATGCGAAGTTGAATTTGAATATCCTTGCTCTTGAGCTCTGGTTTAACAATGGCTAGAACTTTCGAAATCAAATCACCTAATCGGACTTTTTGAGCATTGGGTTCGCCCTCTGTAAATAT
>CAMBLP010000198.1 GCA_945868195.1 Bordetella parapertussis
CGGAGCTGATTCGCCAGCAGCTGATGTGGTGAGGGAAGTGGGCGTTGCCCACCCGTCCGCCGCTCTCTCCCCCGTGGACAGACCGCTCCAGACAGCGGATGCCCGAATACCCCAAAAACCCATCACCCCACCCGCACGACATATTTACATTCCCCTACAATATGAAAAACATTGTGAGGCATGAACATGTGGGACGTAGTCGTAGTAGGGGGTGGCAATGCCGCTCTATGCAGCGCCTTAATGGCGCGAGAAGCTGGCGCGAGCGTATTAATTTTAGAGGCCTCGCCTAAAGAGTGGCGCGGTGGAAACTCCCAGCACACTCGCAATCTTCGCTGTATGCACGATGCTCCTCAAGACGTGCTAGTCGACGCCTATCCAGAAGAGGAATACTGGCAAGATTTGCTTAAGGTGACCGGCGGTATTACCAACGAGAAACTCGCCCGCATGGTCATCCGCGAGTCCTCAACCTGTCGGCCCTGGATGGAAAAGCACGGCGTACGCTTTCAGCCCTCCCTGTCTGGCACCCTGCACGTCGCGCGTACCAACGCGTTTTTTATGGGTGGGGGTAAAGCCCTGATCAATGCCTACTACCGCAGCGCTGAAAATCTAGGCATCGATATTTTGTATGACTCCCCCGTCGATGACCTTGAAATCAAAGACGGCAAGTTTATCGCTGCACGTGTGGGCGACAAACGTTACGAAGGTCACGCCGTTGTATTGGGCTCTGGCGGTTTTGAGTCAGACCGGACTTGGTTGCGCGAAGCTTGGGGTCAAAACGAGCGTGGCGAATGGCCCGCTGATAATTTTCTCATCCGCGGCACGCGCTACAACATGGGTGTGATCATTAAAGTCATGATGCGCGAAGGCGCAGACACCATGGGTGATCCGACACAAGCGCATTGCGTGGCGATTGATGCGCGATCGCCCCTTTATGACGGTGGCATCTGCACGCGTATCGACTGCGTCTCGCTAGGTATCGTTGTCAACCGCGAAGCCAAGCGTTTTTACGACGAAGGCGAGGACTTTTGGCCCAAGCGCTACGCGCTCTGGGGTCGTCTGGTCGCCATGCAGCCCGGGCAAATTGCCTACTCAATTATCGATGCAAAATCCGTCGGTAATTTTATGCCGCCTGTGTTCCCGGGAGTCATAGCCGACACGCTCCCTGAGCTCGCCAAAAAGCTTGAGCTTGATGTCGATACCTTCATGGAAACGGTCAATAGTTTCAATGCAGCATGCCGTGTCGGAACCTTTGATCACACAATCCAAGACGACTGCCACACCGAGGGCATCGCTCCTGAAAAAACACACTGGGCACGCCCGATCGATAAAGGTCCTTTCTATGGCTATGCCGTCAAGCCGGGTGTGACCTTTACCTACTTCGGTCTCACCACTGACGAAAAAGCCAGCGTCTTTTTTGATGGCAAAGCCAGCCCCAATATGTTCGCCGCAGGTGAAATTAACGCGGGTAACGTTCTCGGTAAGGGCTACACAGCAGGCGTCGGCATGTCGATCGGTACGGCCTTTGGTCGAATTGCCGGGACACAGGCGGCCTTGGCAGCAAAAAAAATGAAAGAAGGAGCACCACAGCATGCAATCGCTTGATTCACTGACCCGCGAAGCACAAAACCTCGCGGGTGCCTCAGAGCATTCAGTTACTTGGCACAACAAAGGCATGACTGAAAATGAGGCCGAGGTTGCACGTCAGATGCAAATCTGTAACGCTTGCCGTTATTGCGAGGGCTTTTGCGCCGTGTTTCCGGCAATGACTCGCCGCCTAAGTTTTGACAACAAAGCAGACCTGAACTACCTGGCAAACCTCTGTCACAACTGTGGGGCCTGTTTGCACGCCTGCCAATACGCACCTCCTCACGAATTCATGGTCAACGTCCCTCAGGCGATGGCCAAGGTCCGTATGGAAACCTACACGGATTTCGCGTGGCCTTCTGCAATGGGTGCCTTATACAAACGTAACGGCCTGACCGTAGCGATGGCCACTGCGTTTGGTCTTGCCTTATTCCTCGTGTTGGCTTTGATTTCTCAAGGCACGCTATGGCATGAGCCTCTTGCTGGTGATTTCTATGCCGTTTTCCCACACAACACACTTGTCGCGGTGTTTGGTTCGGTATTTGGCTTTGCAGTTCTAGCTCTTTTCATTGGACTCGTTCGGTTCTGGCGAGAGATCACGCCGGGGCAAGTCAGTAGCGTCGCTGTTGGTGAAGCCGCTCATTACGCGCTCAAGCTTAAATACCTCGACGGGGGGCATGGCTTAGGGTGCAACGACGAAGACGACAAATTCACCTTGCGTCGTCGCACCTACCACCACTTTACCTTTTATGGCTTTATGTTGTGTTTTGCCGCAACGTCGGTCGCCACGCTCTATCACTATGTCTTTGGCTGGGAAGCGCCTTACGGCTATACCAGCCTGCCCGTGATACTCGGCACCGTAGGCGGCATTGGCCTGTTGATTGGTCCAGCGGGATTGTTTTACCTCAACAAACGACGCTCACCGCTGCATGGCGACAAGGCGCAACAACCGATGGACCGTGGCTTTATCGCTCTGCTGTTTTGGACAAGCCTGACGGGACTTGCCCTGTTGGTCTGGCGCGACACAAGCGCGATGGCGCTCCTACTCGCCATCCACCTTGGCGTGGTCATGGCCTTGTTCCTCACGATGCCTTACGGCAAATTCGCACACGGCTTCTACCGTTGCGCTGCGCTTCTCAAGAATTCGATCGAAAAGCGGATGCCAAACAAAGTCTCGGCAGGATCTGAATGATTTAAAGTTTCAACTGTTTTATAAAAACCCGCTGCATGATTAAAGTTCATGCAGCGGGTTTTTTACAGTCTAAAGATTCAAAATCCTGCGGTCTTAGAGCCAAACATACGTCGCAAACCCAGCCATTGCTGGGAGAGAAAACTTCTTCCGTAGTCTCGGTTGCCGCCTTCGGGCTCCTGGTCATGGATCCCGGTTTTTGCGTAGCCAGTTTTGTATTGTGCGGTACCAAACACAATATCCCAAATTGGAAACAGCACAGCAAAGTTATGGCCTCGTGCAGGTCCGGCAGTCGATTCGTTGTATTCGATCGAGTGGTGATAGCGATGAAACTTTGGACTCACGATCAGACGTTCGCCGATTTTTCCAAAAGACATTCGGATATTTGCATGAGAGTAACTTTCAATCAGTTGCGTCAACACGACGATCAATACGAATTGGCCAGGTGGCACGCCGATCACTTTGGCAACCAGTACAAAAACTGAACTGCGTAAAAAACTATCCAATAGATGATTGCGGTTGTCGCTCCACATCGTCATTTGTCGCTGACTATGATGAACAGCATGCAAGCTCCAAAACCACGCATAGCGATGTTGAGCTCGATGGTAAAAATAATCCACTAAATCAAAAATCAAAATATAAATAATCAAACTGACCCAAGCGATATCGGTGACGCCGGGCCAAATTTGGTCAACGTGAAAAGTTGAAATGCCATGCAAGCTTGCCTGACCGAACAAAAAATCCCAAACTGGTCCAATCGAAAAAAATAAAACTAACCGAAACAAACCCAGACGGTGGATCAGCGTGTACAAAATATCGATTCTGATCTGCTGTTTATCGACCATCGGTTCCGCAGGTCGCCAGCGTTGGATACTGCCAAATACAACCGCAATCAATATCACTTGCAAGACACCAATGAGCAACCACATCGAACCATCAAAAGCATCTTCGATAAA
>CAMBLP010000199.1 GCA_945868195.1 Bordetella parapertussis
TTGGTTATCCGTAATGTCACTTAAGGTGTGGACTTCGATGCCGCATTGATGTCCAAGTTTTTTGAGTAAATGAACATCCCCAGCACGTTGACGGCCAAACCTAAAGTCCTCACCCACGAGTAACCAACGGACATTGAGTTCTACCGCAAGCCATTGTGTCACGAAGTCTGAGGCGGACATTTCCGCCATGGCACGATTAAAGCGTGCGAGAACGACACGATGAATGCCAGCGCAGGCCAGGGCGGTCAGTTTGTCGCGCAGCCCAGTGATTTGAGGCGGCGAAAGCTCGGGTCGGCGATTCAGGCGCGCAAAGTATTGTCGGGGATGCGGTGCAAAGGTCAAGATCGTCGGCGAAAGCGCGAGACGATCTGCGGCGTCGCAGACTTGGGCAATCATGGCCTGATGTCCAAGGTGTACCCCGTCAAAGTTACCGATTGACAGGGCGCAAGGCAGACGCAAATCAGGCGCAGGAGCTTGACGAAAAATGCTGAGATTGGTTTTCACGGGTGACAGTTTACAATTTCAGGCTAGTCTTATCTTGGAATGCCATGCCCGACCCCCAAAAATTACGCCCTCGTTTTGTGATATTGATCTCCGGACAGGGTTCAAACATGCAAGCGATCGTGCAGGCTTGTCAATCTGGCGATTGTGCCGCCGAGGTCGCCGCGGTCATTGCCAGCCGCGCCGAAACTGCCGGGCTTGCCTGGGCGGCAGCTCAAAGCATTCACACCGTGGGGCTGGCGCATACGGCGTATCCCAATAGAGACACGTTTGATGCGGCGCTCGCGGAGACTATTGATCAGTTTTCACCTGATTATGTGTTACTGGCTGGTTTTATGAGGGTGTTGACGCCTGGGTTTGTCGAGCGCTTCGCGGGTAGGCTTATTAATATCCATCCTTCCCTTTTACCGTCCTTTCCAGGCCTTCATACCCACGCACAGGCGTTGGCAACGGGTGTGCAATCCCATGGATGCACCGTACACTTCGTCACACCCGTTCTCGATCATGGGCCCATCATTGCGCAGGGCGTCGTACCCGTCCATCATCTCGATACGCCAGAGACCTTGGCCACAAGAGTGCTGGGTATGGAACACATTATTTATCCGCAAGTTGCTTGTTGGCTTGCGCAAGGCCGTGTACATCTAACGAGCGATCAGCGCGTTTTGGTGGACGGCGTCACCACTCGACTTTTTACTTCAGGCCAACATCTATGAGCAATCCCAGCAAACCAGCCCGTCGGCCTCATGGCCCGGCAGGGGCAGGGCGCACCAACAAAAAAGACGCGGCTCGCGCTGCCGCGCTGAGCGCCTCGTCTGGGATTGTCAGGCCAGGCTCCGCAACTGAAAGACTCATGAATGCACAGCCACGCGGACCGCGCCCACAGGGTGACCGTGGCTATGAGGGCCAAAAGTCTAGCCAGACTGAAGGAGCTGAAAAACAAGCGGTGGTATCCACATACGTTCCCAAGCCTCGTCAACCGGTGATGACGGTGCGACTTGATCAGATCAGGCAGGTCCTTGATGAGGTGCTGACTTGGCGCTTTGCAGCCGATTCGATCGTCTCCCATTGGTTCAGAGCGCATCCCAAACTTGGGATCCGTGACAGGTCAGAGGTTGCTGAGGTTGTTTATGACGTATTACGTCATTTGCGACGTTATCGTCAACTTGGCGAGAGTGGCGTAGGCAATGCGGTGCGTCGTTTAGCGATACAAGGCGCTATATCTGTGATGGGTGCAGATAAAGTTCGCCCTGTTCTTGATACGGGTGAGTTGGCATGGCTCGACAGAATCAACCAAATTGAAGAACAGTCTTTGTCATTACAAGTGCGTACAAGCTTACCTGACTGGTTGTTTGAGCGACTCAAAGACATGCCTGACCTTGAAGCCTTGGCGGCTTCATTGAACACGGCCGCTCCTCTCGATATTCGTGTCAATCCCATGAAGGCCGACCGAGATGAAATGCTGGCGGATCTCACCAAGGGCAACGGTGTGCGCCACGCTCCAGTGCCAACGCCTTATTCACCTTGGGGAATTCGTTTAAAAGGACGTCCCGCGATGAATAAATGGCATCAATTCGAGCACGGGTTGATCGAAGTGCAAGACGAAGGCAGTCAGTTGCTCGCACTTCTTGTCGGTCCAAAGCGCGGAGAAATGGTCATTGATTTTTGTGCGGGTGCCGGGGGTAAAACATTATTGCTCGGTGCGTTGATGCGTTCTACCGGCAGGTTGTATGCTTTTGATGTATCTGCTACACGCCTTGCTAAGGCTAAACCCCGCTTTGCGCGAAGCGGTTTATCCAACATCGTACCGGTGGCGATCGAGCATGAAAATGACACACGCGTGCGTCGCTTAGCAGGTAAAGCACAGCGCGTGTTAGTGGATGCGCCTTGTAGCGGTGTAGGGACTTTGCGCCGCAACCCGGATTTGAAATGGCGTCAGTCCGTCCAGAGTCTTTTGGAGCTGACCGCGTTGCAGGCTCGCATTCTGGCGAGTGCATCGCGTTGTGTGGCACCGGGTGGCAGACTTGTTTATGCCACATGTAGTCTTCTCAAAGAAGAAAATCAGGATCAAGCAGAATTGTTCCTAGCGAATCATCCTGATTTTGAGTTGGTGGATGCCGCGCCTATTTTGGCTGCCCGCACGTCACTTCATATCGAGGGACCCTATTTGAGTTTGAGGCCTGATGTTCATGAAACGGATGGTTTTTTTGCTGCAATTTTTGAAAGAAAGAAAAATTTAGTTTTAGAGGCTGTCAACAAGGCCAGCGAGAAGGAAGTAGAGGTTTTGGTTGAAGCTGTCGACGTCCTTGAACCCGAAGCCGAATCTGAAACCAAACCAGAAACAAAACCAGAAACTAAACCTAAGACCAAAGCAGTTAAGACCCCTGCTAAAAAGAGAATCAAGCCTCAAAAAGTCGAACTTTCCCAGCCCGATCTCGATTCTGATCACAAAGACGCCTAAGTTTCTTCATTTGAACGGTGTTTAAAGGCGTTCTAGGTTATTTAACGACCGTTAACCCTTAATTACTTGATTTTGCGCAAATAATTAAGGGTTTCTATTCGCAGGCAGGGCTTGTGTAGGCTAAAATTCAGTTCATCTTATTGTCTCGGATCTTAGACACATACATGAACGACATTCTTTCTTTCGCAGCAGGTGGTTTGCTTCAGGCAAACTGGTGGCAGGTGGTTCTTTTTACGCTGGGGATGACCCACATTACCATTGTGGCGGTCACCATTTTTTTACACCGAAGCCAAGCACATCGTGGTTTGGATTTGCATCCGGCTTTGATGCACTTTTTCCGCTTTTGGCTTTGGTTGACCACTGGCATGGTGACCAAGGAATGGGTGGCGATTCATCGCAAGCACCACGCTCGATGCGAGCGTGAAGGTGATCCGCATTCACCCATGTTCTACGGCATTGGTAAGGTTTTATTTAGTGGTGCAGAGCTCTACCGCCACGAATCAAAAAATGCAGAGACCATTTCCAAGTTTGGTCATGGCACGCCTGATGATTGGCTTGAGACCAATGTTTACACCCGCTATAGTGCTCGAGGCATCCTCTTGATGCTCATCATCGACGTAACTTTGTTTGGCGCGATCGGATTGACGATTTGGGCCATCCAAATGGCTTGGATCCCTTTCTGGGCTGCCGGTGTTGTCAACGGCGTCGGTCATTACTTTGGTTATCGCAACTTTGCCAGTCCCGACACTAGCACCAAT
>CAMBLP010000200.1 GCA_945868195.1 Bordetella parapertussis
TGCACCGGCCGAGCCAGCATGGAAAATATTTTTACCCATTTTCTCAAGCAGGGCGCGCGCTCGGGCGAGATCCTCAGCCTTGCCACCAACGATAAACGTGAGCGTTCCGGCGATCGCTCCTCCCGTTCCACCAGAAACTGGCGCATCAATCATGCTCAGTCCAAGATTAGCGGCTGCTTGTGCGACTCGGCGCGCGCTGTCGGCAGCGATCGTACTGCAATCTATCACTAGCGCTGTGGGTGGACAGTGCTTGAGCAGTCCGTTGTCACCAAGGTAAAGACTCTCGACATGTTTGCTTGCAGGGAGCATCGTGATGACAAACTCGGCATTTTCGACAGCTTGAGCCGCCGACGTGGCGCGTTGAGCACCCTGCTCTGTCAAGGTCTGTATCGATTTTTCCACGAGATCAAATACCGCGACATGATGGCCAGCTTTTAACAAGTTAGCGGCCATCGGTCCGCCCATGTTGCCCAAACCGATAAATGCAATCTTGCTCATGTTGCGTCTCCAAGGCGATACAAAGGATGTTGTTCAGAGGGGAAAGGGAGTGAAAAGAATTGTTTAACCCAGTTTTCATCGGCTTGCGCAAGCGTTGAAGGGTTCCATTTTGGTTGTTTGTCTTTATCGATCAGTAACGCGCGAATGCCTTCAGCAAAGTCGCCATGAGCGGCTGCCATGAGCCCTGCCAACCACTCCACGCGATAGACCTCTGCTAAAGAGAGTAATTTGTTGTGCTCAAGTAAAGCAAAGGTTAGACGAACAGAGCCTGGGGCGCCTGCCGCCAGTGTTTTTGCCGCACGTTGAAGCCAAGGGTCTTGATGGTCAGCGAGCTGCAAAATGTTATTTGCAATTCTGTTGAGATCAGTACCGCCACACAATTGACGAATCAGTGCGAAGTGTTCTTGTAAAGGCCTGATCGAGGGTTCGGGCGAACAGGCGTATTGCAAAATTAAAAGATGAAGGCGATCATGATTGCGCGCGAGGGATTTTTTTTGATCCTCCGTCAGTACTTTATTGCTCAACTCTGCCACAGGTTCCCAAGCTTGAGCGCAAAGTGTCTCTACAAGCGTGCTGAGTGTGTCACGTCGCAGGTGGTAATCAGCCATGCCTGCAAAAAGAGCATCGTTGGCACCGAGTTGAGCGCCCGTTAATCCGAGAAATAAACCCGCACGACCAGGAATTCGATTCAAAAGCCACGTTCCACCGACATCCGGGAATAACCCAATCGAAATCTCAGGCATCGCCATACGCGTGGTTTCCGTGACAATCCGATGGCTAGCACCCATCATGAGCCCCATTCCTCCTCCCATCACAATGCCGTCTCCCCAAACTAAAATAGGTTTGGCGAAAGTGTGAATGCGATAGTCGAGCGCATACTCTTCAGCAAAAAAAGTGGCGGCATAATGGTTGTCGACGGGATTGCCCGAGCTATTTTCTTTCATGCTGTGATGCAAGGAATGAAGATCACCTCCTGCGCAAAATGCCTTATCACCGGCACCTTTGAGAATGACGAGCGCAATCTTCGGGTCTTGTGCCCAATTTTCTAAATGGCGACTCAGTTGTCGCGTCATCTCCAAAGAAAGACCATTGAGTGTTTTAGGCGCATTCAGTTGCGCAATACCAATGTTGCAGCCTCCAACGCAGCTTAGCTCTTCAACCAACACTAAATCTTGTGGGTCTGCCGTCATTTCAATTCTCCATTTTTCTCTAGGCATTGGCGCGCAATAATGATGCGCATAATCTCGTTGGTTCCTTCTAAGATCTGGTGCACACGTGTGTCGCGCACCAGTCTCTCGATTGGGTAGTCCTTTAGGTAGCCATAACCGCCCAGTAATTGTTGCGCATCCAAGCAAACATTAAAGCCTGCGTCTGTCGCAAACCGTTTTGCCATTGCACAGTAGGTTGATGCATCTGCTGCGCCAGCGTCGAGTTTGCAGGCAGCAAGCCTCACCATTTGTCGTGCTGCCACCGTGTTGGTCACCATGTCCGCAAATTTAAATTGGAGCGCCTGAAAGCTTGTGAGAGGTTGATTGAATTGCTTGCGGTTTTGCATGTAACTTCGAGCTGTATCGATGGCTCCTTGTGCCGCACCGACTGAGCATGTCGCAATATTGATCCGGCCCCCATCGAGACCTCGCATCGCAATTTTGAAGCCCTCGCCCTCTTGACCCAAAAGATTCTCAAGCGGAATACTGACGTGTTCAAAGGTGACAGATCGGGTGCTTTGGCTGTTCCAACCCATTTTTTGTTCTTTGCGTCCATAAGTGATACCCGAGGAGTTGCTAGGAACTGCAAAGGCTGAAATGCCACTCGCACCTGCAGCACCGGTACGCGCCATGACGATTAAGAGATCTGTTTCACCCGCACCGGAAATAAAAGCTTTGGCGCCATTGAGAACATAACGTCCTTGTTCGATTTTGGCAGAGGTGCGTAAAGAAGCAGCATCAGAGCCCGCTCCAGGCTCAGTGAGACAGTATGAAGCGAGCTTTTCTCCCGACGATAAGGCGGGGCCCCAGGTTTGACGCAGCTGTTCAGTGCCCCACTGCCCCACCATCCAAGCTGCCATATTATGGATCGTTAAAAAAGCCGTCGTTGAGGGATCGATGGCCGCCATTTCCTCAAAGACAAGACTCGCATCTAGACGTGAGAGCCCGAGCCCGCCAATCTCTGTCGATGCGTAGAGACCACAAAATCCAAGCGCGGCCGCTTGGCTCAGCGCTTCACGTGGAAAAATCTCGTTTTTGTCCCAAAGCGCAGCGTTTGGAGCAAACACACCTAAGGCAAAATCTTTAGCAACTTGGATAAAGGCGATCTGTTCTTCGTTGAGTTCTATGTCCATCCTTATCTCCTCACGTTCGTCTGATCCTGAGTGGCCTGCTAAAGAAGCCGTTATTGAGTCTGGTCATTAACGGGCATTTTCTTTTTGATATTTCTAACTTTTTCACGATGCGCAGCGCGCCTTCTTCTGGCAATTTTTGGGTCTACACGTAAAGGCGCGTATATTTCTACTCGATCATGATCCTCGAGCAGTTGGTGCATGGGCATATGTTTACCAAAAATACCCACACTGGGCTGTTCGATTGATCTGGTAGGGAAGTCACAGAAATAGCCTGAAGCGCTTAGCGCGTGTTCAATCGTGGCACCCGCTGGCAATGTGAGTAAACGCTGCCAAGGGCTCCCCTCATGCATCGTCATCACCACGATTTGGATCGTGACTGTGCTCATCCTTAGATTATCTGTCTCTTTCATTCGCCGTAACAAACTAGAGCACGCTGTGTAAAAGAATCGATGAAACTTTTAGCGATACGATTAAAAACAGGTCCCACCAAAGTTTCAAGCGTACGGTTAGAGAACTGATAATTCAATGTAAACAAAACCTTACAGGCATCTTCTGATAAAGAAATGAACTCCCATTTTCCCGTGAGAACAGAGAATGGACCATCTACGAGCTCGAGTTCGATGCAGCTTGGGTACAGATGCTTGTTGCGGGTCGTAAAGGTTTGCTTGATGCCTGCAAAGGAAATGGTAATGGAAGCCTGCATGCCATCCGCATCATGGGCAGACACAGAAGCACCACCACACCAGGGCATGAATTGAGGATATTTTTCAACATCTGCGACGAGGTCAAACATTTGACTGGCACTATGCAGCACCAAACCGGAGCGCTCTACGGAATGCATTGTTAGTCGCGATTGGCTAGAATGATAGGATTTT
>CAMBLP010000201.1 GCA_945868195.1 Bordetella parapertussis
AAATTATTTGGACTTCTTCTCCTTATATTTTCTAATTCGATCTTTGCACAATCTAAGCTGATTGAAGAAATCATCACCATTCCCGTCTCTGTGCAAAATGCGCACGGAAAAATAAACAATCACAATGTCGTTGTGACTATTTTTAGAGATGCTGATCGAAAAAAATCACCCTACTTAATTCTTAATCACGGACGATCAGGCTCAGCCGCTGAACGAGCCAAAATGGGTAGGGCAAGATACTCTGGTACATCTAAGTTCTTTGTGGAGCAGGGATTTGTTGTCATTGTGCCTACACGGGGTGGGTATGGAGAAACAGGGGGAGAAGACACTGAATTCAACAGCAACTGTTCCTTTCCAAACTACCCAAGTGTATTCAAAGCCGCCATCGATACATCAACGACTGTACTTAAAGGATTAAGCGATAAGTCATATATCGATTTCACCAAAGGTATTGCTGTTGGACAGTCTTTTGGTGGGGCTACGGCTGTTGGTTTATCCTCGTCCGATTTGCCTGGCTTAGTGGCCGCTTTTAACTTTGCTGGCGGCGGTGGGGGTGATCCCGTTAATAAGCCAGCCTACCCTTGCCGCTCTGATTTGTTAGAAAAACTTTTTGCTAGCTACGGCGCAAAAAATAAAGTGCCTGTTTATTGGCTTTACAGTGTTAATGACAAGTATTGGGGTGAGAAATTACCAAAAGAATGGTTTAAAGCCTTTACTAATGCAGGTGGAAAAGGAAAGTTTTACGGCTTACCGGCTTTTAAAAACGACGGGCACTCATCGTTTACTGGCAATGCAGACGCTTGGAAACCGATCTTTGCGGAAACGGTGAAGTCTCTCGGTTTCGTCGCGCAGAAGTAGTATGACTTTGTTGTACAGCCTTTCAAGGAAAATGAGTGAAGACCCGATTTAACAAGCAGAGCAATAGGCTGATCACGATACTGTTCAAAAGTGCCATTTTTAGTAGACGTATGCTAACAAGTCGGGTCACGGAAACTTTGAAAACAGCAGCTGATACTGAAATAGGTAAAGTCCAAACCGATACCGCAGCACTCATCCCCCAAGCAAAAACACACATAGCGCCAATAATGAGCGGATGAATGCCGAAATCCTGTGCAGACAAAAGTGGCACCAAAATGCTCGCGCCAATCATTGGGTGAAGGCCTATTTGCCCTAGGCCAACAAGCGTCAGTACTGACAGCAAAATAAAGACTTCTGGATTGATGCGCGCAGGCTCAATACTTGTAACTAGCTCACGAAGATAGGGCAGACTGCCAATGCTTGCGCTCAGTAACATGGCTCCGATAACAATGAGTAGTTCGTCTGAAATCCTGGACATGCCTTGTGCAGCGCTGATGGCAGTTTGGCGGATTGTGACTGGCCTATAGAGCATGAGCAAAACAGCGAGTAATGGTGCGACAAGCACGACGGATTGTGCACCACTGAATCCGAATAATTTTGAGCAACCTACAACGCAGACCGTCACAACGAGTAATGGCCAAGCCAAGTTTTTGAATGAGTAAAGGGAGCTAAAAAGATCTTGAAAACTTATGCGACCCGTTAAAAAATATTGGAATACCAGTAGGCTGAAAACAGATATTGACAGACAAATCAGAATCAGTAGACCTAACGAGACCTGGGTCAGCATTTCACTGACAAAACCCATCGAAACAAAAAAAGGTGACCACATTACGGCGCTGGCTACCCCAAGTGCCGCGGCCTGAGCCAACTTCGGTAAGTCCTTGGGGGCAAGTGATGATGTCAGGTTACTGGCCAATAAATGCAAAGATCCGACATTAAGCAACGAGCCAAGCGCATAGTTACCCGTTAGCGCTCGAAGCAGCGGATTGGGCCGGTCATTTGCATTGAACCGAACATTGGCAAACAGTGTTGAGTAGTCCTGAAAGCTTGCCCTTAAGAAGATGACAGCCGGCATAAAAGCGCCAAATACCTCTGCTCGATGCAGTCCAATCCATAACGGCTCTATGGAACCAAGCCAGATCATGGACGTGGCAGAAATCGCCAGAGCGATCAGAAAGATTGCGCGCACATGGGAGCTTGAGCGGGCAAAGACACTGACTGCAAAAATGCATAAAAATACGATGGCTGCAAAAGAAAAGATGTATTTACCCGAAAGCAAATACATCTCTTCAAAAATCAGCAGAAACAACAAAGCAAACCCTGACAGACTCAATCGCCTGTCAGGGCTTCCTCCCGCACTGCTTAATGTTGCATGCCCCACTTTTTGATTGTTCTAGCTTCCAAATTATTAAAAAAGACGTTCTCAACTAGCAGGCCCACAATGATGATGGTGAACAGTCCAGCAAAGACGCCAGGGATATCAAGCAAGTTCTTATTTTCGTAGATAAACCATCCCAAACCACCTGATCCTGATGAAACGCCAAACACAAGTTCAGCTGCAATCAACGTACGCCAGGCAAACGCCCAACCGACTTTTAGGCCTGTCAAAATACTCGGAAACGCAGCCGGCACCAATATCATGTATACATAGCGCAGACCACTCAAGCCATAGTTTCGACCGACCATGCGCAGGGTATTGCTCACGCCGAGAAAGCCTGCATGGGTGTTCAAGGAAACAGCCCAAAGTACCGAGTGCACCAGAACGAAGACAATGCTCGAAGGACCTAGCCCAAACCAGATAAGCGCCAGTGGCAACAGTGCAATGGCAGGTAAGGGGTTGAACATACTCGTGAGCGTCTCAAGCAAATCAGACCCAACCCGAGTGGTAATCGCTAAAAAAGTCAGCGCCGCTGCACAGAGCAGGCCGATCCCATAGCCGATCAGCAAGATCTCGATTGAGTGCATTGCCTTACCGAGCAATCCCCCATTGACGATGGCATCAATGAAGGCAGTAATAGTCGCGCTGAATGTTGGGAACACCAGCGGATTATTCAGGTTTAGCGCGTAGATTTGCCAAATGCCGGCAATGATGATCAGAAGAATGGATTTTCTAAGCCAACCCTCGTTTGAGAGTCGCTCCCAAACAGTTAACGGTTTCTGAACGACACCGGAAACAGGGCTGGTTTGCTCCCGGATGAATTCGGGACGAAAATTTTGCTCATCACGCATGATCCGTTTCCTCATCTTCAACTACGTCTTTAAATAACATGTCATGAATTCGATCTGATAGTCGTGCGCCAGAGGAATCCACGGGGTCTAACCCATCGCTATTGAGCTCGGCTTTCACTTGGCCTGGATGGGGCGATAACAATAGGATTCGATTACCGATCAGAACCGCTTCCGGTATTGAGTGCGTGACGAACAAAACAGTAAACTTGGTATCTTCCCAGAGTTGCAGTAATTCTTCTTGCATCTTTCGTCGGGTCAAGGCGTCTAGCGCGGCGAATGGTTCATCCATCAACAGAACATCGGGCTCCATCGCCATGCCTCTGGCGATTGCAACGCGCTGCTTCATGCCGCCCGATAACGTATGTGGCATTGAGTTGGCGAATTTTGTTAGGTTGACTTTGTCAATGTAATAAAGTGCGACTTCTTCGGCCGCTTTCTTGCCTAACTTTCCTGAGGCCTGGAGAGAAAACATGACGTTTTCCTTCACTGTCTTCCATGGCAGCAATTGATCAAACTCTTGAAAAACCATGACTCTGTCAGCACCCGGCTTCTGAACCGCAGTGCCATTAACCAGGATAGAGCCTTCAGTGGGGCGAAGAAATCCACCAA
>CAMBLP010000202.1 GCA_945868195.1 Bordetella parapertussis
ACTCGATGCGATTGATCTTGATACATGCTCTGCGTTAGATCTTGCGCAGCAGCGTGCGGTGGTGACCCAGCAGTCGAGTTTGAGTTTTGACTTGAGCGTACTTGAAGTCGCGCAGATGGGCGCATACCCTTTTTCTCAGGCGCAGCCAGAGCAGGTTGAGCAATGGTCGCAGCGTGCGTTGATGCTGACTGAGTTGTCATCGCTCCAAGAAAGCCTTTACACGGCACTTTCGGGGGGCGAGCAACAAAGAGCGCAACTCGCGCGCGCGCTTGTTCAGTGCTTTGCGATCGAACATTACAAGGGTGTAGCCTATTTGCTTTTAGACGAACCACTAGCCAGCCTCGATCCCAGACATCAGATTCAGTTTATGCAGGTGCTGGAGCAATTGGTCGGGACAGCTCGGATTGGCGTACTGATCGTGATGCATGACCTCAACGTGGCGGCGCGACATTGCGATCGTCTTATTTTAATCAGTGGTGGGAGCGTCGTCGCGCAAGGTTTACCAAGTGAAGTTCTGACGCCAGAGACGCTCAAGCAGGCCTTTGACTTGGATTGGACTGTGATCACGCACCCCAAGGACGCAAATCGCTTACTGGTGCTGACATAAACGTATTATTGTAAAAATTAAACGCATTGAGGGGTATATGAATATCGCGATTGTGGGCTCGGGGTTGGTCGGACAGGCATGGGCGATTGTATTTGCCCGCGGCGGTCATCGCGTCAAGATGTGGGATGGCGATCCGGCGGCGGTCAGTGGCGCAGCCAAGTTGATTGAAAAGCAGGTCGCCGATCTCCAGAGCGCTGGCTTGATCGATGACCCTAAGGGACTTCTTTCACGCATTCGTGGATGCGCCTCGCTCGAAGAAGTGATGGCTGGCGCAGACTATGTGCAAGAGAGTTTGCCCGAGCGGCTCGAGATGAAAAAAGAGATCTTTGCCCGCATGGATGCTCTCGCGTCGCCCGCGACGATTTTGGCGAGTTCCACCTCGAGTATTCCGGCTTCTGCTTTTACAGAAGCGCTTGCCGGACGCGCGCGGTGCCTCATCGCACATCCCGTCAATCCTCCCTATCTCGTCCCTGTCGTTGAGATTTGTGGCGCACCCTGGACCGACGCCAAGGTGGTGCAGCAAACCTGGGATGTGATGGAGGGTGTTGGTCAAAAACCCGTCAAGATTCATCGTGAGCTCAAGGGCTTTGTCCTCAATCGTTTGCAAGGTGCGCTATTGCGCGAAGCCTTTAGGTTGGTCGAGCAGGGTTATGTCGATGCCGAGGGGCTAGATGTGACCGTGCGCGAGGGTCTTGGTTTGCGGTGGTCCTTTATGGGGCCTTTTGAAACGATCGACCTGAATGCACCTGACGGTCTGGCGGATTACGCAAGACGCTTTAATGAGATGTATCAGTCTATTTCTACTGAGCAGACCTCAACCGAGCCTTGGTCAGAAGCGGTGATCGAAAAACTTGAGTCGCAAAGACGCGCCGCGTTGCCAAAGGAAAAATTGCTTGAGCGGCGACTCTGGCGCGATCGGCGGCTAATGGCCTTGGCGGCGCATAAAAAGTCAGCAGAGTAATAGCTTAAGCTAGGAAGCTTAGTTACGTATTTAATCAAACGTCAAGACACGGAGTTAGTATGGCCAGCGCGCGAAAAGTCATTATTACCTGTGCGGCAACGGGGGCGATTCATACCCCGAGCATGTCGCCCCATCTTCCCGTCACTGCCGAGGAAATCGCCAAGTCGGCGATTGATGCGGCCCGTGCGGGTGCCGCGATCTTGCATCTGCATGCGCGAGATCCCAAGGATGGAAAGCCCACGCAAGACCCTGAGTTTTTCCGACCATTTTTAAAAGAAATCAAAGCCGCCACCAATGCCGTGATCAATATCACGACGGGTGGTAGCCCGCACATGACGGTTGAGGAGCGCATGCGTCCTGCGATGACCTTTCAGCCCGAAGTCGCCTCACTCAATCTGGGATCGATGAATTTCGGACTGTTTCCAATGTTGGACCGCTTCAAAGAATTTAAGCACGAGTGGGAGCGACAGCATCTAGAAAATAGCCGTGACCTCGTATTTAAAAATACCTATAAAGATATCGAAACAATTTTAAGGCGCGGTTCCGAAAACGGCACACGTTTTGAATTTGAGTGTTACGACATCAGTCACCTCTATAACTTGTCGCATTTCGCCGAAAAGGGTCTGGTAAAAGGACCTATTTTTATTCAATCGGTATTTGGAATTTTGGGCGGCATTGGTCCTCACCCAGAAGATCTGATGCACATGCGCCGCACGGCAGACCGTTTGTTTGGTAATCAGTATCAGTGGTCGATCCTAGGTGCAGGTCGCAATCAGATTCCATTGGCAACGATGGGCGCTGCGATGGGTTCGCATGTGCGCGTGGGTCTTGAGGACTCTCTGTGGATTGGGCCTGGCAAAATGGCGGCGTCCAATGCTGAACAAGTGACGCGTATTCGTACGGTTTTAGAAGCCTTGAACTGCGAGGTCGCGACGCCCGATGAGGCGCGCGACATCTTGGGTCTCAAGGGTGGCAACAACGTTAACTTTTAATCGGAGCAGCTTAAATATGAAACTCGTCGATGCTTTTGCGGATTACAGCCGCTTTATCAAAATCCGCCGTGATATTCACGCCCATCCTGAGCTCGGTTTCGATGAACACCGTACCTCTGAGATTGTCGCGACTCTCCTCAAGGAGTGGGGAATCGAAGTGCATCGCGGTATTGCGGGCACAGGCGTCGTGGGCGTCTTGAAAGTCGGTGAGGGCGGCCGGACTCTAAGTTTGCGTGCCGATCTTGATGCCTTGCCTTTGCAGGAGATCAATGAGTTTGAGCACAAGTCTACGAATGATGGAAAGATGCATGCGTGTGGTCATGACGGGCACACCACCATGCTGCTCGCCGCCGCTTGGCACTTATCCCAGACGCGCAATTTCAATGGCACAGTGAACTTTGTGTTCCAGCCTGCCGAGGAAATGGGTAAAGCGGGTGCCAAGAAGATGATCGAGGATGGTTTGTTCGAGCGCTTCCCCTGTGAGGCGGTATTTGGTTTGCACAACTTTTCGATCGGCAACGTGGGCGGCTTTGCCCTCAATAACGGGCCTTTCATGGCTTCGAGCAATACCTTCAAAGTCAAGATGAAGGGTCAGGGAACGCATGCTTCTTTACCGCATACGGGAACGGATCCGATCGCGCCCGCCTTGGAGTTTGCTCAAGCACTGCAGGGTTTGGTGGCAAAAGTCATCCCGAGCACTGAGCGGGCCTTGCTAGCGGTGACGCAGCTTGAGGGCTCCGTTGCGCCCAACGTCATACCGGATGTGGCGGCAGTAGGTGGCACGATTCGTACGTTTTCAGTTTCGGCCTTGGATCGATTGGAGGAGCGTTTGCGCACTCTTGCGGTCCAGATTGCCCTGGCGCACGAGTGTGAGGCTGAGATTTTCTTTAGACGCGCCTCGCCTCCAGTGGTCAATCATGCAAAAGAAGCGCAGTTTGCGGCTCAAATCATGCGTGAGATCGTCGGTCCCGAGATGGTCAATGATCAGTTCCCTGGGGTCATGGCCGCGGAGGATTTTGCGCATATGTTGATGGCCAAGCCGGGTTGTTACGCATTTATAGGCAACGGCGAGGGCCATCATCGTCTTGAGGGGCATGGTGAGGGCGCTTGCGTGGTGCATAACACCTCATATGA
>CAMBLP010000203.1 GCA_945868195.1 Bordetella parapertussis
AAAGTAGATTTTGATTATCTCGTGTCCCATCACACGATGGTCAATGAGCAGATGCACTTCTTTCTCCGTGGTTTCCGTCGCGACGCGCATCCGATGGCGGTGTTGACGGGTTTGGTCGGTGCCTTGTCTGCGTTCTATCACGACTCGACTGATATCAGCAACCCACATCATCGTCATGTGTCGGCCATTCGTCTGATCGCCAAGATGCCAACGCTTGTGGCGATGGCATACAAATATTCACAAGGGCAGCCTTATATCTACCCACAGACCAACCTGTCCTACACGGGTAATTTCCTGCGGATGATGTTCGCGACCCCTTGCGAAGAGTACGTGGTTAATCCTGTTGTCGAACGTGCCCTTGATCGCATCTTTATTTTGCATGCTGATCATGAGCAAAATGCTTCGACCTCTACCGTGCGTTTATGCGGATCGTCAGGCACGAACCCTTTCGCTGCGATTGCCGCGGGTGTCGCTTGCTTGTGGGGCCCCGCTCACGGCGGCGCCAACGAAGCATGCTTGCAGATGCTCGAAGAGTTGCAGGCCAAGGGCGGCATGTCTAAAGTCGGCGAGTTCATGGAGCAGGTCAAAGATAAAAACTCTGGCGTGCGCCTGATGGGTTTTGGCCATCGCGTTTACAAAAACTACGATCCACGCGCCAAGCTCATGCAACAAACCTGCAAGGAAGTATTGGCTTCCTTGGGTCTGGAAAACGATCCCTTGTTCAAGCTTGCGATGGAAGTCGAGCGTATTGCGCTTGAGGACCCATACTTCGTAGAGCGTAAGCTGTATCCAAACGTGGACTTCTACTCTGGTATCGTTCAGCGCGCCATCGGTGTTCCAACAGCGTTGTTTACAGCGATTTTCGCTTTGGCTCGTACTGTTGGCTGGATCGCTCAGTGGAACGAAATGATTTCTGACCCAGAGTACAAGATTGGCCGTCCTCGCCAGCTGTACCAGGGTGCCGTGTCACGCTCCGTTCCCAAGCGTAAGTAATAAAAAATACGCCTCTAGAAAAAAAGCCTGAATATTTATTCAGGCTTTTTTTCTAACGTTGCTCGGCTTCCATTTGCGCATCAATCCCGGCCAAGGCCGTCATATTGATGACGCGGCGTACGGTGGCGCTATTGGTCAAGATATGAACCGGACGCGCAGCCCCTAACAATACAGGCCCCATTGCAATGCCGTTGCTACCGGTCATTTTTAATAGGTTGTAGGTGACATTGCCGGTATCGAGATTTGGCGTCACAAGCAGATTGGCACTGCCTTTTAAGGTGCTGTCCGGATAGTTGGCAGTGCGGATCGATTCCGAGAGCGCGGAGTCTGCGTGCATTTCACCGTCTACTTCCAGGGAGGGCGCGCGCTCACTGATGAGTCGGCGTGCTTGAGCCATTTTGCGTGACGAAGCCGTTGGTCGGCTACCAAAATTCGAATGCGAGAGTAAGGCGATTTTTGGGACGATGCCAAAATTACGCATTTTGTGCGCAGCCTGAATGGTCATGTCCGCCACTTGCTCCGCACTAGGATCTTCGTTGACGTGCGTGTCGCAGATAAACAATGTCTGATCTGAGAGCATCAGCACGTTCATCGCTGCAAATGTCGATGCGCCTTTTTGTAGACCAATAACGTCTTCGACATATTTGAGCTGATTGTCGAAGCGGCTGCCAATGCCGCAAAGCACAGCATCGGCATCGCCACGTTTGAGCAGCAACACGGCGATCAGTGTGTTGTGCTTACGTACCATCGCTTTGGCAACAGTCGGCGTCACACCTTCGCGACCTTTAATGCGGTAATACTCTTGCCAGGACTCGTTGAAACGGGCGTCATCCTCAGGATCTACGATCTCGATGTTTTTGCCGACCTCAAGGCGAAGACCCATTTTTTTGATCCGCATATTGATCACGGAGGGACGACCAATCAAAATTGGGAAAGCAATTTTTTCGTCAGAGACCGTTTGCGCAGCACGCAGGACGCGTTCGTCTTCGCCGTCTGCATAAATCACACGCTTAGGTGCGCGTTTGGCTTGCGTAAATAGCGGACTCATCAGCTGGCCTGAGTGATAGACCATCGCCTGGAGTTTTGCTTTGTAGGCCTCCATGTCTTGAATGGGTCGGCGCGCCACACCTGAGTCGGCGGCAGCCTGCGCCACAGCGGGCGCGATTTGAACGATCAGACGGGGATCGAAAGGCTTTGGGATAATGTAGTCAGGACCAAAACTCAACTCTTGACCTGCATAGGCCTGCGCGACCTCGTCGCTTTGTTCTGCCTCAGCCAGCTCGGCGATCGCCTTGACGCACGCGAGTTTCATTTCTTCGGTGATGCTACTTGCTCCCGCATCGAGCGCGCCACGGAAAATAAAGGGGAAGCAGAGAACGTTATTGACTTGATTTGGGTAGTCGGAGCGACCCGTCGCGATGATGCAGTCAGGACGCGCCGCTTTAGCGATCTCGGGTCTGATTTCTGGTTCTGGATTAGCCAGTGCCAAAATCAAGGGCTTGGTTCCCATGCTTTTGACCATTTCTGCATTGACGACACCGGGCGCTGAGCACCCTAAAAAGACATCGGCGCCGACCATGGCGTCTGCAAGTGTTCGAAGCGAGGTTTTTTGTGCGTAGCGCTTCTTGTTTTCCTCCATTTGCGCATCTCGGCCTTCGTAAATCACGCCGCGCGAATCGCAAACAAAAATATTTTCTTTTTTGATCCCGAGGTGGACGAGCAGATCCAGACATGCGATCGAGGCAGCCCCCGCGCCTGACACAACGAGTTTGACATCGTTCATTTTTTTGCCGACGACTTTCAAGCCGTTCATGATCGCAGCAGAAGAGATGATCGCCGTGCCGTGTTGATCGTCATGAAAAACGGGAATTTTCATGCGCTCGCGCAGTTTTTTCTCGATGTAAAAGCACTCAGGTGCCTTGATGTCTTCGAGATTGATACCGCCGAGCGTCGGCTCCAAGGCCGCAATGATTTCGACAAGTTTGTCGGGGTCTGTTTCGGCGAGCTCGATATCGAATACATCGATACCTGCGAATTTTTTAAATAAACAACCTTTGCCTTCCATCACAGGCTTGGCTGCCAAAGGACCAATATTGCCTAGGCCCAACACAGCCGTCCCGTTCGTAATGACAGCAACGAGATTTGAGCGAGAGGTGTATTTGGCGGCCGCCTCGTCGCCTTGAGCATAAATCGCCATACAGGCTGCCGCCACGCCAGGCGAATAGGCCAGAGACAAGTCGTCCTGATTGGCCAGAGGCTTGGTAGGGGTGACAGAGATTTTCCCGGGGGTGGGATAGGCGTGGTAGTCGAGGGCTAATTTAGAGAGGTTTTCGTCCATGGATCTTTTTGAGGCAGCAAAGAGGAGTCAGTAGCATCAAGCTTACAGGCAAGTGCTGGCCCTGACATCTAATAAGAATATGTTTCGGTTTTGCAGTGCAGCATGCCTGTTGCGCCGCAACATTTAAATTTTTATTGGAATATATGGTGCGCGTCTGACGTCTTTAGGGGTCAGGAGCCTTTTCTAGTGTGAATAGCCAAAACATTTAAAGGCTTAGGGTTATACTTATGTGCCGGCTCTTAAGGCTTTTAAACAACCGCCTTCTGCCCCGCTATCCGCAAATCGGTTTGGCCGAGAAAACGGAAGGTATTCCTGCATCGTAACGGGTGAAGCACCCGAATAGGTGAAGCGCTAAAATGT
>CAMBLP010000204.1 GCA_945868195.1 Bordetella parapertussis
AGACGCCAGTCAGTGCAGAATTACAGCACTTGAATGTTGGTCGCTGATGGGCCTTTTGCGCCCTGACCAATTTCAAAGCTGACTTTCTGGTTTTCTTCGAGGGTCTTGTAACCGCTCGAACGAATTTCAGAGTAGTGAGCGAACAAATCTTTGCCGCCGCCGTCAGGCATAATAAAACCATAACCTTTTTCGGCATTGAACCACTTCACGACACCAGTTGCCATTTCGAACTTCCTTGATAAATATAAAAATCGGGCAAAAACGCCCAGCGTGCTAGATGATCAAGGAAGGGATAGACACCACTGCTTACCATTAAGGGCGACAGCCTAGGTACAAAAACCGCGTCGCTTGAGAATCTTGCTCTCTGAGTTTACGTGCGAAACTTGTCGCAGTCAAACAATTAAGCCTAGAAAAGCAACAAATTATGTAATTAGTCACTTTTCTCTAGATAACCAAACAAAAAACAACAAAAAAAGTGATTTATTTATTTTTTTTGAAAAAAAACAAAAAAAAACACTGCTAAGCTACCTCTAAACTTCAGTTATTCCCTGAATAACGAGGTCCCATCCATGAAAGTGATCGTTTTAGGTGCCGGAGTCATCGGCACGACAACCGCGTACTACCTGGCCAAGGCTGGTGCTAACGTGACCGTTGTCGATCGCCAGCCTTGCGCCGCAAACGAAACAAGCTTTGCCAATGCGGGCCAAGTCTCGCCTGGCTATTCATCGCCCTGGGCCGCACCTGGTATTCCACTCAAAGCCATCAAATGGATGTTCGAAAAGCATGCCCCTCTTGCGATTCGTCTAGACGGGAGCCTATGGCAGCTGAAATGGATGGCCAGCATGTTGCGCCAATGCACGGCCAAACGTTATGTCATCAACAAGGAACGCATGATGCGGGTGGCTGAATACAGTCGCCACTGCCTGGACGCCCTGCGCGCTGACACGGGCATTCAATACGAACAACGGACTTCGGGTACGCTACAACTCTTTCGTACGCAGGCCCAATTTGACGCGGCAGGCCGGGACATCGAGGTCCTCAAGGAATGTGGTGTCCCCTACGAACTCCTTCAGCAACACGAACTGACCACTGTCGAGCCTGGCTTAAAAAATGCTAGCCATTTACTGGTGGGCGGTTTGAGACTTCCCAACGATGAAACAGGCGATTGCAACCTCTTTACCACTCGGCTCGCGGCAATGTCAGAATCTCTCGGCGTCAAGTTTCTGTATGGCAAAGACATTCATCAACTGATCAACGAAGGCGACGAAATCAAAGGCGTACGCGTCGGTCGTGAAACGCTTGTCGCCGATCGCTATGTTGTGGCGTTGGGCAGTTATTCCCGAGATCTACTAGGACCTCTTAACATCGATCTGCCCGTCTACCCAGTCAAAGGCTACTCTCTCACAGTTCCCCTCATCGACGAAAGTCTGGCCCCCCAATCGACCGTGCTGGATGAAAGTTTCAAGGTTGCCGTAACGCGGTTTGACAACCGTATCAGGGTGGGAGGCATGGCCGAACTCAGTGGCTTTGATCTCAGACTCAATCCCAAACGCCGCGCAACGCTTGAAAAAGTCGTCACGGATTTGTTTCCAGGCGGCGACGTCAACAAGGCTTCGTTTTGGACAGGTTTACGTCCGATGACCCCTGACAGCACGCCAATTATTGGCGCAAGCCCTCTGCGTAACCTCTTTATCAATACAGGTCACGGTACCTTGGGCTGGACAATGGCCTGTGGATCGGGCAAGCTGATTGCGGATATTTTGACTGGCAAAAGTCCAGAAATCAGCACCGAAGGTCTTGCGGTGAGTCGCTATCATGCAGCACACTCTGGTATTGCTGCGCGTGCCATCGCATTACCCGCTTAGGAGCCGCACAAACCCAACGACTGTTAAAGAACTGCGAATGACACGACCCTCGAAAGCCTTGATTGATCTGGCGGCGCTACGCCAAAATTACCTCACAGCACAAACCCTGCACGGCGGCCGCGCGCTCGCTGTGATCAAAGCGAATGCTTATGGGCATGGCGCAGTGCCTTGCGCGCATGCGCTCGCTGACATCGCGGATGGCTTTGCCGTTGCGTTTATGGCCGAAGCACTCGAGTTAAGACAAGCGGGCATTACGCGCCCGATACTCATACTCGAGGGTTGCTTTGACACGGCCGAACTGCTGGCGGCTCACAACCATCAAATTTGGTTTGCAGTGCATCAAGCCACTCAGATTGACATGATTCATTCCAGTACGCTAGCTCCCGCGAGCTTGCACGTATGGCTTAAAGTCGACTCAGGTATGCATCGCGCGGGCTTCGCTCTCAACGAAGTCACCCAGGCATATCAACGGCTGGCCTCATGTTCTGCTGTCGCCTCGATCACCCTGATGTCGCACTTTGCCCGCGCGGACGAACCCGACGAGGATGCCACTGCAGCACAAATCCGGGCTTTTGAAATGGCTACGCAAGACTTACCCGGCGAACGCAGTCTTTGCAACTCCGCGGGCGTTTTAGCCTGGCCTGATGCCAGACGAGACTGGGCTCGACCCGGCGTGCTGCTCTATGGTGCAAGCCCCCTGCCCGCTGCGTTCTTAGCAAAACATCCTGAGCAGAAGCTTTTACCCGTCATGACCTTACAAAGCGAGGTCTTTGCTGTCAGAACACTACAGCCTGGTGACGCCTTGGGCTATGGAGGCACTTTTATCGCTGAACGTCCAACCCGCGTGGGACTGGTCGCGATGGGTTATGCAGATGGGTATCCGCGAGGCGTCCCTACCGGCACCCCGGTCGCCATCGACGGCAAACCCTCCCGAATCGTTGGGCGTGTATCGATGGACATGCTCAACGTTGATTTGACAGAGCTCCCCGAGACAGGCCTTGGCAGCCGCGTCGAACTCTGGGGTCGCTGCGTGGATATCAATGAAGTCGCGCAACGTGCAAATACGATTGCCTATGAGCTCTTATGCAACGTAAAACGTGTTCCACGCGAATATATAGACAAATAGCAGTTTAGAATCTGGCACAACGGCTTTGCGCCATTTAAAACTGTGCCATGCAACTCGCTACTTGGAACGTCAACTCTCTCAAGGTTCGCCTGCCTCAAGTCATCGATTGGCTGTCAGCTAATCCAGTCGATGCCTTATGCCTGCAGGAGCTCAAACTCGATCACGATAAGTTTCCATTAGAAGCTTTTACGGAAATTGGGTATCACGCCGCTTGGACCGGTCAAAAAACCTATAACGGTGTCGAAGTGATTTCTCGTCAGCCTGGTGCGCAAGTCGTGCGAAACATCCCTGGCTTCGAAGACCCGCAGCAGCGCGTCGTTGCCGTCACTCTCCCCTTTGGTGATCGGACGATTCGCGTGATTTGTGCCTATTGCCCCAACGGACAAGCCGTCGATAGTGAAAAGTACGCGTACAAACTTTCCTGGTACGAGGCACTCGAGCAATGGCTCGCCCACGAAAAAGAAAGTCATGAGTATGTGGCAGTTCTCGGAGACTACAACATCGCCCCCGCCGATGAGGACGTCCACGACCCAGCAAAATGGGTGGGACAAATTTTGGTTTCTCCAGCTGAGCGCGCTGCACTGACATCGTTACTCAATCTGGGCTTTCACGATGCTTTTCGCCTGTTTGAACAAGCTCCAAAATCCTTTAGCTG
>CAMBLP010000205.1 GCA_945868195.1 Bordetella parapertussis
GTTGCTCAAACTGACTGGTCACGCAGGCATTCATACTGAAGTGTCCGCTGTTGTGAGGACGTGGTGCGATTTCATTGACCAGCAACTGACCGTCGCCCAACACAAAAAATTCTACACACAGCACACCTTCATACTTGAGGCCGCGTGCAATGGCTAACGCAGCATCCGTTGCACGCGCCGTCATCGCGACCGCTTGCGTGTCGACGGTCGTCAAGGCCAAAATACCTTGTTCGTGGACGTTACGTGCAACTGGAAATACCGCGCACTGACCGTCCAAGCCACGTGCCAACACGACTGAGAGCTCTTCTTTGAGATCGAGCATGGCTTCGAGCACGCAAGGTACGCCACCAAATTCAGCAAACGCTTTCAACGCTTCCTCAAACGAACTTACACGCGCTTGGCCTTTACCGTCATAACCCAGGCGAGCGACTTTTAAAATACCTGGAAATAAATGCGCGCCCGCAGCACGCAAGTCTGACTCTGCCCGGATAGCGGCATACGGTGCGACCGCGACACTCTGACTGACGATGAAGGCTTTTTCTGCAATGCGATCCTGCACAATCTCGACTGCATGCGCCCCCGGTGTCACGCGGCAATGCGCTGCCAAGGTCAAGAGACTTTGAGCGGGAACGTTTTCAAATTCAGTGGTGACGGCTCGACAACGCTGCGCCAACTTGATCAGCGCCGTTTCATCATCGTAGTCTGCTTGGATATGCATATCAGCGACTGAGGCCGCAGGACCCTCATGCGCAGGATCTAATACCGCGACTCGATAACCAAGAGACTGTGCTGCATGACAGAACATGCGACCTAACTGACCGCCCCCCATCAGACCGAGCCACTCACCCGGTGCAATCACAGAGGCACTCGCATAGCACGAGCTGCCTCGGTTTGGCGGGCGCGGAAGGCGATGAGCTTTTCACGCAAGGAGATATCGGTCGTCGCGAGTGTCGCAATCAGGTGCAAGGCGGCATTCGCGGCACCCGCTTCGCCGATTGCAAAGGTCGCCACCGGAATACCTTTAGGCATTTGCACGATGGACAAAAGAGAATCCTCGCCACGCAAATACTTGGAAGGCACAGGTACACCAAACACAGGGACTTCGGTGAGCGCCGCCATCATGCCAGGGAGATGGGCGGCACCACCTGCACCGGCAATAATGCCGCGCAAGCCGCGTGCGGCTGCTTGCGCGCCGTACTCCGCCATATCGAGCGGCATACGGTGCGCGGAAATCACCCGCGCCTCGCAGGGCACACCAAAATCACCCAGCATCGTGACCGCGTGTTGCATGACTTCCCAATCGCTGGACGAACCCATAATGACACCAACGATCGGTGCACCAGCAGAAGATAAAGAGGTCATATCAAAGCCTTGCGAATAAAAATTGGACAGTGAGTCAATTAGGCAGTCAAACGATCAAGAGCTTCGCGGTATTTAGCCGCAGTTTTAGCAATCACATCAGCGGGTAGTCGCGGTGCGGGAGGCGTTTTTCCCCAGTCTTGCGTCTCGAGCCAATCGCGGACGAACTGCTTGTCAAACGAAGGAGGACTGATGCCCTCGCGGTAACCATCTGCGGGCCAGAAACGTGAAGAGTCAGGCGTCAACACCTCATCCATTAAATGCAGCGTACCATTCGCATCGAGACCAAATTCAAACTTAGTGTCCGCGATCATGATGCCCTTGGTGGCGGCAAAACTTGCTGCCTCGGTGTACAAACGCAACGTCACCGCACGAATACGCTCAGCCATCTCCTGACCGACTTCTTTGATCACGTGGGCAAAGTCGACGTTTTCATCATGCAAGCCCATCTCGGCTTTAGCGGCTGGCGTAAAAAGCGGCTCGGGTAATTTGCCAGCCTGTTTGAGACCTGCCGGCAACAGAATGCCGCAGACAGAGCCTGTCGCTTGATAATCTTTCCAGCCGGAGCCAATCAGATAGCCACGGGCAACCGCCTCGACCATGATGGGCTTGAGACGTTTGACCACCACCGCGCGACCGATCACCTGCTCTCGCTCATTGGGCGCGACCACATCCTCGGGATTGATCCCGGTTGAGTGATTCGGCAACACATGCGCGAGCTTTTCCAACCAAAAGTCAGTCAACTCCTTGAGAACCTGACCCTTACCGGGGATCGGGTCATCAAGAATCACATCAAACGCGGAGATACGATCACTCGCGACAATCAAAAGCTTGTCATCGCCGACCGCGTACATATCGCGTACTTTGCCGCGCGCCAGTAGCGGAAGAGATTGGATACTAGACTGATACAGTGCTTTCGTCATGACGGTTATTGCACGACCTGCGAAAGTTTGCCAGCGGCGTATTGGCCTGCAACGTCCTTAAGGGGCACAACCTTGATTTTACTGGCGTTGCCGGCCGTACCGAATTGCTGGTAACGTGCGACACAGATCGCTTTGGCCGCCTCACGCGCAGGCTTGAGGTATTCGCGGGGGTCGAACTTGCCTGGATTTTCAGCAAAGAAACGACGAATCGCGCCCGTCATCGCCAAACGAATATCGGTGTCGATATTGATTTTGCGCACGCCAAACTTGATGGCTTCTTGAATTTCTTCGACTGGCACACCGTAGGTTTCTTTCATGTCACCGCCAAACTGACGAATCTCAGCCAGCAACTCCTGCGGCACGCTTGAACTGCCGTGCATCACAAGGTGGGTATTAGGCAAGCGCTTGTTGATTTCCTTGATCCGCGAAATCGACAAAATATCGCCTGTGGGCTTGCGCGTGAACTTGTAAGCGCCATGGCTGGTACCGATCGCGATCGCGAGGGCGTCGAGCTGCGTACGGCGCACGAAGTCAGCCGCCTGCTCTGGGTCGGTCAACAACTGATCCATCGTCAGCTTGCCGTCGGCACCGTGACCGTCTTCTTTGTCGCCTTCCATGGTTTCGAGCGAGCCCAGACAGCCCAGCTCACCCTCGACCGTGACGCCCAGCTTGTGGGCCATCTCCACGACCTGCTTGGTCACGGCAACGTTGTAGTCATAGTCGGCGATCGACTTGCCGTCTTCTTTGAGCGAACCGTCCATCATCACACTAGAAAATCCAAGATCAATCGCGCCTTGGCAAATCTTGGGGGACTGGCCATGATCCTGGTGCATCACAACAGGAATATGGGGGTAGGACTCGACTGCTGCCTGGATCAAGTATTTCAGGAATCCCTCGCCTGCATATTTGCGTGCACCTGCAGAGGCCTGCATGATGACGGGGCTATCGGTCTGAGCCGCCGCTTCCATGATGGCCTGGACCTGTTCGAGGTTATTCACGTTAAATGCGGGAATGCCATAACCATGCTCGGCGGCGTGGTCGAGAAGCTGGCGCATGGAAACTAAAGCCATGAGAGATCCTTTTTTAGAGCAAAATGTCGGGGTTGTAGGGAATTTACCGAGTATTTTACGGCAGCATGGACGTATTTGCCCTCTGCTCCCCAAAAACTCACTTCCAAGCACTTTTGATCCTCTAATGAGAAACCTCCATGCCGCACGGCAAACCCGATGTAAACAGCACAATCCCCATAATTTCTTGGCTTGTAGGCGAGCAAACACTCACCTCAGCCTGGCGCTCTGAAAACGGCTGGGCACCCCCCAAGCGCACAATGCTCGCCG
>CAMBLP010000206.1 GCA_945868195.1 Bordetella parapertussis
AGCGTTGACCATGGGCTGGGAAATGGTCAAGGTCGCATCAAGCGTATCGATGGGATTTTCGCGTAACCCTATACCACCACTCGCCAGCTCTACGGGCTTGAAGGTAGTATGCAGTGTGAGCTGACTTTTTCCCGCCGAGGTTTCCCATGAGAGTGGTTCGATGCGAATACTGGGATCATTTTTTAAAAGACTCTGAAGATATTGCCAAGCTCTTTTAATCTCAGCATTACTAACCGGCTCAGGCTTCAAAACATTGATCGCGAAACTCACGATTGCACGATGATAGAGCTCTAGCAAAGGGCTGAGTGCGCGATCGCTGAGTTTGTCATAGGCGAGTGACAACTTCAATGCTCCGAGCTTTTGTTGAGCGATGCTCAGCGCGCCGATGTTGAGCTCGGTATGGCCACTGACCTCGGCATCGTCGAGCTTCATCTCGGTACGCAATTTAAATTTATCGAGCTCAACCGTTGAGGCATTCACGGAAGCCCAGCTCAAAGTGCCGATCTCCCGTGTCTGTGTACCAATCGTAAGTCCGGAGGCGTCGAGGCGCGTATCCATCTTGACTTTGAGCCCTTTCACGTCAAAGGTCGTGTGCCCATCAGTGATATTGAGCGCGTCAAGTACCAGCTCGCCTTTTTTGTGCTTGAGTCGCGGTCCAATATCGGCTTTGAGTTTGGCCCCAGCGAATTTCACTCTCAAGGCATCATGACGAAAATCAATCGGGTGTATCGACCAGTCCAGGGTCGCCACGCCATTCTTGCTGACCCGTGTTTTTCCGATGACGAGAGGTTGACCCGGGTTTTCCTTGAAAAGCGAATCGGTCCAAGGTGTTGACGCACTCACTGTATGAATGAATCCACCAATAGCGGAGAACTCGCCATTTAAGAGGTTTTGTAGAGGAAAGGGGCCATGCGTAATATGGTTAATAAACAGCAATTCTCGCTCAGGGTGAGCCTGCCCATCCTTACTCGTAGAGAAACTCAGCACATAAGACGCTTCGCTGGAAAAGATGCCGCGCTGATAGTTGCGCGCGGATAGCCGCACTTGATCAGACCAGGTGCGGGCCAGATGGAGGTTAATCGCATCCATCGCGGCATAAGATTGTGACTGAATCCGAAAGCCCGACCACCAGCTGATGCCGCTGAATGTCGCGATCGACGCAACCACCAACACTGTCCCGATGATCAGTTTTTTAATCATGCCTTTTCCATCTGTCCGCAGTCCTTGCGTCGGTAATGAACGATATCAAAACGCAGGCCGTTTTCCGCCGGTTGAGGCTTTCTTGAAGTTTCTATCCATTGCGCCTTGTCCAAAGGAGCAAAAAAAGCATCACCTTCTACTGACTCCAACACTTCAGTCGCAATCACTTGCTGAGCGAAGGGGAGCGCCTCTTGGTAGATTTGGGCGCCTCCAATCACAAAAGCCTCGTCGAGGTCCTGTACAGAAGCGATCGCTTGAGCGAGGCTGGTCACGCACTCCACGCCTTGGGCGGCATAGCGGACGTCCCTGGAGATGACGATGTTGCGTCGGCCAGGCAATGGTCTGCCGAGAGACTCCCACGTCTTTCGTCCCATGATGATGGGATGTCCAAGCGTTGTGCGCTTGAAATGCGCAAGGTCGCTGGGCAACTTCCAGGGCAGGGTGTTGTCTCGCCCAATGACACGATTTTGTGCGTAGGCGACGATCAAAGAGAGCTGCATGCGCTTGAAGGCCTTTGTTAAACCGCCACCGGTGCTTTGATGTGCGGGTGGTGGGCATAATCTTCGATGACGAAATCTTCGTAGCGATAATCAAAGAGAGAGTCGGGTTTGCGCTGTATGACGAGTTTTGGATAGGGATGGGGTTCGCGCGAAAGTTGGAGTTCGACTTGCTCGAAGTGATTACTGTAGATGTGACAATCACCACCTGTCCAGACGAAGTCGCCAACCTCCAGGTCACACTGTTGTGCAACCATGTGGGTCAACAACGCATAACTCGCAATATTGAAGGGCACACCGAGAAAAGTATCGGCGCTGCGCTGATAGAGCTGGCATGAAAGCTTGCCTTCGGCGACATAAAATTGAAAAAACGCATGGCAGGGGGGAAGGGCCATATTTTTGATTTCGCTGACATTCCAGGCTGAGACGATGAGTCTGCGCGAGTCAGGTGTCTTGCGAATTTGCTCTAGAATTTGCGATATTTGATCGATGTGCCCACCGTCGGGTGTTGGCCAGGAGCGCCATTGCACGCCGTATACCGGACCTAGATCGCCATCCTCGCGCGCCCACTCATCCCAGATCGTGCAGCCATTTTCTTGCAGCCAACGCACATTGGAGTCGCCTCTTAAAAACCAGAGAAGCTCGACAAAAATACTGCGCGTATGCAGTTTTTTTGTCGTCACCAGTGGAAAGCCTTTAGACAGATCAAAGCGCATTTGGTAGCCGAAGACCGAGCGGGTGCCCGTGCCGGTCCGGTCTGTTTTATTCACGCCCGTCGTATAGACATGACGCATAAAGGTTTCGTACTGGTTCATGGGTGTATAAGGTTTTATGGGCTTGTTGTTGAAGGAAGCGCCGTGTCCACAATATCGGCCGACCAGGTGATTTCGGCGCTGTGCGCGAGCATGGCGGAGGCGGAGCAATATTTCTCGTGCGAAAGCGCGATCGCCCGCTCAACCGCTGCGCTCGGGAGATTGTGCCCCGTCACGGTAAAGACGAAATGGATTTTTGTAAAAACCTTTGGGTCCGTGTCAGCACGTTCGGCTTGTAGTTTCACGGAGCAGCCTGTGATGGCGTGTCGGCCTCGTTTGAGGATCAGCACCACATCATAGGCGGTACAGCCACCTGTGCCCACGAGCAACAATTCCATCGGCCGCGGTGCGAGATTGTGGCCGCCGCCTTCGGGCGCGCCATCCATCGCTGCGATATGACCTGTGCCAGTCTGGCCAACAAAGAGCATGCCATCCGGACCGCCCCAATCAATTTTGACTTCCATGTCCAATCCCCTGCGTAGAAGCAAGAATCATAAACGGGTTTAGGCTATTTTGTGGTGCTACGAGCGGTAACATAGAGGCAATGGCTGTTTTGAATGGTTTTTCTGATGAATCAATCTGCTTCTCCCGATGCCTCACCTCAGGCTTTCACGCCCGAAGTCCATCCCCAGTCTGGCCTCATTCGCAGGCACGGGCTCTTAGACCCCTTGATTGCTGAAATCGATGTGGCGTTGCAGGTACTCGGTGGTGGTGTCGCAGCGTCTCGTCCCAATCCGGCGGGCGCGTTCTTGACGGACGCGGATGCGGGGATGGATCGTGAGGCC
Organism: Bordetella parapertussis; assembly: GCA_945868195.1. Classification (GTDB taxonomy): domain Bacteria; phylum Pseudomonadota; class Gammaproteobacteria; order Burkholderiales; family Burkholderiaceae_B; genus Zwartia. Next base: position 3,295 of record CAMBLP010000206.1, read on the forward strand.
AAACGTCATGCCGCGGGTCTCATGCGGATTAATCATGTTGGTGAAATCTGCGCGCAGGCTCTTTATCGCGGACAAGCCGCCGCAGTCCAACACACCGAAAGCGCCGCGTTCTTTTTGGAGGCCGCGGCCGAGGAAGTCGATCATTTGGGCTGGTGCGCACAGCGTTTGCGAGAGCTTGATAGCCGTCCAAGCCTGCTCAATCCGCTCTGGTATGCCGGTTCTTTTGCGCTCGGCGTGCTTGCAAGCCGAGCCGGAACCGAGAAAAGTTTAGGATTTATGGCGGAAACCGAGCGTCAGGTGGAGGCACAT
>CAMBLP010000207.1 GCA_945868195.1 Bordetella parapertussis
GCGTTGACTTTGCCACCCTTGACGTGCGGCATCATAGAGCTGGGTACGTCGACCAACATTTGAATGTTATTGGACATCAAGTCGGCCAGCGCGGGCGCCGTGCCTTTGTAGGGCACATGAATCATGTTGACGCCGGCGGTGCTTTGCAACAGTTCCGAGGTCAGGTGGGCCGCAGCCCCGACACCCGACGAACCAAAGGCAACTTTGCCAGGGTTCGCTTTGGCGTAGGCAAGCAGCTCACCCACGTTTTTCACAGGAAACTGTTTGCTCGTCGTCAATATCAGGGGGGAAATCGCCACGAGAGACACCGGAACAAGTGCTTTATGGTCGAAGGGCAACTTGCCTTCATACAGCGTGGCGTTCGCGGCGTGCGCCGTGATGACCGTTAAAATCGTATAGCCATCGGGCGCTGCTTTGGCCACGAAGTCTGTACCAATGATTGAATTGGCACCAGGCTTGTTTTCGATAATGATGGGTTGACCCAAGATAGTCTGAACTTTTGCTGTCACGATACGCGTCACGTTATCGGTGTAGCCGCCTGGCGTGTAGGGCACGACCCAGCGAATGGGTTTTGAAGGATAGTTTTGAGCGAACGCGTTGACGGACAGCGCGGCAAGCGCGGCGGCGATGAGGCCTGTTTTCAGAATATTCATGTCTCCACCTTTTGTTGGTGTTGTTGATATGTTTAAAAATGGCACGCTTTCGCCAATGACAATACTACTCGTTGTGCCTTGGCGCAATACATACTTGACCGCCTATTTTGCATCCGCTGGATCACCCAAAATGACGGATTCGTAGGCATGCAGCGATGTCGCACCGCCTGTGTGCAAGAACAACACGTTGTCAGAGGGTTTAAAGTAGCCTTTGCGACTCAGACCAATCAGGCCCGCCATGATCTTGCCTGTATAGACCGGATCGAGCAATATCGCCTCTGTACGCGCGAGCAACTGAACCGCCTCGACCATCGCGGGATTGGGTATCGAGTACTTGGGTCTCCACCAGTCCCCAAAAGAGACAACCGCCTCGGCTGGTACCTGAATACCGGTACCCAGCAAGTCCATAATGGCTTGTGCTTCTTTGTGAACCAAGGGATTTTGGTCTTGTGGGTCGCGACTGACACCGACGCCCACAAGAGGGATCTTGATGTTGTTACCTAAAAAGCCAGCAACCAGACCACCATGCGTGCCTGAGCTGCCGGAGCCCACCACCAGGTAATCCATGGGTTGACCCATCTCAAACAGCTGTTGTTGAATTTCTTGTGCACATGCAACATAACCTAAGCCACCGACGGCGTTAGAGCCGCCGCCTGGGATAATGTAGGGTTTGCGACCTTGCGCACGCGCTTCTTGAGCTGCAGCCTCCATCGCTTGCGCCATGTTGGAGCCGCCAGGCACTACAGTGATGCTTTCAACGCCCAACAAACGAAACATGAAGTTATTGCCGCTTGCTTGCGGATCGTAGCTTCCTGGTACGCGCTCCTCGATCACGAAACGACACTTGAGGCCTTCTTTGACAGCCGCTGCCAAGGTGATACGGCAGTGGTTGGATTGTGGTGCACCGCAGGTGATCAGCGTATCCGCGCCTTTAGCGAGTGCGTCGCCCATCAGAAACTCGAGCTTGCGCGTCTTATTCCCGCCGGGTGCCAGACCCAACATGTCGTCACGCTTGATCCAGACCTTGGGTCCGCCCAAGGCTTTGGTGAAATTAGGTAAAAACTCGATGGGGGAAGGGCCGACAGTGTATTGGCGGCGGGGAAAGCGACTTAAATCCATGCATGACTCCTGATATTTTTAATGATTTCATCTGGTGGACGAGACACAACTCGAACAATGTACGCCCTCATCCTCGCCTTGCCAAGTTAATAATAATCAGTTGACGCGAAGTCTTTCAGTCGATAGCATCAATCCACATGAAGGCTTTACAAGGCGTTTGATTTAGATGTTTGCTTATACTATCCGCCGTTTGCTGTTGACTTTACCTGTCATGCTGGTCGTTGCGCTTTTCGTCTACGGCTTGCTTGATTTAGCGCCGGGCGACCCTGCGGTGTTCCTTGCAGGCGAAGAAGCTTCGCTCGAGGATATCGCGCGCATCCGAGAGACGCTTGGCTTGGACCAGCCTTTCTATCATCGCTTCACCTTGTGGTTACTCAACGTGCTTCAGGGTGATTTGGGCAGCTCCCTTTTTACTGGAGTCCCCGTTTCACAAATGATTGTGCAGCGGATGCCACCCACCTTTACCTTGATGGTCATGACCTTGATCGTCTCTGTGACGATTGCCATTCCCTTGGGTGCGTTGGCGGCATGGCGTCACAACAGTCGTTATGACCGTGGTGTCATGATCGTGGCCGTTTTAAGTTTTTCATTGCCTACGTTTGTCGTGGGTTACATGCTTGCGTGGGCGATCGGTATTGAAATGCGTTGGCTGCCAGTTCAGGGGTATGTGCCTTTTTCACAAGGGATCTGGAGTTCCATCAAAACCTTGATTCTTCCGACACTCGCGCTCAGTAGCGTTTATGTCGCGTTGATTACAAGGATCACGCGTGCAACACTGCTTGAAACACTTTCTCAAGATTACATCAGGACCGCACGCTCGAAAGGCGTCGGCAATCAAGACATCTTATTTCGACATGCACTCAAAAACGCCGCGATCCCAGTCATCACCGTGATAGGTAGTGGTGTGGCCTTGCTCATTAGCGGCGCTGTTGTCACAGAGACTGTCTTTTCGATTCCAGGCTTGGGTCGCTTGACTGTAGATGCCATTCTTAGGCGTGACTATCCAATCATTCAGGGCGTGATTTTGCTCTTTAGCTTTTTATATGTGTTGGTCAATCTCATCATCGATCTGCTTTATCGCGTCTTTGACCCGAGGATTAAATACTAATGTCGCAAGCCTTTAAATTCCTCAGGCGTCATCCGACCATTTTTGTAGGTGGAACGATTGTTTTTTTGCTCATTCTGATGGCGATTTTTGCGCCGTGGATCGCTGAAAAAGATCCTATGGCGCTTTCTCCGATTCATCGGGCGCGGGTGCCGAGCGAGCGGTTCTGGTTTGGGACTGACCTGCTTGGTCGTGACGTATTCGCGCGTGTGGTGTATGGCGCTCGTATTTCGCTGATCGTTGGCATCTCTGTCGCCATCCTGTCCGCAGTGATCGGGACCATCATTGGCTTGACCTCTGGCTTCGTCAAATGGATCGATGCGATCGTGATGCGCATCATGGATGGTCTGATGTCGATCCCAACTATTTTGTTGGCGATTGCCTTGATTGCTTTGACACGCGCTTCACTTGAAAATGTCATTATCGCCATCACGATCGCCGAGGTCCCACGGGTCGTACGACTGGTCAGAGGTTTGGCACTCTCCTTGCGTGAGCAGCCTTATGTCGAGGCGGCGATCGCAGCAGGCGCCTCGCCTGTACGCGTGGTGTTTAAACATATTTTTCCCAACACAATCGCTGCGCTGACTGTGCAGACAACGTATATCTGTGGTTTAGCGATTTTGGCCGAGGCGAGTCTTTCATTTATTGGTGCCGGCATCCCTCCATCGATTCCCTCGTGGGGCAATATCATGGCCGAGGGTCGAGCTTTGTGGCAGAT
>CAMBLP010000208.1 GCA_945868195.1 Bordetella parapertussis
CCACAAAATATCATGTTGGTTAAAAACTTATCGCTCCACGGGTTTTACTTCGGTCGTTATATTGGCTGGACCCCAACCGATGAGCGTCTTTTGCACGAACCTCAGATGCGGCGCATGATGGACACGCTTCAACGCTTGACGCTTGAGAAAAAAATATTCCCGACGACAAGCAATGTCTACGAAATGGAGGCGTTACCTCAAGCATTAATAGATTTACATTCACGTCAGGTATTACACAAACTAGCCATAAAAATTTCTGGAGATAAATCATGATTCAAATAACAAGGCGTTGCGTTTTTACAGTCACTCTGCTGGCATGTTCCCTGGGGCTCAGTGTCAGTGCGGCAAACGCACAAAGCGCCTCCAAGTACCCCGAACGCTCAATCCGCTTGGTCGTCCCCTACCCTCCGGGAGGTCCGACCGACTTAACAGCACGCGTTGTCGCCGCAGAGATGGGCAAAACAATTGGTCAATCCGTCGTGGTTGACAATCGTGCCGGTGCGAGTGGGATGATCGGCTCAGAGGCTGTCGCACGCGCAGAGCCTGATGGCTACACTATTTTGGGTAATGCCTCTATTCATGTCATCAATCCCAGTGTCTATAAAAAAATGACCTTTAATGCGATCGATGACTTTGTGCCGATTTCACAGTTGGCTCAAGTGCCCTTGGTATTGGTTGTACCCGCGAACTCCCCTATCAAAAGTGTCAGTGACTTAGTTGCCTATGCTAAACAAAAGGGTGGCAAGCTGAATTTTGGTTCTGCTGGAACAGCCTCTGCTCAGCATTTAGCTGGAGAGTCTTTTAAACGCTTCGCCGGCATTGATATGCAGCACATTGCTTACAAGGGAAGCGCGCCAGCACTTCAAGATTTGGCTGGTGGGCAAATTGATCTGATGTTCGACTCGATGCCTTCGGCTACAGCACTGATTGATGCAGGCAAACTTCGTCCTATTGCCGTCACGACACTCAACCGGGCAAAGGCCCGTCCTGAACTCCCAACGATTGCAGAAAGCGGTTACCCAAGCTTTGATATTAGTACTTGGTATGGTTATTGGGCCCCCAAAGGCACGCCGCCCGCGGTGGTTAATGTGTTAGCCAAGCATGTGCAAGCTGCGCTTAAAAATCCTCAAGTCATCGAGGCTTATCAAAAAATGGGCGCTGAACCTGTGGGATCATCACCAGCAGAATTCGCTGCTTTCAATAAAAGCGAAGCGAAAAAGTGGGCTGATATCGTCAAACTATCGGGCGCTACGCTTGACTAAAATTCGCTCTTGAGAGCCGTCATACGCGTGTGAATTTTCACACGCGTATACGTTGGTTCTTGTATGCGTTGGTTATTAATTAATTCTAGGCAAATTCGCAGCCTTAATTGCCTTACCCATCTCTACATATCCAGTCTGTAAAGTCTCCTCATACTGCTTGCCAGTTAGAGGGGAAGGGTCTACACCCAGACCCTGAAGGCGCTTTGCCACATCGGGATTTCTGACTGAGGCGAGTGCTGCAGCCTGAAGCTTATCGACAATCTCTTTTGGTGTCCCTTTTGGAACGGCAAGTCCCATCCATGAGTCAATCTCCACATTAAATCCCTGCTCTTTCATCGTCAGCACATTAGGCTGCTCAACCCAACGCATCGGGCTAGCGGAAGCGAGTAGGCGTAACTTACCGCTGGTGATGTGCGGCAAAATATCAGAGGGATTTTGAACAATCACTTCCACCTGACCGCCTAACAAAGCCGTCACTGTTTCAGGCCCAGACTTATAACTAATCTGCTCAAACTTTCCGCCTGCTACACGGCCTAACTCAAGCATGGCGAGATTGTTTGGTGCAGAAGGTGCACCAAAGAAAATGCCCTTTCCTGTCTTTGCCGCTGCGACGAGGTCCTGTAAATTTTTATAGGGCGAATCAGCACGTACTGCGACGCCATAACGAAAGCGACCAAACCCCGCGACAAACTCAAAATCTTTGATCGTGTAAGTCAGATTCATCAAATGCGGCATGATCGCAACCGTTGAGTACGTCACAACACCCACCTGATAGCCATCAGGTTTTTGTTTGGCGATATATGCGGGCGTTAAGGTGCCCATGGCACCAGGTTTGTTCTGCACGATCACTGGCTTTCCGAGTGGTGCCTCCATGCCTTGCGCTAACGCGCGCGAGGCCACATCCGTCGCACCGCCTGCGCCAAAGTTAACGATCAAGGCCACCTCGCGTTGCGGAAAGCTTTGTGCACTCACCATACCCACACTGGCCAACAATGCGAATCCACCTAAGGCTAATTTCATTTTCTGAATCATATTTGCTCCGTTGTTATAAGTATTACGATGCTTGCATCGCTTACGACATGAAAAATCCACCATTGATGTCAATGGTGGCTCCATTAATAAATCCACTACTTTCTGCACATAAAAAAGCGACAGCCTGACCCACCTCCTCGGGTGTGCCGATTCGTTTCACCGGAATCTGCTCTGCGTAGCGGCGATTGACCTCTTCGCCGGCTTGCAATGCCATTTCTGTCAAAATTCTACCCGGGGCAACGCAGTTTGCCGTGATACCGAAGGGACCCATTTCCGTGGCAATCGCACGCGTCAGTCCAAGCACGCCTGCTTTGGACGCCATATAACTTGGTCCTGCGACCACTGATTTTGATCGACCCGCAAGCGAAGAAATACTCACGATTCTTCCGTACTTCAGTGCTTGCATGTCCGGAATAAACGTCTGACACATCCGCATCACAGAGGTCAGGTTGACCTCGATCACCTTCGCCCATTCTTTAGGATCGAGTTGCAAGATGCCACTTGATTTTCCATCAGGCTGTTTAGGTGATATGCCTGCGTTATTCACAAGCACCGACACTTTGCCAAGCGTCGCACTGATTGTTTGATACAAGCTTGCGATGCCGCTGTCGTTCGTTACATCTAAGGTATACGTCAAGATGTTTGCCGAGTGGTCAGGCCCCACGAGCGCCGCCCCGTCAAACTTCTGACGGTCCACCATGACAACGAAATGTCCGCTGTTTAACAAGGCTTTCGATGTCTCAAGTCCGATACCCTGTCTGGCACCAGTCACCACTGCGATTCGCTTTTGTGTCATTTAATCACCGCTGCATCGGGCGTGTAAAAAGTAATGGGTGGAAATGCATTTTCATCGCACAGCACCTCGATCAAGGTTGTACCTGCGTTTTTCTTCGCTTGCGCGAGAGCGTCCGCGAGTTCTTTCGGAGCTGTCACTCTGATTCCGTCGCACCCGCAATTGCGTGCAATCGCAGCGTGGTCGACAGGCTTAAAGTGCACTGCCGAAGTGTGGTCACCAAATTTCACATTCTCAGCATGTTTCTGATAGCCCAAAATTCCATTATTGATGAGGATCAGCGTGACCTTCACTCCCATTCTTGTTGCCGTTTCAAGCTCTGACCACACGTGACCAAAACCACCATCGCCCACCACACAGAAAACTTCTTTCTGTGGCTGTGCGACTTTGACACCAAGCGCCATAGGAAAGCCCCAACCTAAGCCTGCCAGCCCCCGTGGCGTGATGAAACGCA
>CAMBLP010000209.1 GCA_945868195.1 Bordetella parapertussis
ATAGGGGGCCGAGCTCCCATCGCCCCCTATGCGATTGTGAAACGAGGCCTATGGCATTTTGAAAGAAACACGAAATACATAAAAAAGGGATGTCTGGTTATCATAACGACTCTACCCAATAAGGAAAGTTTATGTCTGTGCCACGTCGCATTCTGCTCATTAGCTGTCTGACCGCTTTACTGAGTGCCTGTTCAGGGACCGCGGTTTCGCCCAAAGCAGGCGCAGGGGAGCGCCCAGAGGGCGCTGCGGCGAATCAGAATACAACTAAACCGTCGGACACCGTCAAACCAAGTCAAACTCTACCCACTCCAGCTGGCGGCCATACTCCCACCACGCGGCGCCTTGCCTTACAGCAGTTCGGTGTCGAACTCGCTGCTTCTAGACAGCTCCCCGAAGCGAAGGTGCTCGGACTTATCGACGAAGCCCGCTACAACCCCACTGTGGTCCGAATCGTCACGCCACCTGCGGTAGGACAGCCACGCGTGCCGCGCAGTTGGGCGACCTATCGAGGACGCTTTGTCGAACCCATTCGTATCAATCAAGGTCGCACATTCATGCAGCAATACGAAAAAGAACTTGATCGGGCCGCAAAGCGCTATGGTGTCCCACAAAACATCATTGCCGCCATTATTGGCGTCGAGACCCTGTATGGCAAAAGCCAAGGCAATTTCCGCGTCTTAGATGCCTTGGCATCGCTAGGCTTTGATTATCCTGATCCCAAGCGCCCTGACCGCGCCGACATGTTTCGTGGACAATTCGCCGATCTGATCGAACTTGATTTGGCTGGCAAAATCGACGCACGCAATATCAAGGGCTCTTATGCTGGGGCCATTGGCATCCCACAATTTATGCCAGGTAGTATCAAACGGTTTGCGGTGAGTGCGACAGGTTCCAATAGCATCGATCTCTCCAACAACATGTCGGATGCCATCATGTCGGTGGCAAACTTTTTAGTCGAACATGGCTGGCAAAGAGGCCTGCCGGTCTTTGCACCCGTCACGCTACCCGCCTCTGCCGACAAACTCGTTGATGGCGGCCTTAAGGCCAACTTGGACTGGCCTCAGCTGAGGGCTGCAGGCGCAACCCTTGCAGCAGGCGCAAAAGAAACCGCCTGGGCACGTGCGCCTCTGGGTGTGATTGACTTGCCCGAGGAGGCTGCTGGTCGTGTGGAGTTACGTACTGCAACCCCAAACTTTTTTGCGATTACTCATTACAACCGTAGCTATTTTTATGCCGCCTCGGTTGCTGACTTAGCGCAAGCCTTGGAAAAACGCTAAGCCCTAAGCCCTAGTGCGATCAAACTTGCTCGTCAAATAAGCCCGTCGACAAATAACGATCGCCGCGATCGCACACAATGAAAGCGATTGTGGCATTGCGAGCCGTCTGCGCAACACGCAAAGCGGCGACCAAGGCGCCCGGCAACCTCTGCAACTGGACAAGAGCAGTGTTGCCAACCGTATTTTCAACCGTAGGATATGTTTTCATAGCGACTGACCATACTAAAAAGTATGCAAAACCACCCTAAAAGTCCTACTCGATGCACTAAAAAGATGAAGGCGAAATAATTTCCGGCTTGGCGCTTAAGTCAGGACTTTTTCTGTTCGAAGGACGAGTACCGCTTGGTTTTTCCTTGCCTGGAGCCGAACTCTCAACGGTGAGTGGCAATCCCGCCTTTGATGAATTGACTTCAAGACCCGCTTGGCGCAAAGCACTGACGCGCCTCTCACCCAGGCCTCTTACGCGATCGGAAAGATCCTCCATCGATTCAAAAGCGCCTGCGCGACTGCGCTCATGCACAATCATTTTTGCAGTACGAGGACCAATACCCCGCAAACTCTCCAGTTGTCTGACAGAAGCTGTATTCACATCCAGCGCCTGACTCGGTGTCACGGCAACAAGGCCCACGGCGATCATCGCCATACCCGCTCGTCGTGAAACCCTCGTACCTCGGGATCTTTTGGCAGGTGTACGCCAACGTTCCGTGGCTTGAGCACCAAGGGGTTGCGCCACGGGGTCTTTAATAAAAGGATTCATGAAAAGTTTGCTCCAAGAGTGCGGATCGATCAAACAGGCCCGGAATGGGTCTGTTTGCAGATCGCTATCTTGAAGGTCAAACTGAATCAGTGGTCACTCAAAACAAGTCGTCATCCATGCGTACTTCACGTAAGCTGAATGCGAACTCAACAAAAAGACTTAAGCTTGAGCGCCGTGAAGTTGCTGGACATATTCGGAAACGCCTGTTTCCACATCGCGCATCGGAGCCGTAAAGCCCGCGCGACGCAGCGCAGACACGTCGGCTTGGGTATAGCTCTGGTAGCGCCCTTTTAGGTCGTCCGGAAAGTTGTCATAGCGCAACAATCCCTGCTTGACCAAATCATCGAGGGGCAAATTCGTCTTTCCCTGGATATGACGCATGGCATTGACGACAGCGGCTGCGACATCATTAAAAGGTTGAGCGCGACCTGTTCCACAGTTAAAAATGCCAGAGGTCTCAGGATGATCGAGGAAATGTAGATTGACATCCACTACATCATGCACCGAGATAAAGTCGCGCATTTGTCCGCCATCGCCATAACCGTCCCAACCGCCAAACAAACGCACATATCCCTCGGCGAGGAATTGATTCATATTGTGAAAAGCGACTGAGGCCATTCGCCCCTTGTGCTGCTCCTGCGGCCCGTAAACATTGAAATACCTTAAACCAACAACCTGCGCGGTGAGCGTTTCAAAACGCGCACGCACAACCTGATCGAACAGAAACTTGGAGTACCCGTAGACATTGAGCGGGCGTTCGTTTGCCAGACTTTCAACATCACCAGGGCCCGCACCATCTACGGCCGCAGAGGATGCGTAGATAAACGGCACCTTGTGCGCCTGACAATATTCGAACAGCTCGAGAGTCACACGGTAATTATTGTCCATCATGAAACGACCATCACGTTCGGTCGTATCGGAGCATGCGCCTTGATGAAAAATGGCACGAATATCAGGCAGACATCCCTCCAACACCCTATGGCGAAACTCATCCTTATGCATATAGTCGGCAATATTTCCACCCACCAGGTTCACGAACTTATCGCCGTCCGTCAGATCATCCACCGCCAAGATATTCGTCATACCTTTACGATTTAAACCACGCACAATATTGCTGCCGATGAAACCCGCCGCGCCTGTGACGATAATCATGAAAGTTCTCCTGCTGTGACAATAGAGGTGCCAAGTTTACCCACCACAATTCCGCCAGCCCGATTGGCCCACAGCATCGCATGAGGCCAATCCACGCCAGCTGCACGCATCACTGCCAAAGTTGCCAAAACGGTATCGCCCGCACCCGAAACATCGAATACTTCGTGCGCCTGAGCGTCGACATGCTCGCGGCCCTGCTCTGTAAAAATGGTCATGCCTTGCTCTGAGCGTGTCACGAGCAAGGCTTCAAGACTCAGCTCTTGACGCAGTGCCTGAGCGCCCTCATTGAGCACATGCTCGGAGCTCCACGCACCCACGGCTT
>CAMBLP010000210.1 GCA_945868195.1 Bordetella parapertussis
GGACGCGCACCCTTGCTCGCCAATATGGTCGAAGGCGGCAAGACACCGGTCAAATCCGCCGAGGAGCTCCAGTCACTGGGATACTCGATCGCGATTTTTCCAGGCGGTACTGTGCGTGCAGTCGCTCACCTGCTACAAAACTATTACGCGAGCCTCAAGGCGACCGGTAGCACACGTGCCTTTCAAGGCGCCATGCTTGATTTTGATGGTTTGAATGCCGTCATCGGCACGCCAGAATTGCTTGCGCGCGGCAAACGCTATGAAAGCGGTCACAAACCCTGATCTCCAAAAAACATTTCACTTAAAAAAATAAAGGATATTTCCATGAAGACTTATCGTATCGCCGCGATCCCAGGTGACGGCATTGGCAAAGAAGTGATCCCCGAGGGTCAAAAAGTCCTGCAAGCCATCGCTGCCAAAGATCAGTCGCTCAAATTTGAGTTTGAAAGTTTTGACTGGGGTGGTGACTACTATCGTCAACATGGCGTGATGATGCCTGAGGATGGCCTGGATGCGCTACGCGATAAAGACGCGATATTGTTTGGCTCGGCGGGTGATCCGCATATCCCAGATCACATCACACTCTGGGGATTGCGCCTGAAAATTTGTCAGGGTTTCGACCAGTACGCGAACGTGCGCCCGACTCGCATTCTGCCCGGCATCGACGCGCCACTCAAGCGCTGCACGCCTGCACAACTCGACTGGGTGATCGTGCGCGAAAACTCAGAAGGCGAATACTCTGGCGTGGGCGGTCGTGCTCACCAAGGCCATCCCATCGAAGTCGCGACCGACGTCAGCATGATGACCCGTGCGGGCGTCGAGCGCATCATGCGCTACGCGTTCAAGCTTGCGCAGTCGCGCCCACGCAAACTGTTGACGGTGGTGACAAAATCAAACGCGCAGCGCCACGCGATGGTGATGTGGGATGAGATTGCCGTCCAGATCAGCAAAGAATTTCCTGACGTCAAGTGGGACAAGGAGTTGGTCGACGCCGCCACAGCGCGGATGGTCAACCGCCCCGCTACGCTCGACACCCTTGTCGCGACAAATTTACATGCCGATATTTTGAGCGATCTGGCTGCAGCGTTGGCGGGCAGCCTTGGCATCGCACCCACCGGCAATATTGACCCCGAGCGACGCTACCCGTCGATGTTTGAACCCATCCACGGCTCTGCTTTTGACATTATGGGCAAAGGTTTAGCCAATCCGATCGGCACCTTTTGGTCCGTGGTCATGATGCTAGAGCATTTGGGCGAACAAGCTGCCGCGGATCGTTTGATGAAAGCGATTGAGGCCGTCACCGCCAATCCACGCCTACACACGCGCGATCTGGGTGGTTTAGCCACCACAGCGCAAGTCACGGCTGCGATTTGCGACCAGCTGAATGGCTAAGAAGTGTCAAAACTTAGACCTTTTAAAAGGCATGCCTGTCGCGGTCGGCGGTGGATCTGGGACGAACCACCTTCGATCGAACTGATTTTGCGCGCATTTCACTCAATTTCTGCTTTTAATCGGACGATGAGCCGATGAATTCATGACATAATTTTGAAGGGACAATCCACTCAAAAAGTCAATCAACAATGTCTGAGTCTAAGAAGCAAGAAAATCTCCGAACCGGCCCTTTCGCCGGTCTCGTGGTGATCGAATTAGGCAATAGCGTTGCCGCACCGTTCGCTGGTCAAATTCTTGGTGAGCTCGGTGCCCGAGTCATCAAAATTGAAAAAGCCGATGGCGACGATGCCCGTCGCTGGGGACCTCCTTTTTGGGAAGGCGCTTCTCCTTTTTTTCAGGCCTTAAATCGCAACAAAAAATCCGTGGTGTGCGATCTGCGCGATCCTCAGCAAATCGAAGAGCTGAGGCAATATATCTGTGAGCATGCGGATATCGTGATTCAAAATCTGCGGCCTGGGCACGTGGAAAAACTAGGCCTCGATGCCGCCAGTCTTTTGGCTCAACAACCTCGCCTCATTTATTGCAATCTGGGCGCATTTGGCAAAGTGGGTCCGCTCAAAGATCGCCCTGGTTACGATCCGCTGATGCAGGCCTTTGGTGGGATTATGAGTACGACAGGTGAGCCTGGTCGCCCTTCGGTTCGCGTCGGCGCGTCGATTGTCGACATGGGTACGGGCATGTGGGGCATCATCGGTATCTTGACCGCACTGCTCGAGCGCCAACAATCGGGAGTCGGCAAAGTCATTGACGTGTCGCTCTATGAGACCGCTACGACGTGGGTATCCCTACTCACCGCACAATATCTCTCAAATGGTGAGCTTGCAGTCAAACAAGGCTCGGGCGCCTCAGGCATTGTTCCCTACAAAGGCTATATGACAAGCGATGGCGAGCTGGTCATCGCCGCGGGTAGCGATGCGCTTTTCAAAGCGCTCTCCACAACGGTCGGCAAGCCTGAATGGGCCACCGATCCTCGTTTTACTGACAACCCGCGGCGCGTTGAAAATCAGACCGTGCTCTACGCCATGCTCGACGCCATCATTGCCACCAAACCGACCGACTATTGGGTCGAGCAACTTGAGGCGGCGGGTGTGCCCTGCGCGTCGGTCAATAATCTCGCGCAAATGGTCGCGCATCCACAAACCCAGGCGCTCGGCCTGATGCAAGACGTTCCTGGCACAGGCATGCGCTTTATCGGCCTGCCGATTAGTTTTGACGGCGTCAGGCCCAAACCCTACGCCGCACCGCCCAAACTCGGCGAACACTCTACATTGATCACAAAAAGGAAAGCAACATGAGTACTTTTCCCTCTTACGAAACCATTGCGACTGAAATGGTCAGCACGCATGTGCTCAAAGTCACACTCAATCGTCCTCAAGTCGGCAACGCGATCAATACCCAAACTGGCCACGACTTGCTGGACCTTTGGAACCGACTCACTGCGGATGCCGGCGAAGTCCGCTGCATCGTACTGACGGGTGCGGGCGAGAAGATTTTCTGCGCGGGTGGTGACTTAAAAGAGCGCAACGGCATGACCAAACGCCAGTGGACGCTGCAACACGAGCTGTTTGAACGCATGTACTGGACGCTCGTGGACCTGCCTGTTCCTGTGATTGCAGCGGTCAACGGTCACGCCTACGCGGGCGGCCTGGAAATGGCGCTGTCCTGCGACTTTATTTATGCCAGTAACGCCGCACGCTTTGCGCTGACCGAAGTCACGCTCGGCATCATGCCCGGCGCCGGTGGCACACAAAACTTGCCACGTGCAATCGGCGAGCGCCGCGCCAAAGAAATCTTGATGACCGGCAAGCCCTTTAGCGCGCAACAAGCAAGCGAGTATGGCTTGATCAACGCCATACTAGAGCCCGCTGAGGTGCTAGCCAAAGCCATCGAAACGGCCGAAGTCATTGCGGCTAATGCCCCACTTTCTGTCCGCCAAATCAAGAAATCTGTGCGTTATGGCGGTCAAATGGAGTTACGGACTGCTTTTCGTTTCGAAATCGAGGCCTATAACCACCTGATCGATACCGAAGACCGTATGGAAGGTGTTG
>CAMBLP010000211.1 GCA_945868195.1 Bordetella parapertussis
TGACTCAAGGCAGCAATCAGCGTGGAGACTCCAATCCCGACAAAAAATACGACCATCATTCGGCGACGTCCCCAGAGATCACCAAGGCGGCCGGAGGGAATCGAACCTAAGCCAAACAACACGAAAGCACCCACGCCATAAGGCATCAGGTCTTCCCAGCTATCAAAGCCAAAATCAATCGCAATCACACCCACCGAGGCCGCAAAGATCAGTAAGAACATGTGGTCCAGCCCATGACCCACATTAAGCAGTAAACGTACGCCTAGGGAATGGTCTTGTACTTGCGAAGTTGAATCAGTCGCGCTCATATTATTTGGCTTATTTTATTTTAGGCACGACCGATGATGGAGGCTGTCAACATGAGCTCCTCAAGGAGCGCAAGAGACACCACGCCAGAGACTGAATAAGGATCGAGCTCAGGCTGCTCGGAGTATTTAAGGACGATCGAAGTGTTGAGCTTGGAAAGATTGACCTTTCCCATGGTCCAACCTCCAAAACGCCTCTCGGTGATTTCTTGGTAATGCAACAACACCACATCTTTGTGTCGAGCATCACGCAAAATATGCCCATACAACTCATTGACTTGCTTGCGCCCCCCCTCGATGGCCTGGAGATAAATCCCGCCCCCGTAGCAAAGAATCCCCGTAATGCCATTGGCAATATTGTGCTGACGCGAAGAATCTAAAATCGAATCCGTCTCCTCATCAGCTTTTGGGTCTAGAGCACGGCTAACATATAACAAACGTACCAACATAGCTATACCTCTCGAGGAATCAGGGACAAGAACTCACGACGTAAATTAGGATCCTTTAAAAAGGCGCCACGCATCACAGAGTTGATCATACGGCTGTCCATGTCTTTGACACCGCGCCAAGACATGCAGAAGTGGGTCGCGCTCATCACGACCGCCAAACCATCAGGTTGAGTTTTTCCCTGAATCAAATCAGCGAGCTGAACTACTGCCTCTTCTTGAATCTGGGGACGGCTCATGATCCATTCGGCCAGACGAACGTATTTGGATAGACCAATCACGTTCGTATGCTCGTTGGGCATGATGCCGATCCAAACCTTGCCAATCACTGGACAAAAATGATGGCTACACGCGCTGCGAACGGTGATCGGTCCGACAATCATCAGTTCGCTTAGATGCTCGACGTTCGGAAACTCCGTGATGGGCGGCTGGGGGCGATAACGACCGCCAAAAACCTCTTGGATATACATTTTTGCCACGCGTCGCGCAGTGTCATTGGTGTTGTGATCGGAGACGGTGTCAATCACCAGACTCTCCAATACACCTTTCATTTTGCCTTCGACTTCGTCCAACAAGAGCGCGAGCTCACCTGGCTCGATAAAATCGGAAATATTGTCATTGGCATGAAAGCGCTTGCGAGCCGTCTTCAAGCGATTACGAATGGATACCGAGATCGGTATGCCTAGATCTTGTTTTTGGTCAGGTGAATTCATAAGCTTGAGTTTAATCGTGGAACATCTGCAAAGATAAAGGAGATCAACATTAAGCACTCCTTGGTAGGACGCTATTTGATCCGACGCTGTATGGCTGGGCGTATCCTAAGAAAGCCAACATAACACTTTTCTAACAACCAAATTCCGGGAGGATGCGCAAACAGCCGCCCAAACCAATGCCAGTACTTGAGACTCAACCAAAGCTCGACAAATGCCTCTGCCCCGCTTTTAAGGGAGCCATCCTTGGCACGCACATGAAAACGCGCCATCGCTTGCTGGCAACTCAGGTCAGCGGCCACCTGCCCGTCTGAAACACGGCTGACATCCTCCCAGCGAATCTGCTCTGCACCTACGCTGTTTTGATAAAAGCCGATTTCGCGCCGACAGAGTGGGCACGAACCATCAAAAAACACAGTCACTTGATTATTTGCTTTCAACGAGGCTTTGTCCATAAAGACCACACACCTACAGCCACTTCTGCATAAAGAGCGCTTGTCCCGTCAAGGCGCTCAAGGAGTATTGCTCAAAACCAAAGCGTTCATAGGAACGCTGTGCCTGCGTATTGCCACTCAACACCTCTAGCGTGACCTTGCAACAACCCAGCGCGCGCGCATGCGCCTCTGCCGCAGCCAGCAAAACTTGACCAATACCTTGCCCACGATGCGCGGGATCAACCGCAATATCATGCACGTTGATCAGAGGTCGCGCCTTAAAGGTCGAATAGCCAGGCAAGGCATTTAATAAGCCCACAGGCCGCCCCTCTTTGAGGGCAAGCCAACTGATCGCTCCCGCCACTCTTGACAGGTCGTCGCACAGACGAAGTCGAGTTTCTGCAGCCAAGGGCTCACCGCCCCCCATCGGATCTCGGGCGTACATATCCAGCATCTCGATTAAAGCCTGACGATCAGACGGATCAAGGTAATCCACGACTTTGACAGTTATGTTGCACTGCATGAAAAACCGCTCCTAAAGGCTCGCGCAGGCCGACCAGCCTGCCACCGCATATCCGATGGTATAACAACTCGTTTGCAGACCCAAATCGAAGGTGCATGATGTCCGATTCCCTGCCGCTCGACGGCATACGCGTTGTTGAGTTTACACATATGGTCATGGGGCCCACCTGCGGCATGATCCTTGGAGATCTAGGCGCCGAGGTGATCAAAGTCGAACCGCTCGCGGGTGATAACACGCGCAAACTACTGGGCTCGGGTTCAGGTTTTTTTCCGATGTTTAACCGCAACAAGAAAAGTATCGCGGTCGACGTCAAACACCCAGCAGGCAAGGAAATCGTCCTAAAACTACTAGGTTCCGCAGACGTGTTCAGCGAAAATTTTAAAAGCGGCACGATGGAGAAACTGGGCTTTGGCTATGAGGCGCTCTCCAAACTCAATCCTGCTCTGATTTATGTCTCTCACAAGGGCTTTTTGCCCGGACCGTATGAACACCGTACGGCACTCGACGAAGTGGTGCAGATGATGGGGGGACTCGCCTACATGACAGGTCCTGTCGGGCAACCTTTGCGCGCGGGCTCGAGCGTCAATGACATCATGGGGGGCATGTTTGGTGCCATCGGTGTCTTGGCGTCGCTGCAAAAACGTCATCGCACAGGGAAGGGACAAGAGGTTGCCAGTGCTTTGTTTGAAAACAACGTGTTTTTAGTCGCTCAGCACATGATGCAATTTGCCGTGACCGGCGTGGCTGCCAACCCCATGCCAAACCGACTCAGTGCCTGGGCGGTCTACGATGTGTTCACGGTCAAAGACGGAGAACAAATCTTCTTGTCAGCGGTGAGCGACACGCAATGGGCAATTTTGTGTCAGGCGTTTGGTTTTGATGATCTGAAGGCAGACGATAGACTCGTCACGAACAACGATCGCGTCAAAGCGCGTAGCTGGCTCATTCCTATCTTGCGCGAACGGTTTGGCGTCATGAGCGCCAAAGAACTCAGCAGCCGTTTTGAACAATGTGGTCTTCCCTACGCACCCATCAC
>CAMBLP010000212.1 GCA_945868195.1 Bordetella parapertussis
CAAAACTGCGTGACTCGGAGGTCCGCACCACACCCAGGTTGGGGTGCAGCGTGGTAAAGGGGTAATCGGCAATTTTTGGACGCGCATTGGAAATGCGGCTAATCAGGGTGGATTTGCCTGCATTGGGCATACCCAAGAGACCGACGTCGGCCAAGACCTTGAGCTCCATGCGCAGTTTGCGTTGCTCGCCTTCTTTGCCAGGGGTCCATTGCTTGGGCGCACGGTTAACGCTGGATTTGAAGTGCACATTGCCCAAGCCGCCTTCGCCACCCGCCACCAAAATGACCTGTTGGTCATGGCGGTTCATATCAAATAATTCTTCGCCGGTGTCGGCATCGTAAATGATGGTACCGACAGGGACGCGCAGCGTGATGTTGGGCGCTGCGGCACCATACATGTCTGCACCACGACCATGCTCGCCATTTTTCGCAAGATGTTTGCGCGCGTAGCGGTAGTCGATCAGTGTATTGATGTTGCGATCCGCGACTGCAAAAACGCTACCACCTCGACCGCCATCGCCGCCATCTGGCCCACCCTTGGGGATGAACTTTTCACGGCGAAAGCTGTGTGCGCCGTTGCCGCCTTTGCCGGCAATGACTTCGATGGTGGCTTCGTCGACGAATTTCATGCGATCATGGTACCGTGAAAATAAAAAGCCCTGCCGCTTGCGACAGGGCTTTTAGGGATAACAGGCAACTTACTCAGCCGAAATAATTGAAACAGTCGACTTGTTGAGTTTGCCACGAACTGAGAACTTAACGTGACCATTGGTCAATGCGTAGAGCGTATGGTCTTTGCCAATGCCTACGTTTGTGCCAGGGTGAAACGTTGTACCGCGCTGACGCACGATGATCGAACCGGCCGGGATCAGTTCGCCGCCATAGGCTTTAACGCCTAGACGTTTCGATTCTGAGTCGCGACCGTTGCGGGTAGAGCCGCCGCCTTTTTTCTGTGCCATTTTTTAATCCTGGTGCTTTCCGTGATGTTGAGAGTGTCAATCGCAGCCATTAAGCTGTGATGTCGCCAATCAGAATCTCGGTGTAGTTTTGACGGTGGCCTTGACGCTTCTGATAGTGCTTGCGACGTCGCATCTTGAAGATCTTGACCTTATCGTGGCGTCCTTGCGCAAGAACCGTTGCTTTAACCACTGCGCCTACCACGAGCGGGGTGCCAATTTTCAATTGGTCGCCTTCACCTACGGATAGCACCTGGTCTAGCGTAATTTCTTGCCCAATGTCTGCCGGTATCTGTTCTATTTTAAGTTTTTCACCAGAAGCAATGCGATACTGCTTGCCTCCAGTTTTTATGACCGCGTACATGGGTTAACCTCTTGTTTTAGTGCAAATGGGATCCCGGCTAAGATGCCGAGCCAGAAATAATAGCGTGTAACCACTTGAAAGTCAAAAGAAAGTCACTTGCATAAGCTCTCAAACCTCTTAGCCCCTGTGGCGCAGGACATGGAAACGGTCGATACCGTGATCCGGTCCAGGCTCAATTCCGACGTCGTGTTGATCAGGACGATCGGCGAATACATCATTGGCGCAGGGGGAAAGCGCATGCGCCCGGTTCTGTTGTTGCTGATCGCACAGGCGCTTGGCTACAAGGGGTCGCATCACCATTTGATGGCGGCTGCAGTGGAGTTTATCCATACGGCGACCCTACTGCACGACGATGTCGTGGACGAATCCGACCTCAGGCGTGGTCGCGGGACGGCCAATGCCGTGTTTGGCAATGCCGCCAGCGTTTTGGTGGGTGATTACCTCTATTCGCGGGCCTTTGAGATGTTGGTCGACGTCGACAGCATGCGGATTATGCAGATTATGTCGGGGGCGACCACGGTGATTGCCGAGGGTGAGGTCCTCCAATTGCTCAATATTCGCGATCCGGACGTGTCCGAGGCCCGGTACTTACAGGTTGTGCGCTTTAAAACCGCCAAGCTGTTCGAGGCGGCCGCCGAGGCGGGCGCAGTCTTGGCGGGGGCCTCGCGCGTTCAACAAGAGGCTGCAGCTGCCTATGGACGCCATATCGGTACCGCATTCCAGCTTGTGGATGACGTGTTGGACTACAACGGCGATGTGGATGCCTTGGGTAAAAATGTCGGTGACGATTTGCGTGAGGGCAAGCCGACCTTACCCTTGATTCGGGTCTTGGAGGTCGGGACACCCGAGCAAAAGCAGCTTGTACGCGAGGCGATTGAAAAAGGCGAAGCGGATTTTGATGCCGTCGCCCGAGCGATTCAGCAAACAGGCGCACTCGAACATGCGAGCCGGTGCGCGGTCGCCGAGGCGGCTCTGGCCCGTCAATCGATTGAAATCTTGCCTGAATCACCGGCTAGGAAGGCCTTGATCGATTTTTGTACGTTTGCGATTGAGCGGGACCGTTGATTATTTGAGCTGAGCGACTACGCTTGAAGGATATTAGGGTAAGTACTAACCAAGAATTGGTTGTATCCATTCTATTCAGAGCGTTAAATAGTCTAAGGACTGACATCAGGACTCAAAATAACTTAAAAAGTTAACGTCAGCAGGGAAAAAATCGCAGCGTTTATCGACTTTAAGGAGTTGAAGATGTCTATTTTGTCTTCCAGAAGAAAGTTTTTCTCCACAGCGGCGGCTGGTTCGGCCGCAGTGTTGGGTGTGCCCGTTGTCGCAAAAGCGCAAACTACCCCCATCACGTTCCGCTTCCAAAGCACATGGCCCGCGAAAGACATCTTTCACGAATACGCGCTTGATTACGCAAAGAAAGTAAACGATATGGCTGGTGGGCAGCTCAGGATTGAGGTGCTTCCTGCTGGAGCCGTCGTACCTGCTTTTAATTTGCTTGACGCGGTCTCTGCGGGCACCTTGGATGGTGGCCACGGCGTGTTGGCGTACTGGTACGGTAAAAACACCGCGGTTGCACTGTGGGGTTCAGGACCCTCTTTCGGTATGGATGCCAACATGCTGTTGTCTTGGCACGAATACGGTGGTGGTAAAGAGTTGCTGACCGAAATCCAAAAAGCCATGAACGTCAATGTCGTTTCCTTGATGTATGGTCCGATGCCTACGCAGCCATTTGGTTGGTTTAAAAAGCCAATTTCAAAGGTCGAGGACGTTAAGGGCGTTAAGTTCCGTACGGTCGGTCTCGCGATTGACATGTACACGGCCATGGGTGCGGCAGTCAATGCGCTGCCAGGCGGAGAGATTGTTCCTGCTTTGGATCGCGGTCTGCTCGACGGTGCCGAGTTTAACAACGCGTCTTCGGACTTGCTCTTAGGCTTCTCCGATGTGTCCAAGGTCTGCATGTTGCAGAGCTTCCACCAGAGCGCTGAGCAGTTTGAGATTTTGTTCAACAAGGCGAAATATGATGCCTTGCCTAACCATCTCAAGAGCGTGCTTGCCGTGGCCTCCCAGGCTGCCAGTGCGGACATGTCTTGGAAAGCAATCGATCGTTATTCCAAGGACTACG
>CAMBLP010000213.1 GCA_945868195.1 Bordetella parapertussis
TACACACAAAAGTGTATTGTGACCCCGCTCGACACTGACATCGCATTAAGGGCAGCAGAATACCATCGCAAGTACAAACTCGCGACGGCCGATGCAATTGTGTATGCCACTGCACAACATCATCGAGCTCAGTTGATGACGCTTGATGCGCATTTCGCAAAGCTACCTTCAGTGGCGTATCTTGCTAAATAATTTTGATTTAACCCTTATTATCTAAGGTGCGCCTAATCTGACGCATCTATTTTCTTGGAGTCAAATGTTGAAAATCTACGTCGCAGGCTATCAGCACGAAACTAATACTTTTGCGCCCACCAAAGCAGATTGGGCTGCGTTTAACCGTGGTGAGTCCTTTCCGGCCTTCATCACTGGCCAGCCCATGTTGGACAGCTTGCGCGATGTCAATATCCCGATCGGTGGATTTATGGAGGCGGCGCGTCTCGAGGGATGGCAACTCGTACCGGGCTCTTGGTGTGGCGCGATTCCCTCTGCGCACGTCACACGCGATGCGTTTGAGCGCATCAGTGATTCGATACTGACCGACATCCGTCGAGGTGGTTTTGATGCCGTCTATCTGGATTTGCATGGTGCCGCGGTCGCTGAGCATATCGATGACACCGAAGGCGAGTTGATTGCACGTATACGCGCTATTGTCGGTCCCAAGATGCCCATCGTGGCGAGCCTAGACCTACATGCCAACGTCACACACCGCATGTTGGCCGAGGCTGATGCCCTGGTTTCCTACCGCACCTACCCTCACGTGGATATGGCCAAGACGGGTGAGCTCGCAGCAAAGCTTTTAAAAAGGCGCTTCAAGCGCGGCTCCAGAGAACCTTTGGCATATCGTCGCCTGCCCTACTTGATTCCACTCAATGCGCAGAGCACTTGGCTCGAGCCAGCAAAGTCACGCTACGCAGAGCTCGCTGATCTGGATCGCGAGTTCGATACGTATCTAAGCTTTTGCATGGCGTTTCCAGCTTCAGATATTGAAGAATGCGCACCGATGGTCTGGGGCTATGGTGACCGCGCCGAAGCCGCGGTGCAACGACTGTACGCAAGCGTCAGCGAACCCACTCAATGGAAGCTCGAAATGTTTTCCGCGCGCGATGCGGTCGAGCGTGCCTGTGTACTCGGTGAGACGAACGAAAAACCTGTGGTGATCGCAGATACACAAGACAACCCAGGTGCAGGCGGCGACAGCAACACGACAGGTCTGTTGCGCGCGTTGTTAGAAAAAGCGGCAGGCAAACGTTTACCTGGCAAAGTCGCACTCGGCTTACTCTTTGATCCCAAGACAGCGACCATGGCCCACGAAGCCGGTCTTGGCGCGTCGATTACAACGGCGATCGGTACGGCAGTCCCAACCTTTACAGGACAATTCAGCGACCCGCCCGTGCAGGGCACCTTTAAAGTCAAAGCACTCTCTGATGGAAAAGTCACGCTCAAGGGCCCCATGATGACCGGCTCAACAATCACACTTGGACCATGCGCCTTACTTGAAATCGAAGGTGTCCTTGTGGCGGTCGCAAGCGGTAAAAAACAACTCCTGGATCGCGAGCTTTTTAGAATGTTGGGCGTACACCCCGAGACGATGAAAGTATTAGTCGTGAAAAGCTCCAACCATTTTCGGGCCGACTTCACTCCGATTGCATCCCATATTTGGGTAGCGAAAGCGGCGGGGCCGATGGCAGCAGACCCGGCGGATCTGCCTTGGACGAAACTGGCGAAAACGACACGAACAAGGCCTTGATTCACCGCATAAAATGCGGTGAATAGTTGACTTTGCGGCGAATAAAGCCTATATTCACCGCATGAAAAGCGGTGAATATCTCTATGTCTGGCAAAATCCAGACTGGCCTCAGTGGCGCTACAACGCAAGCGCGCTCGTGCCTCTGCTCGCTCAAGTTCACCAAGCTTTAGGTCAGCTCCTCGGTCGCATGCGCGATCAAGGCATTAGTGCTCAGTCACAAGCCACTCTGGAGGCACTCACTGAGGATGTACTCAAAACAAGCGAAATCGAAGGCGAGCATCTCAATCCGGATACTGTTCGCTCCTCAATCGCCACAAGACTCGGCGTTGATATCGGTGCAATCGCACCTGCAGATCGACACGTCGATGGTGTCGTGGAGATGATTCTGAACGCCACGCGCGCTCACCACGCGCCCCTCACTGCTCAGAGACTGACCGACTGGCACACTGCATTATTTCCGATAGGACAACACGATCTGTCAGCAATCCGTGTAGGCGCATGGCGTAATGATGCCCAAGGTCCTATGCAAGTTGTGTCGGGCCCCACATACAAACGGCGCGTGCATTTTGAAGCGCCACCCGCCGCTCTCTTACCCGCCGAGATCGCTGATTTTTTGCTGTGGTTCGAAACCAATCAAGATCTTGATCCATTGATCAAGGCAGGTCTGGCGCATCTTTGGTTTGTGACAATCCATCCCTTTGACGATGGAAACGGCCGCATCGCACGTGCGATCGGCGATCTCGCTCTGGCCCGCGCTGATCGAAGTAAACAACGTTTCTACAGCCTCTCAGCCCAGATTCAAAATGAACGTAAAGACTATTACGCTCTACTTGAGAAAACGCAAAAGGGAAACCTAGATGCAACCGAGTGGCTCAGTTGGTTTCTCGCCTGTCTGTTACGCGCCCTTCAAGAAGCTAACCAAATCCTGTCGGCTGTATTGCATAAAGCAAACTTTTGGATACGATGGTCTGGCACGCCTCTCAGTGCGCGACAAATCAAAGTACTCAATCGTATGCTCGATGGTTTTGAAGGAAAACTGAGCAACAAAAAGTGGGCAGCAATCGGAAAATGCTCCTCCGATACGGCACTAAGAGATATAAATGATTTAGTGGAGCGCGGTATTTTGATTCGAACAGATACAGGCGGCCGAAGTACGAGCTATGAAGTAGCCATATAAGTCTCTCAACAACTCAATACATTGGGCTACGAATCTTGTAATACACCACCGCAATCCTCGTGGCCAAACCACCCAAAATCACACCGACCACCGCAAGCGTTAAATGGCTCAGTTCATACTTAGGAAAAAAGGAATACCAGTTTAAAAACAACGACAAAATCAATCCCCAGATCAGAGCAACCTCTGCATAGAAAGAACCTTTAAGCCCTGGATTATTTGCATCTGCGCGAATCACATCGCGCAATATCCCACCTCCGGCACCTGTCAGCGCAGCCAACAAGGGTCCCCACATCCACAAAGGCTGAATCTTGGCCTCGACTGCAACGATCACCCCCACCACCGCAAAAGTCGATAATCCTAAGGCATCAAAAAACTCAATCGCCGCATGATTAGAAATGCGTCCAATAAACATGCGTTCATGACCGTGTGTCGTTATTTTCTTGCGGCGATACCAATCCTCTATATGGAACACCACATAGAAAAACAAGACCGTGGCAAAAATACTTGCTAAATAAACG
>CAMBLP010000214.1 GCA_945868195.1 Bordetella parapertussis
CGTGGCGAGGTTGTCACCGCTCCCGTGATTCGCGCCGAAATTCCGGGCGGCCAAGTGCAAATCTCCGGCAGCATGACCGCCGAAGAGGCCGCAGATACCGCCTTGCTGTTGCGCGCTGGCTCGTTGGCAGCTCCGATGGAAATCATCGAAGAACGCACCATTGGACCAAGCCTCGGTGCTGAAAATATCGAAAAGGGCTTTAACTCCACGCTCTATGGTTTTCTTGGCATCGCGATTTTCATGGTGATTTACTACCACCTGTTTGGTGCGTTCTCCACCGTTGGCCTAGCCCTCAACGTCTTACTGCTGCTTGCTTTGCTATCCATGCTGCAGGCCACCCTGACCTTGCCAGGCATTGCCGCGATTGCGCTGACCTTAGGGATGGCGATTGACTCCAACGTGCTGATCAATGAGCGACTAAGAGAGGAATTACGTAACGGAGAGTCGCCGCAAAACGCGATCAATCTCGGATTTGACCGCGCTTGGGGCACGATTGTTGACTCCAACTTAACCACACTGATCGTTGGCGTCGCCTTGTTGGTGTTTGGTTCGGGCCCGGTGCGAGGCTTTGCGGTTGTCCACTGCCTAGGTATTCTGACCTCCATGTTCTCGGCCGTGATTGGCGTACGTGCGCTCGCCAACCTCTGGTACGGACACAAGAAAAAACTTCAGTCGATCTCAATCGGCACTGTCTGGAAGGCCAAGGACTGATCATGGAACTCTTTCGAATCAAAGGCACGATCCCTTTTATGCGGCATTCGCTGGTGCTCAACATCATCAGCGTGCTTTTCTTTGTTGCTGCCGTATTTTTTATCATCACGCGTGGCTTTCACTTGTCCATCGAATTCACGGGTGGCACGGTCATGGAGGTGAGCTATACACAGGCTGCCCCCATTGACAAGATCAGAAGCTCAATCTCAGGTCTAGGCTATACGGACTTTCAAGTCCAAAACTTCGGTACTTCACGTGACGTACTCATTCGATTGCCTCTGGCAACCGGACAAAGTTCTAGCGTTCAAAGCGAAGCCGTGATGCAGGCTCTCAAAGCAACCGATGCAAACGTCGAACTTCGCCGCGTCGAGTTTGTCGGCCCTCAAATCGGTCGTGAGCTTGTGGAAAACGGTTTACTCGCCTTGCTGTTTGTGGTGATTGGTATTGTGATCTACCTCGCCATTCGCTTTGAATGGAAATTCGCTATTGCTGGCGTGTTGGCCAACTTGCATGACGTGGTGATCATTCTCGGCTTCTTTGCGTTTTTTGGCTGGGAGTTTTCTCTTGCTGTTCTGGCCGGCGTGTTGGCAGTCCTTGGATACTCGGTTAACGAATCGGTTGTGATCATGGATCGTATCCGTGAAAACTTCCGCAAACACCGCGATGCCACCGTCGTTGAAGTCATTGACAGCGCCATCACAGACACGATTTCTCGTACCATCATTACCCATGGCTCAACCCAAATGATGGTGCTGACCATGCTGATTTTTGGTGGTCCTACGCTGCATTACTTTGCGTTAGCCCTCACGATCGGGATTTGGTTTGGTATTTATTCCTCCGTCTTTGTCGGCGCATCGATTGCGATGTGGCTCGGCATCAAACGCGAAGACATGATCAAGCCGATCAAAAAGCAAGATGAGATCGAAGAGACTTATCAGGAATAAATCACGGATTAGTCAACATCGAATGGGCGCGCAAGCGCCCATTTTCTCGTCAGCACGGTAAACTACGTCTTTACTTTCAACTTTGCCCACGGGATCAACACCCGCTCCGGCGCCATCATGCAAAAAACAGACAATCCCAAGAAAGTATTCATCCGCACCTTTGGCTGCCAGATGAACGAGTACGACTCCGACAAAATGCTTGATGTTCTGGGTCAAGAACGTGGCGTTGTCGTCACGCAAAACCCTGAGGACGCTGACGTTATTTTGTTCAACACCTGTTCCGTGCGAGAAAAAGCGCAGGAAAAAGTGTTTTCTGATCTTGGTCGTATCAAACACCTCAAAGCACTCAATCCAGATCTCGTGATTGGTGTGGGCGGTTGTGTCGCCAGCCAAGAAGGCTCGGCCATCATCGATCGCGCGCCCTATGTCGATGTCGTCTTTGGGCCGCAGACGCTACATCGCCTCCCTGAGTTGATCGCTCGCCGACGCTCCGAAGGTCGCTCGCAAGTCGATATTAGTTTTCCTGAGATCGAAAAATTCGATGCGATGCCTCCTGCGCGTGTCGAGGGCGCGACAGCCTTCGTCTCGATCATGGAAGGCTGCAGTAAATATTGTAGTTTCTGTGTCGTGCCTTACACGCGCGGCGAAGAAATCTCGCGTCCCTTTGAAGATGTGTTGACCGAAGTCGCTGACTTGGCTGATCAAGGCGTCAAAGAAGTCACTCTGCTCGGTCAAAACGTCAACGCATATCGTGGCCGCATGAGCGCAGATGCCAATGCCGAGATTGCCGACTTTGCCACACTCCTCGAGTATGTGCACGAGATCCCAGGCATCGAACGCATTCGCTACACCACCTCACATCCAAAAGAAATGACGACACGCATGACCGAGGTCTATGCGCGCTTACCGAAACTCGTATCTTTTCTGCATTTACCGGTTCAAGCCGGCAGTGACCGTGTGCTGGCCGGCATGAAACGCGGCTACACCGCGATCGAATTCAAATCCGTCGTACGTAAATTGCGTGCCGCGCGTCCCGGACTGACACTATCCTCCGATTTCATTGTTGGCTTCCCTGGCGAAACCGAAGAGGACTTTGAAAAAACCATGAAGCTGATTGAGGAAGTCGGTTTCGACACCTCTTTTTCTTTTGTGTATTCACGCCGTCCAGGCACACCAGCCGCCGACCTCACCGACGATACCCCTCAGACGGTCAAGCTACAGCGCCTACAACGCCTGCAAGCACTTATCAATGAGCAAGCGCATGCGATTGCCCGCAGCATGGTCGGCTCAACACAACGCATCCTTGTTGAGGGGACCTCTACACGCGATCCCAACGAGCTCAGCGGTCGTACCGAAAATAACCGTATCGTCAATTTTCCTGGACATCCTCGACTGATTGGCCAGATGATCGATGTTGTGATCACAGATGCGATGACCAACACGTTCAGAGGTCGCGTCGCGATTCAAGACGAGGTCACGCAATGAGTCGCCCTCCCGTCAAGACCTCCTCGCGAGGTCGCCCCCTGCCCGTCAAAATGACGCTTGAGGGTAGCAACCAACAACTAGCCAACCTGTGCGGCCCCCTGGATATCAATTTGCGTCAAATCGCCGACGGGCTCGACCTCGAGCTGTCCCGACAAGGCAACAAACTGACGATCCGTGGTGCGCATGCTGAGGCCGCGAGCAAAATGCTGTTCGCGCTTCATGACCGCGCTGCGCAACAGGCCTTGTCTGTCGATGACATTCAGCTTGGCTTAGTCGAGAT
>CAMBLP010000215.1 GCA_945868195.1 Bordetella parapertussis
ATGCTTCACGTGGCCTACAAAGGCGGCGGTCCAGCTGCGCTTGATCTCATGGCAGGTCATGTGAATATTTACTTTGGTACTGTGTTGGAGTCAGTCGGACACGTCAAGTCTGGCAAGCTCAAAGGCCTTGGCGTGACCAGCGCCAGCCGATCCCCGGCCCTCCAAGAGTTACCCACCATCGCAGAGAGTGGGTACGCAGGCTTTGACACAGGCTCGTGGATTGGCATGCTTGCTCCGGCTGGCACACCTGCGTCCATTATCAACAAAATATCGGCCGATCTACGTGAAGTGCTTGCCCTGCCCGACACACAGAAAACACTCATCACGCAAGGTGCAACCCCTTGGCCAATGACGCCTGAGCAATTTGCACAACGTATCAAAAGTGATCAAGCGCGTTATGGTCGTATCATTAAGGAAAATAACCTCAGCGCCGAGTAATCCTTTTTGCGGTTTGTATGAAAAGAATCAAATGGATTTTTCTGTTGTTAATGGTGCTTGGCACCATGCTGTACTGGGTCAGTCTGACTGATATCGAGCGCACGCTCGCCCCTTGGGCGTTGCGCAAGTCCTTGTTGTATTACACGGGGGTGATGTCTTTCATGGCGATGAGCATTGGCGTGATCCTCGCGCTAAGACTGCGCGTGGTCGAACGTTGTGTTGGAGGACTCGACACGCATTACCGTCTCCACAAATGGCTTGGTATCACGGCAGCACTCTTTGCGTTGGCGCACTGGCTGAGTAAAAAATACAAATGGCTCATTGAGCTAGGTATCTACGACAAAAACGACTTTGCGACCCCTGCAGGCACCCTTGGCTTTTTCCAGCATAGTAATTTTTTTAATCCTCTCGAGGATTTCGCCAAGGATTTGGGCGAATGGGCACTTTACGTACTTCTTTTTCTAGCCGTGCTCGCGCTTTGGAAAAAATTTCCTTATCGATACTTTTTCAAAACACATCGCATCTTGGCTTTGATCTACCTGATGCTGGCCTTTCATACCTTGATCCTTTTTGGGAAAATTGATTGGCTCACGCCGGTTGGCATCCTCATGGGCGCACTTTTGCTCATCGGGATACCAGCGGCGCTGATTTCGCTCTTTCAAAAAATTGGAGCCAGTCACCGCGCATCCGGAAAGATTAGTCAGATTCACGTGCATGAAGACGGCAAAGTCACCGAAGTAGAGGTCTTACTCACGACCCCTTGGGAAGGGCACAAAGAAGGCCAGTTTGCTTTTGTCACCTTTGATACACGCGAGGGACATCACCCCTTTACCTTGTCCTCCAGCTGGAAAAATGACGCGACACTCACCTTTCATATCAAGCAACTGGGCGATTTCACACGCACCTTGAGTCACACGCTCAAAGTGGGCGATCCTGTCACGGTCGAAGGGCCCTACGGAAGATTCGATTTCGCTGCGCACCCAGGACCTCAAATCTGGATTGCTGGCGGCATCGGCATCACACCCTTTTTGTCGCGCCTTGAAGCGTTGGCTCACGCGCCCCATCCATCCCGGCAACCGATCTCACTCTTTTATAGTGCACGCACAACAGATCATGCGCTCATCGAACGCGTACAAACCTTGACGCACCAAGCAGGCATTCCGCTGCATCTCTCTGTCAGCGGTCAACATCCGGCATTAACGGCGCAGTCAATCTGTGAAAACGTTCCTGATTTCCTCAAGCACACCGTCTGGTTCTGTGGCTCGACAGGATTTGGCGAGGCGATCAAACGCGGTCTTTTAAAAGAGGGCTTGCCGAGCCGTCGCTTTCACCAAGAACTCTTTGAAATGCGCTAAACATAAAATGCCTACTCCATCCGCTCCCAATAACGTGGTTGCTCAGTTTCGACTGAGAATCAAATGTGGCGACAAAATCGCTCTCGGTCCAGGCAAGATCGCCATCCTGGAAGCGATCGCCGAGACAGGTTCTATTTCAGCGGCCGGACGAAAACTAGGTATGTCTTATCGACGCGCCTGGCTTTTGGTCGATCAAATGAATCAGTACTTTAAAGAGCCTGTGGTGCAGGCTGCGACCGGCGGCGCGCAGGGCGGCGGGACAACGCTCACCGCTACGGGTACCGAGATCGTTAATCTCTATCGGACGATCGAGCAACAGGCAAACACTCACTCAGCCTCACTACTTGAAGCACTGACGGATAAGCTCCGCTCAGATCGGAGCTAAGCGCAGATCAAGACTATAATAAAGTCGTTTATTGAACTGTAAAGGGGTTTTATAGATGGCTACAAAACGAACTTCCACAAAAAAGAATGCTGGCATCGTTAAGGGCCTTGGCGCACTCTCGATCGACATTGGCATCAGCACCAATGAGCGAGCCAAAATCGCCAAAGGCCTGTCCAAGCTTCTAGCAGACAGTTATGCACTTTATCTGATGACACACAATTTTCACTGGAACGTCACAGGTCCGCAATTTAATAGCTTGCATCAGATGTTCATGACGCAATATACCGAGCAATGGATGGCGTTGGACTTAATCGCCGAGAGGATTCGCGCGCTGGGTCATCCAGCTCCCGGTACCTATCAAGAATTCGCCAAGCTGGCTTCAGTCAAACAAGTCGAAGGTGTCCCCTCGGCCACTGAGATGGTGCGTTATTTGGTCAAAGCACAAGAAGCAACCGCCAAGACCGCGCGCAGTCTGTTTCCGGTGGTTGGCGAAGCCAATGACCAACCTACCGCTGATTTATTGACACAGCGCTTGGAGGTTCATGAAAAAACAGCCTGGATGCTGCGCAGCGTGCTGGAGGATTAAACAGAAGGCGAATAGCTTGGAAGCGAAATCTGAAATATGGTTTCGTTTTCAGGTCCTTTTAATAACTTGATCGAACCGTCATGCGAATCCATAATGGCGCGACTCAACCAAAGACCCATGCCCATGCCTTTTTCTTTGGTTGTATGAAACAAATCAAAAATAGTCGCAATGCGATCACTAGGTACGCCAGGACCGTTATCACAAACCTCGAAAAAAATATTTTTTTCGCGTTGATAAAGACGAATAACAACAAGCTTTTCACCCGGAACGCTCGCTACGGCATCCATCGCGTTATTGATCAGATTAAGCAGCACCATTTGTAGCTGATTCTGATCAGCGTTCACCCACAAATCTTCTTCGATTTCCGATTGAACATTAACACCATGCAAACGGGCTTCAGGCAAGAGAATCCGCTGTGCCTCGGTCACTAAACGACTCGTATCGAGCGGCGAGAATTCGCTCGAACCTTGCACGAAGAACTTGCGCAGGCTTGACACCACAACTGCAGCGCGATCATTGTCCTGCAAAATATATTCAAGCAGCTCTTGGAATTCTTCGCGATCGCCGGAGCGACGATTCAGCGTCATCAACAACTCCGTATTAATCCGAATCGCACTCAATGGTTGATTAATCTCATGCGCGATTGCTCCCAAC
>CAMBLP010000216.1 GCA_945868195.1 Bordetella parapertussis
TAGAGTATTACACCTCAGCACTGCTCTCAAAAGCGCTTATGTTTCAAATACACTGCAGCTATGAAGCCCGAACGCCGAATTGCTCACCTTGATATGGATGCTTTTTTCGCATCCGTCGAGTTATTGACCTATCCCGAACTGAAAGGTCAACCTGTGGTCGTCGGTGGTCGTAGCACGGAGCAACCCACGCTCGATGCAACAGGCACGAGGCGTTTCGCTCGTTTACGCGACTATGTCGGGCGAGGCGTCATCACAACGTCGACCTATGAGGCACGCGCCTTGGGCGTTTTTTCTGGCATGGGCTTAATGAAGTCTGCCTTGCTGGCTCCCGAAGCGATTCTGTTGCCTGCAAATTTTGAGGCCTACAAGCATTATTCAAGACTGTTCAAGTCTGCTGTCTCCAACATTGCTCCACTTGTCGAAGATCGCGGCATCGATGAAATCTATATCGACTTCGCCGATCTTGACGAAGATACTGAACGTTTGGCCTTACGCATTAAAAAAGCCGTAAGTGACGCAACCGGCCTGAGCTGCTCAATCGGCGTGAGCCCAAACAAATTGTTATCAAAAATTTGTTCGGATTTGGATAAACCTGACGGGGTCACCCTTTTAAATGCCACCGAATTATCGACGCGCATTTGGCCCTTGCCCGCGAAAAAAATTAACGGCATCGGACCCAAAGCCAACGAAAAACTTGCCGCCTTGGGTATTCACACTATCGGGGAGCTCGCAAACACCCCCTCAGAGCTGCTCGTCGCGCACTTTGGTCGCGCCACAGGTCAATGGCTTCATCAGGCGGCACACGGTGTGGATGACCGTCAGGTTGTCACGTCCTCTGAGCCAAAATCACTCAGCCGAGAAACAACGTTTGAACGCGACTTGCATGCGAAACAAGATCGGACACGTTTGTCGGCGATCTTTACCGACTTATGCAATCGCTTGGCCGACGATCTCCTGCGTAAAGGATATACAACAAAAACGATCGGCATCAAAATTAAATATGCAGATTTCCAAGTCATCACGCGTGATCTAACCCTACCCGTTGCCATTGATGAGGGCGTCGCCATTCGACAGGCCGCAACCGAGTGCCTGCGGCGCGTCCCCCTTGAGCAAAGGATTCGACTCCTTGGTGTTCGCGCTGGAAGCCTATCGCCGCGCGCTAAGAGCAGTCAGGAGACGCGCCATCCGCAATCCGACTTACCCTTTTAAGAATCGCCCACATAGGAGAAACAAGCTGCTCGCAGGACAAGATTGGCGTTATGCTAAGTAATACCTTTAGATATGATTAAACCTATTTTCAGATACCCCACAGGAAAAAATTATGAGTCAGTTCGAGCAACTCGACCTCGTCAGCGCTGCAGATGGCATTGCAAAGAAAGCGTTTTCATCCACAGAGCTGACGACCTGGTCGCTTAACCGCTTGGAAACGATTGGTCGTCAATTTAATGCCGTGTTTCGCATTGACCATGACCAAGCATTAGCGCGTGCACGCGCACTAGATGCGCTACAGGCAAGCGGTCTCATGCTGGGTTCTTTACATGGCGTTCCCCTGGCGCACAAAGATTTGATCGAAGTTGCGGGCAAAGAAATGCACGTGGGCTCAAAAATCCTGCAAGGCAACATCGCTAAGAAAAACGCTTGGATCATCGATGATTTAGATGCGGCAGGCCAAGTCAACCTAGGCGCATTGCACATGGCCGAATTCGCCATGAGTCCGACCGGGTTCAATGGTCATTATGGTCATGGACTCAATCCATGGAATCCTGAATATCCCTGCGGCGGTTCATCCAGCGGCTCGGGTATCGCCGTGGCCGCGCGCCTCGTTTTTGGTTCGCTTGGCAGCGACACGGGCGGCTCGATTCGTCAACCTGCGTTTATGTGCGGCGTCACTGGCATCAAACCCACGACCAAACGCGTCAGCATCGATGGTGTCTTTCCCCTGTCTCACACCTTGGACTGCGTGGGTCCGTTGGCGCAGACTGCACGTGACTGCGCACGCATCTTGACGCACATCAGTCGTCCTAACCCTGACGATCCATGGTGCACGACACAACCTAACGAAGACTATGAAAGAAAATTGACAGGGGATTTAAGAGGGGTTCGAATTGGCGTTCCTCAAGATTTTTATCGTGAAAATCTTGACCCTGAAATGGCGGCAGCACTAGAGGCCAGCTTGCAAGTCTTGCGCGGACGCGGCGCCGAGCTCGTCGAAGTCAAGGTACCCAATATGCAGCGCATTCACGAAATGACTGCGATTGTCTTGACAGCCGAGGCTGGGCAAGTCCACCGAAAATGGTTTGAACAGCGTCCACAAGACTATAGCGATCAGGTTCGTGCCCGAATCGAACCCGGCTTTAGTCAGACGGGTATTGGGTACGTCGAAGCGCTTCGCGCCAGGGATGACTTCATCAAGGAATATCTAGCGACAAGTCTTGGAAGTTGTGACGCACTGCATATCCCCGTCGCACGCTTACACACGCCTACCATTGCGGCGACCACCACAGGCGATCTCAACACAGTGCTTCAGTCTATTAGTCAGCTGACCTATACCAACCGCGCGATCAATTATCTCGGCTTACCCGCGATGAGCGTGCCCGCTGGTTTTTCAAGCCGACAGATGCCGCTTGCTTTTCAACTCGTCGGCAAACCCTTTGACGAGGCGATGATTCTAAAGATCGCTGATGCCTATCAACGAGACACGTCATGGCACAAGGCGCGACCAAATGTTTGAAAGCGAATGATAGACATGAATGGAGGCAAAAATGAAATTAAATCCGATGCCTGAAACGCTCGGTGTTCGCGTTGAAGAGCTTGATCTGTCACAACCATTAAGTGCGATGCAAACCGATATGCTGTTGCTCGCGCTTGGGCGCTATGGCGTACTCGAGTTTCCGAAGCAATCTTTGACGACAGCCCAACTCAAAGCCTTTAGTCAGAGCTTTGGTGAACTTTATATTAGTCCGGGAGGTCGGGCACAAGAGCCAGGTTTTCCAGAGGTGATGATTCTTTCAAATATGGTCGAGAATGGTCAACCACTCGGACTTAAAGATGCTGGGCAATCGTGGCATACAGACATGTCTTATGCGCCCGTCATCGCTCTAGCCAATATTTTATACGGTACGACGATTCCGCATCGTGATGGAAAACCACTGGGTGCGACACAATTTAGAAACATGCACGCGGTCTATGAGGATCTCTCCGAAGACCTCAAGTCCACACTCGCCGACAAGACCATCACCCATGACTTCAACAAATTTTGGGACATGATGCGGACCCGCCCTGGCAGCACGCGTCCGCCCTTGAGTGAAAAAGAAAGAAATGC
>CAMBLP010000217.1 GCA_945868195.1 Bordetella parapertussis
TTTAATCGTTGAGGGATCGGCGATACGGCTGCGACAGTCAAGCGCTGCGGTGATGACGAAATGCGTTGCGTACTGCGAGGGAAATAGTTTCCAGGCGGGACCAGGGTTGAGCGCCCGACCGATTAAAAGCGGGGCATGTAAATGGCTGGAATCAAAGCGCTCGCCGAAATACGCGTGTCCATATCCTCGTGGTCCGGCAAGCGGATCTAAATCAGCCGTAAAGCCTTTTTCAGCGAGTAGCGCTGCCTCAAGGCCACTGCGACTGGCATCACCACAATGCAACGCTTTAGTCATTGAGCCAACATTGGCGAGAATCCCGCTAGCTCGTGAAGACGCAATCCCTACGGCAGCGACCAGCTGATTTTCATCCAGCCCTAAAAAGTCACCGCAGGCGATGGCAGAGGCGAGTGGGCCAACGACCCCGGGCGGATGCAGGCTAAGCTCTCGAGGTTCAATTTGTCCGGAGGACAAGCGCAAGCGTCCTTGTGCTTCGATGCCTTTAAGCAGCGAGCGCATTAATTGTGCACCCTGAGGTCCGGCACCTTGTGACTCACGAAACTCAGCCAGTGCGAGCAAACCTGGCAGGACGGAAGAGAGTGCGTGATTAGGTGGATTCCACATTGGCTCGAAGTCGAGCACATGCATCGACATGCCATTGATCTGTGCGGCTTGGGAAAGAGAGGTCGTGAAGCCCTGACCAATGACGGTCGCCATCGAACGGTTGCTCTGCTCCCGCGCAAGCTCACCAGCAAAACGCGGGCCCGGCTCGTTTGCGCCGGCAAATGTTACCGACAGACCATCCAACAGAAATAGACGAGCGGCCTTAAGAAGTTCGGGACTGTCCGGTTTCCAGTTGTGGATCAGGGAAACAAAGTTGCGGGTCATGTTCACATTCGTAACGCCATCAGAATCGCACGCATTCAATTGAGCGCATATAAAATTTTCCCAGCAGGTGTGGACCTTTGTATACTGGGGGATACAAATATAAATGTCAACCTTGAGTTGAACAGAAAAGATGAGTGACTCATCTGACTAAATAGGGGGCGCAAGAGATGAAAGAGGTCCGCGTTTTATCCGCTACCGGGATGCTAGGCTCCGGCTTTAAGGAAGACACAATTCTGCGAGCCATGGCGCTCAAGCCTCACTTCATTGGTGCGGATTCGGGCTCGACAGATCCAGGCCCACATTATTTGGGTTCTGGGGATAGTATGTTCTCGAGCGCAGCATATAAGCGAGATCTCAGACTGATGCTGCTTGCAGGTCGTAGCGCTGGTATACCGGTGATTGTGGGATCGGCGTGCACCTCAGGTTCCGATATCCATCTTGAGCGATTGCTAGGGATTACCCGCGAGATTGCGCGGGAGGAAAAACTGTCTTTCCGCTTAGGTGCGATACACAGTGAGCAAAGTAAAGATTATTTAAAACAAAAATTACGTGACGGGAAAATTAAGCCGTTAGAAAATGCGCCCCATTTGGATGAGGAGGTGATTAACCGTAGCTCGCACATTGTAGGAATGGCCGGCGCGGAGCCATTCATTGAGGCGCTCGAAAACGGTTGTGATGTCATTATCGCAGGACGATCAAGCGACACGTCTATCTTTGCCGCGGTCCCGGTCATGCATGGTATCAACCCAGCATCCGCCTGGCACGCGGCCAAAATTATGGAGTGTGGTGCGGCATGTATGGTTCAGAGAAAATATCCTGACTGCAACTTTGCCATTGTGCGCGATGATCACTTTATTATTGACGCGCCTAACCCTGATTTTTACTGTGATCCCGATAGCGTTGCTTCACATAATTTATATGAGAACGCATCGCCCTATGAGTTAATCGAACCTTCGGGAGTTCTTGATACGCGTCAAGCACGCTATGAGGCGATCTCGGATCGCGCAGTCCGAGTGTCGGGCAGCACCTTTCGAAAGTCAGATCAGTACACTATTAAGCTAGAGGGCGCCGAGCTTGCAGGGTATCAGTCGATCATTATTGGAACGGTCCGAGACCCCCTGATCCTCAGGCAACTAGACCCATGGCTTGAGCAGTTACTTATCACCGCAAAACAGCGCATCGAAGGCATCTATGGCGCAGGCATTGAAAAAAAATACAGATTGGATCTGCGCGTCATCGGAAAGAATGCAACGATGGGAAGCATGGAGCCTGTGCATACAATTGGCCATGAAGTAGGCTTACTTTTTCAAGTGACAGCTGATACACAAGAGTTGGCGACGTCCATCATGAAATCAGTCAGT
Organism: Bordetella parapertussis; assembly: GCA_945868195.1. Lineage (GTDB taxonomy): Bacteria > Pseudomonadota > Gammaproteobacteria > Burkholderiales > Burkholderiaceae_B > Zwartia. The sequence goes on from CAMBLP010000217.1 coordinate 2,247, forward strand.
CATATTGCGGTGCATTTCCCAATACCAGAGTGGAGTGGCTTGATTACCTCGATCGCCTATCCCTATTCACCAGCCGAAATTCAGCGCGGGGCAATGTATCGCTTTAACATGAATCACGTAGTGATACCCGCTACACCGCTTGAGATGTTTCCAATCGAATACTCTGAGGTGAGGTTCTAAAGATGAAACTCTGGGAAATGACGCGACTGATACGTAGTAAAAATGCAGGCCCCTTTGAGCTAACGTTTGATATTATTTTTAAAAATACAGCGGGCTACGAAAAAGTGCGCGATGCAAAAGTTATTTCTGCACGTTGGGTCGCCAATACATATGGCGTTCAGGAGTCTCTGGTGAACGTGATTGAATATCCTGCGGCGAAGGCAATTAAAGTCACCATTCCGCGCCCGGTAATCTCTGGCGACATACTGGACTCCGATGTATATGGGGGACAACAGCATGGTCCCTTTGTAGAGCTCGATATTGTTTGATATCGACGGGTTGAGCATCAAACGCACACATCAATTTGTTAAATACTCTCTTTGAGAAATTTGGAAGCCAACATGACCACATCAAATTTGACAACAGGAACACCCAAGACCCATACGTCCGTCACGAATCCAGCGGAAAGTCTTGCTCACTTTGCTTATGCGGCTCAGTTTAAACATTTGCCGGCGGATGTCATCGAACGTGCGCGCCTACATATTCTGGATGGGGTAGGTTTGGCGTTGGCTTCGCATACGCAAGAGTACGCTCCTGTTGCTTTGGCTGGAATTACCGCGATGAGTGGACCTGGTGTTAGCACAGTGATTGGAACACGGACACAATTTTCTGCGCGCGATGCTGCTTTAGCGAATGGCCTGCTAGTTCATGGCCTTGATTACGACGATACACACCCTATGAGTATCGTGCATCCCACTGTCGCAAGCTTGCCGACGGCATTTGCTATTGGTGAGCAAGTGAATGCGAGCTGGGAAGAGGTGCTGTGTGCTTATGTGGTGGGAGTGGAGGCGGCCATTCGTTTAGGTGCCGCCGTCAAAGGCGGTTT
>CAMBLP010000218.1 GCA_945868195.1 Bordetella parapertussis
GGCTTCAGTGTTTTCTCTGACTTTGCTTGGACAATATCCCGAGTTGACTGCAGCACTGGGTCCTCCGAGTATCAGCTTACTCGTGGGTGCCTTTGTGTTCGGGCTGACCATGCAGATTGCCGATGGTTGCGGGTCTGGTACCTTGTACAAGGCGGGTCTTGGTATCCCACTGAACATGGGTATTTTGCCGCTCTTCGCGCTGGGGAGTTTTTTGGGCTCCGTGCAAGTCGGTGACTGGCTCAAACTGGGTCAAATCGAGCCTATTGGTTTGGTGACAGAATTCGGAAGTCTGCAGGCCATACTGATCACCTTGCTTGGTTTGGCGATCATGGCCCTGGCGGCCAGATTGTGGGTCGGGCAGGGGAAAACCTGGTGGGATCGCAAATGGCTGATCGGTGCACTTGCATTGTCCATCCTCGCCGCGCTTAACTTGATCATCGCTGGTCAGCCCTGGGGCGTGGTGTACGGCTTTGGTCTTTGGGCAGCAAAGATTGTGAACGCTGCCGGTTTATTTGATCCTGCAGCGAATGCCTTTTGGAGTCAGGCGGGCAATGTCCAGCGTCTCAATGAAATGGTGTTGATGGACATCACGTCTATCACCAACATTGGTATCTTGGGCGGCGCGCTATGGATTTCGGCGCGAGCCTCTTCCGACAGCAAACCCTTAACCTCCACGCAATGGCTGGTTGGGTTAGTGGCAGGTTTTCTGATGGGCTATAGCTCGCGTCTAGCGTTTGGTTGCAACATTGGTGCCATGCTTAGCGGGATCTCGACAGGCAGCTTACATGGTTGGATCTGGGTGCCTCTGGCTTTTGCAGGCACACTCATCGGTGTGCGTATCCGCCGTCACTACCAATTCTAAGGGTCGATAAAAATGATCCCCTCGTCAACAAAATATCAAACGATTTTTTGGGTGTGTTTGATTTCGTTTTTGGTATGGGATACCGCAGTGTCTCCGCCAGTGGATCTGCGCAATGAGCCTCCATTAATCGCAGCTGGTTCTGGAAAGCCTTCGAGCGGTGGTCATTGCGCTGTTTCAAAATAAAAAAAAGCCGCCTTGTTTCTCAGGCGGCTTTTTTCACGTACAAACAGGATCAGGATGCTAGCGTCTGACCCGATCGGGATGTTCACCATAAGGTGGGCCGTACATGACCAACACTCGGGCAGGCTCGACACTCGTCACAGAAAAGACATGCATCTTGTCGGCGGGGAAAAAACAAGTATCTCCAACCTCCATTTCAAAGGCTTCACCGTCGACTTCGACATGTGCTGAGCCAGCGAGCAAGTAACAGACCTGTTCAAGACCCGGATGCGCATGAGGTAGGGCACCACCCCCGCGCGCAATGGTTCCCAACACGACTTCGATGTGTTTGGCACCGACATTGTCGGCACCAATCAGTCGACGATTGCTGGTTTCATGGTGATTGGCAGGCGAGTAGGGTTGAACGCTCGCCTCCTTGATCAGATATTTTGAGTTCATGATGCCGGTCATTCCTTTTTATTCAGGTTTGACACCCGCACCGCGTAGCATCTCACCCCAGTGCTTGAGCTGGAAATCCACGTATTTGGCGAACTCCTCAGGGGTTTTCGTTGGATCGAGCTCAAATCCGGTTGCGGCAAGTTTTTGCTGAAAGTCTTTATCAGCAAAAACAGCTTGCAGTTCAGCATTGAGTTTGTCCACGATTGGACGTGGCAGGTTGGCAGGACCAAAAATACCATTCCAGGAGGTGAGATCAAAGCCCTTCACGGTGCTGGCAATGGAGGGTACGGTAGGAAAGCTTTTTGAACCTTTGGCTGTAGTGACGGCGAGCGTACGCACACGATCAGACTTGAGTGCACCCATGCCTGAACCTAAGTCAACGACATACACCTGCACCTGACCTGCGATGAGATCTGTCATCGCTTGGGGGCTGGCTTTGTATGGAATGCCGACAATATCAAGGCCTGCAATACGCTTAATCGTTTCCATTGCCACCAGGGAGGTGCTGTTAGGTGTTGCATAGGATAGCTTGCCTGGATTCTTTTTCGCGTAGTCAATGAATTCCTGCAAGTTTTTGACAGGCAGTTTTGGATTGATTGCCATGGCGAAAGGCAACTCACCGACGCGGGTGATCGGAGTGAAGTCCTTGATCGGATCGTAGCTGAGGGTTTTAAACATCCAGGGATTCGCTGAGTGCGAGGTGTTGGTGGTCATGAAGAGCGTGTAGCCATCGGGTGCTGCTTTGGCGACATACTGGGCGGCGATCTGTGCGCTCGCGCCGGCTTTGTTTTCAACGACGACAGGTTGCTTGAGACGCTCAGACAGCTTTTGGGCAACGTTACGTGCCACGCCGTCCGTGCCGCTTCCCGCTGCGAAAGGAATCACGAGCGTAATGGGTTTGTTAGGGTAGGCTTGCGCAAAAACACTTACCGATAAAGTGAGGGTGGCAATGCCAAGTAGAGTTTGTAACTTCTTCATTTGGTTTCCAAATAAAAGTGAACAGAGTCATAACAACAAATGATGTTAATAAAAGATAGCTTCACAATCAAGAGCAATGAATGGGAAGCTCAGATGTTTTTTTTGCTCATCCCCGGTACCAAAAGTGCCACGATATAACTACATCCGACTAAAGCAATACCAATCAAGTCAGTCGTCAGTCCCGGAATAATCAAAAGGAATGATCCAATCAATAACAAAATGCGCACGGGCCATGAGATGACTCCGACGCGATACAAATATCCTTCGGTCCCGGAGGCCAGTGTCCACATCGCGGTCACGGCGGTTACACTGGAAAGAATGATGGCGCCTGTATCACCTTGCAAAATCAGCGAAGGGTTGAGAACAAACATAAAGGGCAAAACAAACAGAATGCCGCCCAGGCGCATCGAGTAAATGCCTGTTTGCCATGCGTTCGATCCCGCAAGTCCTGCCGCGGTGATGGATGCTAGGGCCACGGGTGGCGTGATGTAGGACATCATGCCCCAATACAAAATGAATAGGTGGCTTGCCAAAGGGTTTAAGCCCGCTTCAACCAAAGCAGGGGCAAGCAGGATTGAGAGAAAAATGTAGCAAGCACTAACCGTCATGCCCATGCCCAAGATAAAGCTGGTGACTGCACCTGCGTTCAGCATGAGTGGAATACTGCCGTCCGCGTACAAGAGTAGTTCGCGTGAAAAAGCACCAGCGACCCCTGTATAAGATAACCCGCCCACGACGAGGCCGATGCCGGCCAATATAGCGACCAGATTCGCCACGCTGACGCTCAGTTCGAGCATTAGACTGAGCATGCC
>CAMBLP010000219.1 GCA_945868195.1 Bordetella parapertussis
AACTGGTTTGGCGGGATTATTTCCGTTTTTTGCATCTGAAATATGGTCGTGCGCTGTACGTGCGTCAAGGTCTGCGCAAGCCTGACCCAGGAAGTGAGGCGCCAAGCCTCGCCGAGCCCACGAGTGGCATCGCGCTCAAACTCTTTGAGCAATGGACGCAAGGCAGGACAAAAAATACCCTCGTGAATGCTGGGATGAACGAACTCGTCGCGACAGGAAAGATGTCTAATCGCATGCGTCAGATTGTGGCAAGCTATTTGATTTATGACTTGAGAATCGACTGGAGAGCCGGTGCGGCTTGGTTTGAGTCACAACTCTTGGATTACGACGTCTACAGCAACCAAGGAAACTGGCTCTATATCGCAGGCTTGGGCACAGATCCGAGAGGCGGACGTCGAATGAATTTGGACAAACAAGCGTTAGAACATGATCCCAAGGGACTCTATCGCACACAATGGGCATCACCATGACAACGCTTCGTTTAATACTGGGTGACCAACTCAATCCCACCCACAGCTGGTTTGCAAAAGTAGATCCAAACGTCGTCTACACCTTGATGGAGATGCGTCAAGAAACAGACTATGTGATGCATCATGCGCAAAAGGTACTCGCGATCTTTGCAGGTCTTCGCGACCTAGCCGCTCTACTCGAGGCTCAAGGTCACCGAGTCCACTACCTCGCCATCGATGATCCGAAAAATACGCAGTCTCTGACGCTTAACCTTGAGCAGCTGATCAAGCAATACGCTTGCACACGTTTTGAATATCAACAGCCCGATGAGTGGCGCTTGGATGAACAACTTGAAACGTGGGGAAAAGGTTTAAAGATCGCGGTGGAGATGTGCGGCAGCGAACATTTCTTCACCACCCGTCACGAGGCAGGAGAGATTTTCAAAGGTCAGAAAAGCTGGCTGATGGAGCGGTTTTATCGCCAGATGCGGACTAAACATAAAGTCCTCATGCTCGACGCCAAGAAACCTGTCGAAGGCCAATGGAATTTTGATCATGAGAACCGCAAGCGCTGGACCGGCACCCCTCCAGAGCCTAAAGATCAACGCACGCAACACGATCACTCTGCCTTGTGGAAGGTCATTGAAACGTCAGGTATCCGCACGATGGGAGAGCCGCACGCCGCCGACTTTGCCTGGCCCTTAAATCGCCAGGAGGCCCTCGCCGATCTGGAGCGTTTTATCGAACATGTTTTGCCAAATTTTGGTGACTTTCAAGACGCGATGAGTGCAGGTCACTGGCGAATGTTTCACTCGCTACTCTCCTTTTCACTCAACACCAAGATGCTTAAACCGCAAGAAGTGGTGAGTCGCGCCGAACAGGCTTGGCAAGCAGGCAAGGTTTCGATTGCGACAGCTGAGGGCTTTATTAGGCAAATACTGGGCTGGCGCGAATACATCCGTGGCATGTACTGGCATCACATGCCAGGTTACGCGCAGCACAATACGTTTAACCACACGACACCGTTACCAGACTGGTTTTGGACCGGCAAGACAAAAATGCGCTGTCTCTCAGACTCCATTGGCCAGTCTTTGGAACATGCGTATGGTCACCACATTCAGCGCCTCATGGTCATTGGCAATTTTTCTCTGCTCGCCGGACTCGACCCCGCGGCCTTACATCGCTGGTACCTTGGAATTTATATTGATGCGTTTGAGTGGGTAGAGCTACCCAACGTGATTGGCATGAGTCAGTTTGCCGATGACGGGCTACTCGCCACCAAACCCTATGTATCGAGCGCAGCCTACGTCGATCGGATGAGTGACTACTGCAAAGGCTGTCATTACGACAAAAAACTTCGCGAAGGCGCGCGTGCGTGTCCCTACAATGCCTTGTACTGGGACTTTTTTATACGACACGAAGAGAAACTCTCAAAGAATTTCCGGCTCGGGATGGTCTACAGAAATATTGAAAAAATGAGTGATGCCGCGATCGAGGGCATCAAAGAAAAGGCTCAAGAAATCAAAGCATCGCTCAATCAGTGCTGAGACGATCAATCGCGCAGGCCATCATGATGTCTCGCGTCGAGAGTCCGCCCGCGTCATGTGTGGTCAATGCAATAGAGACTTTGTTGTAGACGTTAGACCATTCGGGATGGTGGTCTAATTTTTCTGCCAAAAACGCAACACGCGTCATAAAAGCAAAGGCTTCGCTAAAGTCTTTGAAATGCCAACTACGGGACAAGCTCCCTCCAGCGGCCGAATCGTATTGCCACTGTGGGCAGCTCGCGCAGGCTGCATCCAATTCACTAGACTGTAAACGGGCAATACTCATCGAAATACTCCCCTTAAGAAATCTCTGCGTTTGAAGGGCCAGGCTCGCGCGGCAACAACATCACCACCAAAGCCGTACACGCGGCAAAGCCCGCCATCACTAACAACATAAAGTCAAAGCCAAAACTCTTGACGGAAGGGCCGATGGCCCATACAGCAATCGAACTTAGCCCCAAAGAGACTGCGAGCCGAATACCTGCCACACGTGAACGCATCCTATCGTCCACATAACGCACCACCATCACATCGACAAAAGGGACCGCACCAAAGATGAAGACCATCACGCCAAGCAAGGCAGCAAACAGCCACCACCCTTGCGCATAAGAGGCAAGCAAGAACAAAGGGATTTGCAACAAAACAATACCGAGAAAGATCGGACGGATGGCGAAGCGGTCAAGCAATTTACCCACGACCACTTGCATCAGCGAAGCCACCACATAAATGATGGCCAACATGATGCCCAGTGTTGCAGGATCCTCCACGATACCTTTAAAACGTTCAAGCAACAGTTGACCATTACCATTGGTCGTAAAGTTGAACAGCACACTTCCTGTCGCGGCGCTCACGGTCATGACGGCTAACACCCGAGCAATCAACGCAGGGGGAAATTTGACCTTAGCTGCTGTTTTTCGCTTGGCGGGCGCCTCGGTTTCTGCTGGACACATGTAAGCAAACCAGATACCGCAGGCGATCGACAATATCGCTGGAATCGCAAAGGCAGCGCGCCAACCTAGCCACTTGATCAAAAAGCCGCTGACCACCGCGGCGAGTGCCACACCCAGATTACCTGCCAGTCCATTGATGCCAATCGTATAACCCGGGTTAACCGACTTTTGCACTAAAAAGGGGATACCAACAGGATGATAAATCGAGGCGAAGGCGCCCACCAAGGTGAGCGCTGCGGCAAGCTGCCAAGC
>CAMBLP010000220.1 GCA_945868195.1 Bordetella parapertussis
GGCGCGACCGCCACGCTGCCTTTTTTCAAATTCACCAGCACATTTGAAATCGCTGGCAAGATCTGTGCGGGCAATACCCAACCCACGTCACCGCCCTTTGCCTTGCTAGGATCAATCGAGGATTGCTCAGCAATTTTCTGGAAAGACTCACCCTTGTTCAGGCGCGCCAAAATGGCCTTGGCCTCGTCTTCGCTTGACGTCACGATCAGGCCGACCTTGTATTGTTGCTGATCTTTCAGCGCTCCTATCATTCGGTCATACTCAGCTTTGATTTTGACGTCCGTGATGGGATTCTTTTTCATCATGTCGGTCAGCAACAGTTCTACCATCAAGGTCTGTCGCAGCTGAGCCAGCTGTGTCTTAGCCTCAGCGGTTTTATCAAGCCCCAGTTTGGCAGCCTCTTGGGCCAAAATCTCACGATTGATCAGCTCATCTTTGAGCAGCTGTCTTAATTCTGGTGTGTCACGCTGACCTTGGGCGACGTTGGCGCGTACATTTTGCTCCATCAAGGATTCTGGAATGGCGATGCCATTCACCGTTGCCAAGGGGACATTTGTTGTGGGACTCGCAGCGGCACCGGCTTTGGGATGCGCATGCGCAACAGTTCCTATCAACACGAAGGCCGCGCACAAAACAGACAACTGCCGTTTAGGAAATTTCATCATGTGAACCATGGGTGAGCTAAAATTTATTAAGATGAACGATAATTGATTATAGGCTTAGAGCGTTCACAGAAAAAAAGTCTTTGGAGCAATTTGCATGACTTCCATTTCCATCAATGCTGACCTTATCAAGGCTTTTGCGCCAAACGGCGTGCTGCGCGCCTCGCTCAACGTTGGCAATCCGGTTCTTGCCAATCTGGATGCGCAGGGCAAACCTTTTGGGATCTCGATCGATCTGGCGCAGGCGCTAGGTAAAAAACTAGGAGTCTCGGTCGAGCTAATCGTCAACGAAACGGCTGGAAAGTCTGTCGCCACGGTTGAGTCTGGACGTGCCGATATCGGATTTTTTGCGGTCGACCCAGAGCGTGGCAAAGACATCGCATTTACGGCGGCGTATGTACTGATCGAGGGGTATTACCTCGTCCGTACGGACTCTCCGATTACCCGTAACGAGCAAGTCGACGTGCCTGGCAACCGTGTCGTCGTCGGCAAAGGCAGTGCCTATGATTTGTTTCTGACCCGTCACCTCAAGCAATCCCCCATCGTGCGCGCTTCGTCTTCACAAACAGTCGTGCAAGACTTTTTAGCGCAGCAGCTTGAAGTCGCCGCAGGTGTCAAACAGCAGCTTGAGGCCGATACGCAAGGCATGTCAGGCGTTCGCATTCTTAGTGAGCGTTTTATGGTGATCAACCAAGCGATGGGTGTGCCTAAAACAAAGGGTTCGGCTGCTGCGACTTTTTTACGTACCTTTGTCGAGGAAATGAAAGCCACAGGCATGGTCAAAGAATCGATGACACGTCACGGCATTCAAGGCGCTGGAGTCGGTCACGCGGCAGACCCCAGCCAAGACCCTCTCGACCATCTCTAAGCCTTGGGACTTAAAGATAAGGCGAGGCCAACCAAACCACCTTGTTTCGTAGGCGTATCCAGAATGGATCCCGACGTACTGTACGCAAGGTAATGCGCTCGGCGTGGGCGATGATGTCGTCCACCTTGGTCTCGATTTCTTTTGCGATACCTCGATCATAGACCTCGAGATCAAGCTCAAAATTCAAGCGCAAACTACGCGGATCGATATTGGATGACCCGATGTAGGACCAACCACCATCGACAGTAAAAAGCTTGGAGTGGTCAAAGGTTCCTGAAGCCCGCCAGACTCTGCAACCTGTTTCGATGAGCTGATCGATCTGTGCCATCATCGCGGCATTGACGAGCTTGAGGTTGTTGGCGCCTGGCACCACGATATCGACAATTACGCCACGCCTTGCCGTCGTCGACAGAGCCGCGATCAAAGCCACATCCGGCAGCAAGTATGGTGACTGCATCCGCACATGCGTTTGCGCGACCGCGAGCGCCCCCAACAACATATTGTGTGTGCTGGCCAAGGTCGCGTCGGGCCCCGAAGGGACGCAGCGTAAAGCGACACCCGCTTCTTTGATTTCCGCGGCGGCTGGAGCAAACCACGCGTCGCCCGTGAGCTTTTCCGTGGTCGTAAACTCCCAATCATGCGCAAAATTCGTCATGAGCTGGTACACAACCGGCCCGCTGACCTGAAAGTGCGTGTCATGTGTGACGGCCTCTTTGGCGATCGCAGTGACAAAGCCTTGGCGGATATTCATCCCACCTGTAAAGCCATGTAAACCATCGATGACCAAGAGTTTTCTATGGCTGCGCAAATTTGCGTAGACCAAGCGAATGCCAATGACTGGTTGCATGAATAAAGCAGTATGCACACCGGCATTTCGAAGCATTGCCGTAATAGGCGGATGTGAATACTTGGCGCCAACAGCGTCTATCAATACCCGCACTTGCACTCCACGATGATGCGCATCGATGAGCGCTTGGGCTAACTCCTTGCCAACGATATCGTGATCAAAAATGTAACTCTGTAGCGCGATCGAACGCTGCGCTTTTTGGATGGCCTCAAGCATGGCGGGATACGTCTCATCGCCTCCATTGAGCATCTTGATCTGATTGGCTCCCAAGACCTTAAAATCGCTGATGTGATCGCCTAGGTTTTTAAGCGAAGCAAACTGAGGGCCCGACACGCCAACAACGTCATGCACCAGGATTTTGTCGATCAACTCCTGATCGTAGAGCGTGTGCGCACGTCTGGCGAACACGCGGTTCTTGCGAATCCGATTGATCCCCGCCACCAAATATAGAAAAGCGCCCAAAATGGGCGAGAACAGGATCACACCCACCCAGGCAATCGCCGCACGGACATCTTTCTTGGTCATCGCAGCATGCACGGACGCCACGCTACTGGCGACGATCGAAATCACAAGCAGAAGATGAGGCCAATATTCAATCAGTATTTCTTCAAGCCGAGCCATAAGGTGCTACCTAGTTCATAAGAGAAATGCTGTTTCCGGATCACGTCAAACGCGCAAACATGATAGAATTTTGCTTCTGTGGTGGACGTAGCTCAGTTGGTAGAGTCCCAGATTGTGATTCTGGTTGTCGCGGGTTCGAGCCCCGTCGTTCACCCCAGTACAGATTTTCTTG
>CAMBLP010000221.1 GCA_945868195.1 Bordetella parapertussis
GCCTCCAATCAACTCGCAAGATACCTGCTCAAACAGGGGACGCAAACCGATCAAATTATCGGAATTCTGATCGATCGCTCGCCAAACATGATTATTTCAATTTTGGCAATCTTAAAAGCAGGCGCGGCTTATCTACCTCTGGATGCTAATTATCCCACTGAGCGTCTTTACTACATGCTGTCAGACAGCGGTGCGATTGGTCTGCTCTGTACACGCGAGACCTTAGAAATACTCAACACCGACGTGCAGGGTCACACGTTGCCACCCACATGGATGATTGATGATAGCAACGTGCGTCAGCAAATACTGTCATATTCAACAGCTCGTTTGAGTGACTCAGAACGCACCGCACCGATATCTCCCGACAATCTCGTTTATGTCATGTATACCTCTGGCAGTACGGGCCGTCCCAAAGGCGTCAGTTTCTTGCATGGCTCGCTTGGCAATCTCGTCAATTGGAAAGAACACGTCTTGCCTGCACAGGTGCCTCGCGTCTTGCAATATTCACCTGTCGGGTTTGATGCTTCTGCGCAAGAGATTGCCTCGGCACTTTGTAGCGGAGCAACATTAATACTGATCGATGAGCAAAGCCGTAAAGACAGTCGTGCTCTTCTTGAGCATATACAGGTCCAGAATGTCGATCATTTGTATACGCCCTTTGTCGTGCTGTCGAGTCTTGCAGAGACCAGGAATGCATTTAATATCGCTGCCTGGCCAAAAGACATCTTCACAGCGGGTGAACAATTACAAATTACACCTGAAATTCGGTCTGCCTTTTTGTCGCACCCGGAGTCCAGGCTTCATAATTTTTATGGTCCGACTGAGGCCCATGTCGTTAGCAATTATTCAATGCCTGCGGACCCCAAAGACTGGATAGAGTTTCCACCGATAGGCATTCCTATTGACAACACACAACTTTTTATTCTTGATGCAGCTCTGAACTTGGTTCCAGACGGAACCGTTGGAGAGCTCTATATTGCAGGGATGGGACTTGCCCGTGGATACTTGGGTAAAGCTGGCATGACTGCTGAGAAATTCATCGCATGCCCCTTTACTGAATTAGGGGCTCGCATGTACCGAACGGGTGACTTAGCGCGCAGACAAGATGGGCAAATTTTTTACCTGGGTCGTGTTGATGACCAAGTCAAGTTACGTGGCTATCGCATTGAGATGGGTGAAATAGAAGCCGCGCTCTTAAAACACTTTGATTGTTTTTCCCACGTCGCAGTTATTGCACGCGATGTCAATCATATTAAAACGCTCGTTGCTTATTACGTCGCGCTTCCTCAGCAGTCTTGCCCAAAGGAGTCCGAACTCAAAGCAAGATTAGCGAGATTTTTACCCGACTATATGGTTCCGAGTTATTACCTTGAGGTAGAGAAATTACCTCTTACGCCTAATGGAAAATTAGATCGAAGAGCCCTGCCTCTTCCGGTCGACAATGGCAATGAGAAAGCGTATCGCGCACCTGTGAGTGCACATGAAATATTGCTTTGTACGTTATTTAGTGAAATCACAGGGACTCAAACTGTGAGCGTTGATGATAGTTTCTTTGGGATCGGCGGCCATTCATTATTGGCGATGCGCTTGATCGCAAAACTGAGATCGCTCCACGGAAAAGTACTCCCATTACGTACTCTTTTTGAATACACCACACCAGAAACACTTGCTCCACACCTTGAAACATTGGAAGACGATGAGGAACCAATGCTTATTCGAGGTTCTGGTCGAATCACTGAGAATTAAAAATTGACTACTAAAATCAGCTTATCTTACGGTCAGCGCCGACTCTGGACACTCGATCAAATCGAGCAACATGCCGCGACCTACAACATGCCTCTGGCCGTGCGATTCAGTGGCAACCTCAATACTGAGGCATTGGCGCAAGCACTTGGCTTCATCATTGAGCGTCACGAGTCTTTGAGGACATTGATTGCCGAGAGTGACAGCGGACATCCGATAGGATTATTGTCTGAGGCGCCTAGCTTTAAAGATATTCTACGTATCATTGATCTAAAAGATGAAGATCAAGCTCATTCAGAGCACACACAAGATATTGCAAATAGACTGATACGTGAAGAGGCGTCCACGCCTTTTAATCTTTCAAGCGAAATTCCCTTTCGTGCCACGCTGATTTCAATCACTCCAGTCGAACATATTTTAATGTTGACGATGCATCACCATGCAGGAGATGGAAGTTCTTGGGCGATCATTGCGCAAGAGTTAAAGGTCGCCTATGCGGCATTCAAGCGCGGTTTATTACCCGACTTACCTGAGTGTCAGATTCAATACAGTGATTGGGCCCGCTGGCAAGAAACAGTCATTAAAAAGAAACTTGAGGCCAAGCTTGTTCGCTCAAAAGAAAGGCTCTCAGGCATTCCCGAAAGACTGACCTTACCTCTTGATTTCCCACGCCACTCGGATCGTGCGCATCAAGCAGGTTATGTCCGACTGCACATACCCGTTCATGTTGTTCAGGGTATGGAACGCCTGGCGCGAGAATTAAGCACAACGTTTTTTACAGTTCTCCTTGCGGCTTATGGCGTGTTTCTGAGTCGTATCGCAGGTCAAACAACCGTTGTCATCGGCTCTCCTGTTTCTGGACGCATACGCTCTGAAGTTGAACAAACCGTTGGTTTTTTTCTCAACACCTTAGCCATCCCTGTTTCAACGAGTGTTCAAAGCACGGCTCGAGATTTAGTGATCCAAGCAAAAAAACAAGTTGAATCTGCGCTCGTCGATCAAGATATCCCTTTTGAGTTACTCGTTGAAGAAATTGGCGTGACACGATCGCTTGATCACACTCCGATTTTTCAAACGATGCTGTCATATCAAAACCAAGGTCAAGCTGATTTCTCTTTAGATGGAAATTCTGTAGAAGTCATTCCCGTTGGAATGGCAACGACAAAATTTGATCTGACGCTTGCACTCGAGCCGCTTGCTTCTGGCGACGTGAGCGGAGTTTTTGAGTTTGATTCCGATCTTTTTAATGAAAGTAGCGTCAACAACTGGTCTGTCAGCTTTTCCATGCTGCTTGACGCAATGGTCAATACGCCTGATTCGCCAGTCCTGTCTTTGTGCATGACGAGCGCTTCGCAGCGCGCG
>CAMBLP010000222.1 GCA_945868195.1 Bordetella parapertussis
CCTCGTCCTGGTCGTAATCCTAAGACGGGTGAAACCATTCCAATCGCTGCCAGACGTGTGGTAACTTTCCATGCAAGCCAAAAGTTAAAAGGCGCGGTAGAACATCCAGGTGAACCCGTTTCCGCCAGTTAGAGATACAAGGGCTTTACTGTATTGACCAATTCGACTTGGTTATGACTATTTCTGATAAGTCCGTTGTGCTTCCCCCCATCCCCGCAAAGCGCTATTTCACGATTGGTGAAGTGAGCGACTTATGTGGCGTCAAGCCACATGTGTTGCGCTATTGGGAGCAGGAATTCACGCAGCTCAAGCCTGTCAAGCGTCGCGGTAATCGTCGCTATTATCAACATCACGAAGTGCTGTTGATTCGCAAAATCCGCGAGTTGTTGTATGAACAAGGTTTTACGATCAGTGGTGCTCGTAACCGTTTGAGTGAGGGACGCGAGACTGCGCAGGATCCTGATGCGGCCGTGCGTCTGACTGCGCTAGAACTCAATGCTTTGCGTACTGAGTTGACGGGAATCAAAGATCTGCTCTCAAGCGTCGCACCGACTCTGCGTAAGTCTCTGATATAATCTTCGTCTTTCGGGGCGTAGCGCAGCCTGGTAGCGCACTTGCATGGGGTGCAAGGGGTCGAAGGTTCGAATCCTTCCGTTCCGACCAGTATTAAAAGGGGTTAACTTTCAAAAGTTAACCCCTTTTGCTTTTGTACTGTTGTGTTTAATTGCACGTCCAGTGCAGACCTTGCATCAGCAAGGATAAGCATCTTTCATTGCGAATATCAAAATGATCGATATTTCGTCGGTAGGTTTGAAACTATTCTTGGCGATAAATTTAGCAAGAACAGTATTGGTCAGATCTCCCGTAATTTGAAGGGTATTAGGAGGACAAAAAATCAATGGTATTTTTTGTGTCTTGTTATAGACGTTTGCGAAAGTGACGCCTTGGCCCATGCCAGCTGTATAAGTGTTGAGCATTTCTTTTTTGATTGGGTCTCGATTCCACTCTCGATACTGAGCAAGGGTGAGACCTGAAGCAGACGCATTCGCAACGCTTGCAAGACCAAGTATGACAATACAAATTAAACGAAAAATCATTGTGTTTATATTTATAGTATTCATAAGTGTGATCTTAAAAAATTGGAAATATAGATTAGTAGCTTTCTTTAAGTCTGTGCGTGTCGCGCAATCAAGGTCAATAATTGATTGACCTCATCCTCAGTCGTGTCCCAGCGACAAACAAATCGAGCAAGCTGTGGACCGCGTCTGTAATACAACACACCCTCTCGTGCGAGATGATCCAGTGCATTGGCGCTCATTTCAACAAAAAGCTCATTGGCCTGCACCGGAGCGATGAGACGAGCGCCAGGCGTGCGCTCAATGCCGGTCATCAATCGCTGAGCCGCTGCATTGGATTGTCGAGCGAGCTTCAACCAGAGATCATTTTCTACATAAGCTAAAACTTGAGCCGAGGCAAAGCGCATCTTGGACCAGATCATGCCACCACGGCGAAGATGAAAGCCGATGTTCTCTGCGATCTCTGGATTAAAAACAACGATGGCATCGCTCAGTAACCCACCATTTTTAGTGACACCAAGTGAAAGAATATCCACGCCTGCTTTCCAGGTCATTTCCGCAGGGCTACATCCTAGATAAGCTAGGGCATTCGCAAAGCGAGCGCCATCCATGTGCACCGTCAGATTTTTGCCATGGGCGAGGGCACTGATACGGCTGATTTCATCAACGGAATAAACAGCACCAAGATCGGTTGCCTGAACAAGGTTGACCGCGACGGGTTGGCTTTTGTGTGCTTGACCAAAGCCGGCATTGTTCAGATGTGTGTCAAGCGACTCTGGGCAAACCTTACCGTGAATCCCGCCAATGGGGGTCACCTTCAGGCCACTACCAAAAAAACCAACAGCATTGCACTCAGAGGTATTGATATGCGCTTCAGGGCTGCAGTAAACCGCGCCAAATGGTGTGCCTGTCGCCGCAAGGGCAAGTGCATTGGCGCCTGTGCCTGTTGGAATCGGGAAAACGCGCACTGTGGTTTCAAAGATTGTACTCAGTGTCTCGTTGAGCTTGAGGGTGAGCGCGTCCGCGCCGTAGCCAATCGCATTGCCTTGATTTGCACGCACGAGTGCTTCAACGATTTCGGGAGCAGCGCGGCCACAATTGTCACTTCTAAATTCAAGTATGTGTTGAGTCATTTTTATTGGCAGGATTTCAGATCAAAGAATGGTTGTCATACCCATTACCTTAACCGAGATTGGCCGTCTCTTGAAGCCAGAGCGCTTCGTTCAGTGAGACTTGTGCGTGTAGTGCCTCAGGATGATGATGCGCCAAGGCGAGGATATGACCAGAGGACAGGATGTACTGCTTAAACTGCCAGTTTCTCGCGAGCGTATCTTTCGGAGATAAAAATCGGATGATCGGCTCAGGCTGCGCCTCTAGATCAAATTCAAACGTTTGGAGTCCAGAGGTCAAGCCCAGGCCCGTTGCTTTAACAAAGGCCTCTTTGAGCGTCCAGTACTTGAGCAGCCGGGTATGTTGATCTGTTTGAGTTTGCTGGTTTAAATCGAGACATTCGTTCGAGGTCAAAATGTCTTGTGCAATCTCAGCGGTATTCTGTGCGCGCGATGTCGACTCAACGTCGATGCCTACGGGACCAATCTGTGTCAAGGCAAGCGCTACCATGCCTTCGGTGTGACTGAGATTGAAATGAAGACCCAGCGTATTAAGAGAGGGAGCGATAAAAGGTTTATTAAACGGATTAGTTTGAAACTGCCAATCAGCAGGTTTAACATCCGTATAGCTTGAGAGTGCCGCCCTTAACAAAGCATGCGCCACGAGATAGGTGAGTCGGTGATGTTCAAAGCGAAATGCCTTGAGAAAAGCGAGCTCGGTATCAGAGAGCCAAGAGCGAAACTTCTGTTGTATGACTTCGTCGTTAAAATCTTCAGGTGTCGCGTACCAAACTTTGATTTCTTTTGGACATAAGAAAAAAGCGGACTGAGGTCCGCTTTTTAATTTCGGCAAGA
>CAMBLP010000223.1 GCA_945868195.1 Bordetella parapertussis
TTTGCCCGCGGAGGCAACGCCATTGATGCCGCACTCGCCGCAGCGATTACACTGACGGTAGTCGAGCCCACGATGAACGGTATTGGTGGTGATGGCTTTGCGATCATCTGGGACGGCAAAGCACTGCATGGATTGAATGCCTCTGGTCGCGCACCTGCCGCCTGGTCTCCCGAGCGCTTCAAAGGCATGGCCACCATGCCTCACCGCGGCTGGGAGTCCGTCACTGTTCCTGGCGTTGTGTCGCAGTGGGTTGAATTGTCAAACAAATTCGGCAATCTTCCTTTCGAAGATTTGTTCAAAGACGCCATTCGTCATGCACGCGAAGGCTTCCCTGTCAGTCCTGTGATTGCGCGTCAGTGGAAAGACCAGGCAGCCGAGCTGCACGTTCAACCTGGCTTCAAAGAAGCCTTCATGAAAGACGGTCGCACACCTACTGCCGGTGAGATCTGGAAATTCGCCGACCAAGCCGATACCCTCGAAGATATCGCGCGCACTAAAGGCGAGTCGTTTTATCGTGGCCGCTTAGCAAAAATGATCGCTGACTTCGCCCGTGCAAACGGTGCGGTGCTCAACGAAGCCGATCTGGCAGCGCATCGCTGTGACTGGGTCGGTACAGTCTCGACCAACTATCAAGGTGTTGACGTACATGAGATTCCACCAAACGGCCAGGGTCTCACAGCGTTGCTTGCACTGAATCTCATTGAACACCTGCCCTACGCACAAACCAAGCCCGGCTCAGCCGAGCGCATGCACCTCGAAATCGAATGTATGCGCGCGGCCTTTGCCGACTTGTTTGAGCACGTTGCTGATCCTGACTTCATGAAAGTGACCGCTAAAGATTTGCTCAGCAAATCCTATGCCAAAGAGCGCGCCAAACTGATCGACCCTAAAAAGGCCGGCACCTATGGACCAGGTCAGCCACCTTCGGGCGGAACCATCTATCTGTGTACCTCGGACGCCGAAGGTCGTATGGTGTCCTACATCCAATCAAACTTCAAAGGCTTTGGCTCTGGCGTTGTCGTACCCAAAACCGGTATCGCGTTGCAAAACCGTGGCTGGGGCTTTGTCACAACCCCAGGACATCCAAACCTCGTTGGGGGCGGCAAGCGCCCCATGCACACCATCATCCCCGCATTTATCACACGCGATGGCAAGCCCTCAATGGCGTTTGGCGTGATGGGCGGCAACATGCAGACACAGGGTCATATGCAAATGGTGTTGCGCCATATCTCCGAAGGCTACAACCCACAGGCCTGCTCGGACTCGCCACGTTGGCGCATCAACGATGCGGGCGAGCTCACGCTCGAAGCCGCCGTCAGTCCAGCGGTCGTCGACGCACTCCGCGCCATGGGCCATAAGCCTATCGTAGCCGCACCTGACAGTCTTGACTTTGGTAGCGCCCAATTGATCTCGCGCCTCGCGGGCGAAGGCGACCAGGCCCCTTACGCCTATGTCGCAGGCTCCGATCATCGCCGTGATGGCGAAGCCGTGGGTTACTAGGACACATACGATGCAAAGCTCAGCAGATTCTATTCATCAACACGTTCAGTCGCTGCTAAGCGAGTATCAGTGTCCTTATCAGTTTCATGAAGTCCGGGCTTCGTTCATGGGGGCGATCGCAAGCCCTTATGTCGTCGATCCGGTCTTTGAATTGAACGCGTTATGGGATGGCGAGTTTCCAGAGCTTGCGTCTCAAGAAAAGCTCGACGAAGTCACCAAAACTTTTCTTGAAGATTTTTGGGGCGTGCTCGCGGCGCATGGCAAAGAAGATGCAGAGTTACCTTTCAGCCTGACCGCTTTAGACAAAGCGACATCTTTAAGCGAACTGAAAGCGCACGCGCAATTGCATGGCGAAGAGCTTGATGCATTTCTAACCGGTTTTTTTCAAGACCAAGAAAATTTGGAGCTTGATGAAGATCTCAGTGACAGTCTGGACATTCTCGAAGAGCTCGTGCAGATGTACACCGACATCGTCAATATGAAAGAGGATTCCCCACTCAGTGCTACCGAACTATCAGACCTGGCAGACAATCTGCTCAAGATGACGGATATGGCTGAGCTTGAAATGAATAATTTGATTGTAAGTTGCGCTTAATTTCACGACACACAATGACACCTCTAGAGGCTAAATTTTGAAAGCCATTGTCTGCGACCAATTTGGGGATCCTAGCGAAGTTGCCAGTGTGAGGCATATTGATCGCCCTGCGCCTCCCAAAGACAATGAAGTGACCGTCCAGGTGGCTTACGCAACGGTGAGCCATGCTATTGATTTACTGATCAGAGGCAAATATCAGTCCGATCCACCCTTGCCCTTCACTCCTGGGACAGAGTTTGTCGGTACGGTCTTAGCCTGTGGCCAACATGTTCAACACCTCAAAGTCGGCGATCGCGTCATGGGTGTTGCACGCTGGGGGTGTTACGCCCAGCAAATTAACGTTTCGCACCACACGGTCTACCCCATACTGCCTGCTTTGGATTGGCTTGAAGCCTTGCCGCTCACCCTCTCTTATGGGACAGCCTACACCGCATTGTTCTGGAAAGCTGGGTTACAACCCACTCACTCCGTGCTGGTGCTTGGTGCTGGCTCAGGTGTTGGTCTTGCAGCCGTTGAGCTTGCGAGCACAATAGGTGCGACCGTCATTGCCTGCGCGAGCACAGAAGAAAAGCGTGCACTTGCCTCCGCGCATGGCGCTCAACTTGTGCTGGCGCCAAATGAAGAGTTGGTTAAAAAAACTAAAGCTTTCGTGCGGGGTGGTGTTGATCTCATCGTCGATCCTGTCGGTGCAGAACTCATGGAGACTTCACTCTCCGCAACCTCTCATGGCGCACAAATTTTAAGTATCGGCTTTGCTGCCGGTCGACCACCGCGTTTACCACAAAATATCATGTTGGTTAAAAACTTATCGCTCCACGGGTTTTACTTCGGTCGTTATATTGGCTGGACCCCAACCGATGAGCGTCTTTTGCACGAACCTCAGATGCGGCGCATGATGGACACGCTTCAACGCTTGACGCTTGAGAA
>CAMBLP010000224.1 GCA_945868195.1 Bordetella parapertussis
CTTGCCAAGCAATAATCCGCACCCGTAAACCCCATCAGTTGCAACCCTAGGGGCATGTCATCGACCATCATCGCGGGGATCGAGCATGCGGGGTTGCCGATGAACGTCGAGTACGTCAGCAGTGTTCGGCTGCCAGTATTGATAAAACCTTCTGGGGCCGGACCAGAAGCCGAAGGCAAGATCATTGCATCAAAAACATGCTCCAACTCTTGGACTCGAACGCGCAGTGCATCTCTGAAACTGAGGCGATGTTGATAGTCTTCGCGAGTCAGGCGCGCCGCACGTTCTTTGAGGTCGGTGAAACGAGGGCCCATGTGTTCTTTGGCGACCTCTAGATAGCCCAAGTAGGGCCAGCGCATGTCCATGCTGACCAGATCGAGCGAATAATCAGGAACTTGGTCAAGCAGTGTGCAGAGTTCTTTTAAAAGAACTGAGTCATCGGGCGTCACAATCTCGACCCCTGCTGCGCTTAAGCGCTCAAGGGCTTGTTCAAAGGTATGCTGGCTGGCCTGATCCAATTCAAAATAACCTTGGGTCTTTAAAAATGCGACGCGACGAAGAGGCAAGGGTTGCGAATCAAGCTCCATTGGTCCCTGCAAGCCACGATGATCTTGGCTTGAATGAACTTCAGAGACCCAGCGCAACACTGCCCAAGCCTCTTGCACGCCCTCTGCCAAGATGCCAAGGTGGTCGTGTGATTTAGAAAGGGGATGAACCCCTTCTGTTGGCAAGGCCCCAAATGAGGCTTTAAAGCCAACCACGCCACAGAAAGAAGAGGGGCGAATAATCGAACCCTGGGTTTGGGTACCAAAAGCTGCGCTCACAAAACCCGCAGCAACACCCGCTGCAGAACCCGAGGAGGAGCCACCTGGAGTATGGCCGGTGTTCCAAGGATTTTTGGTCGGACCCGAGCGGCCAATGGCGAATTCTGTTGTGACTGTTTTGCCAAGAATGACTGCACCACCTTGCCGAATCGCGCGGACACACGCCGCATCGATGCTGGGTTGATGGCCCTTGAAAAATGCGTTGCCCATCTGAGTCGGCATATCGCGCGTGTCGATAATGTCTTTGACACCAAAGGGCATGCCATCTATTGCTGAAAGAGGTGCTCCTGCGGCATAACGTTGAGTCGATGCCTCGGCGGCAGCACGTGCACCGATGACATCCAGGTGCGTGAATGCCTCAACATGTGATTCATTCGCATGAATGCTCTCCAAACAACGCTCAAGCAGGGCGCGTGGTGTGTCTTGTCCCGTTTTGAATTTGGCGCGTGCGTTAGCAAACTCTGTGAAATGATGGAAATTTTTATGATTTGGCATTTGTTTCTTCTTCAAACTTCAGTGCATCATGAGCCATTTTTGATTTTTTACTCAATACATTCAAGATGAGCGGAGCTAGAAGTGATAGGGAGATAATAAACAACAGGACTAAGCTAATTGGCGTCTTGATAAATGAATAGTATCCATCAATTGCCAAGGCGCGGATGAACTCTGATTCAAGCATCGGTCCGAGAATAATCGCCAACAGCAGCACTGGAATAGGATAACCACCGCGCTTGAGTAAGATCCCGATCAAACCAAAGATCAACATCAAGATGATATCGAACGCCATGAAGCGCCATGCATACGCACCAATGAACACTAAAACCGTGACGATAGGAATCAAGTAATACGTTGGTATAAAAACAATTTTTTGTGCGTACTTAGCCAAAATTACGCCAAATATCAACAGTAAAAATGGCAGGATAAAAAGTGAAAGCAGGATCGTATAGGCCTGCACCTGAAAATCCATGAAAAATGCAGGTCCTGGATTGACCCCATGTAAATACAAGCAAGCGAGCATCACGAGAGTCGAAGCACTTCCAGGTAAGCCCAAAGTGAGTGTTGGGACCATAGCCCCCGCTGCGGTGGCATTGTTAGCGGACTCTGTCGCCACTAAGCCTTCTTCTGTTCCTGTGCCAAAAGCTTTCTTGTTGCGAGACCACTGTCGCGCTTGACCATAGGCCAGAAAAGAGCCAATCGTCGCGCCAGCGCCGGGTATCACGCCCACGATGTAGCCGAGTACGCTTGAACGCATGACATTGACTTTCTGACCTTGTCCAAGACCCACCTTGACGCCTGAAATAATTTCCGACCAACCTCGACTGCTCGCAGATTGGGTTGAAGCAATTGCTTTCATTTTGATCATTGCAACCAGCTCGGGGATTGCAAAAAGACCTAGCAGTACTGGAATAAGCGGCAAGCCATCGTATAAAAAGTCAATGCTGTAGGTTGCTCTGGCGAAACCCGCCATATCATCCGCACCGATCATTGAGAGCAGCACACCGAAGCCAGCGACTAACAGGCCTTTGATCATATCGTTGCCGGCAAGACTGCTTACGACCGTGATGCCAAGCACGGCAAGTAAAAACATTTCAGCAGGACCAAAGCGCAAAGCAAAAAGTCCTAGCACCGGGGCCAGACCAAAAGCCAGTATTGCACCTAACAATGCACCAAAACTTGAGGCGCCAAATGCAATGCCAAGTGCGTAACCAGCACGTCCTTTTTTGGCTAAAGCGTAGCCTTCTATCGTCGATGCTGCATTGCCCGGCGTTCCAGGGATATTCATTAAAATCGCAGGGATAGAGCCCGCCGCCTGAGCTGCAGCGTAGATGGCTGCCATGGAGACGATCGCGACTTCTGGCTTGAGCAACAACGTAAAGGGCAACAGAATGGCCATTAGGTTCGCATCGTTGAAACCCGGGATCGCACCCACGACGAAACCAATTAAAAAGCCGAGAATTAAAAACAATAAAACTTCAAACGTTAGAAGCGCATGAAGTCCTTGAAGGATTGCTTCAGTGTTGTACATTTCTTTAGATCCCGAAAATCCCACTAGGAATATTGAAGCTTGTTAGCTTTGCAAAGGCATAAAGTAAACAAGTTGTAATCAGTGCGGTCACAAGGACCGCAGGGAGGTTTTTAAGCGAACAATCAGATTGATAATTTTTCACCACGATCATCGAAGCGAAA
>CAMBLP010000225.1 GCA_945868195.1 Bordetella parapertussis
AGCGCTTGAGCAGACCTGGCTTTTCGTAGTCGACGAAACGCAAGGGCTTTTCCTCGCCGAGGTAACGCGACACCACATCACGATACGCTTCGGAAACATCACTCTTTTCAATGTGAATCGCGGGCAAGCCTTGGTTGGAGGCTTGCAACACCGACTCGGACTCTGGAATCACACCGATCAGCTTGATCCGCAAAATGTCCTCGATGTCCTTGAGTGAGAGCATCTCACCGTCTTCGACACGTTTTGGGTTGTAACGCGTCAACAACAAATACTCTTTGATCGGCTCGTCAGCTTCGATCGCGCGACGTGATTTTGAAGCCAAAATGCCCAGAATCCGGTCGGAGTCGCGTACCGAGGAAACCTCGGGGTTGGTCACGACCAGCGCATCGTCGGCGTAATAGGCCGCGAGCAAGGCGCCTGTCTCGATGCCGGCCGGCGAGTCGCAGATGATGTACTCAAAACCCATTTCTTTTAGATCGTTGATAACCTTGCCAACACCCTCGAGGGACAGCGCGTCTTTGTCGCGCGTCTGGGAGGCGGGCAAAATAAACAAGTTTTCAAGGTTTTTATCCTTGATCAACGCCTGGTTGAGTGTGGCTTCACCATGAATCACGTTGACAAAGTCATACACCACGCGGCGTTCGCACCCCATGATGAGGTCGAGATTGCGCAGACCGACGTCAAAGTCGATCACGGCTGTTTTGTGGCCACGCATGGCCAAACCTGAGGAAAAGCTTGCGCTCGTGGTGGTTTTGCCAACGCCACCCTTGCCTGAAGTCACCACCACAATTCGAGTCATGACGCGAAAACCTTTAAATAGAAAAGTTAATTTTACTGCCCAAGGGCGTTGATAAGAAGCGCATCTTTTTCCAGTTGAATCACAACGGGTTTTTGATGCAGTTCGGGAGAAAGTTTGGTGTCGATCACACGATAGATCCCGGCGATTGCGACAAGCTCGGCGTCAAAGCCAGTCGTAAAAATACGCGCTGCGGCATCGCCACGGGCACCTGCCATGGCTTTGCCGCGCAGCGGGCCGTAAATATGAATGTTGCCATCCGCGATCACCTCGGCGCCGCGGCTCACGACACCCAAGACGATTAAATCGCTGTTGCGCGCGTAGACGCGTTGGCCGGAGCGTAAAGGACCTTTGATCACCATGGTGGGCGCCGCCGACGAGGCCGGCGCGCTAGGCGATGCTGCGTCTTTTGTTGTGGCGGTGCTGTTTGGTATAGCTTGAGTCGCAGTGGGGGCGGTCTCAATGGTGTCTTCAGAGGCTTCGGGTGTTGGCAAGCTCGCGGTAACTGGCTCAGCCACCGAGGCGGCCGTCTGAGTATCCGACGCATGGCGCGCAGGTGCCGCCGACAGGTCAACAGAAACGAGACCACAGGCTTGCGCCAGCGCCAAGTTTTCACCTTGGGCCACCACACCGATCACTGGAAGCTTATGCTTTTTAAAAGCTTCGAGGAGCGGGACCCAGTCGATCGCTTCGTCTAGTCGCATCGCGTCAATGACAACAGGCTCATTCTCATAAAAAGCGCCGGCGTCCGCCATGCGTTTTTTGAGCGCTTTGATCAGTTCTTTGTTGTCGGCATGCTGGAGCACCACACGGATTGCATACAGTGTGGCGCTTTTAAATTCCAGGGGAGAGATTTCGGTCGTCATTGACAGGAATCATACCTTACCTAGCTGGCGCTCGCCCAGGTGTCTTTGAGGGTCGTGACACGATTGAAGACAGGGCGTTGGGGCGTCGAATCCAGAGCGTCGATCACAAAATAGCCCAAACGTTCGAACTGGGAAACAATACCAGGCTCTAGGGATGTGCCTGGTTCGAGCCACGCATGAACGGATTGAACCGACAAAGGATTGAGAAAGTCCAGAAACTCACGATCACCGGCATCGGGGAAGGGCTCGGTGAACAGGCGGTCATAGAGTCGAATGTCGGCGGGAACCGCGGTCGCGCAACTGATCCACGTGACGTTGCCCTTGACCTTCACGGCGTCAGAGCCTGGCGTGCCACTTTTGGTGTCAGTGTTGTATTCGGCGTGTACCTCGATGATGTTGCCTTGCGCGTCTTTGACACAACCCGTGCACGTCACGACATACCCATATTTCAAGCGCACAGAGTTACCCGGAAATAACCTAAAGTACTTTTTAGGAGGAATCTCAGCAAAATCCTCGCGCTCGATCCAGACTTCACGGGTGAGCGGAAATTCGCGCTGCCCCGCGGCGGGGTCGTGGGGGTTGCGTGGCGCATGACAAGGTTCGGCATGATCTTGGGGAAAGTTCGTGATGACCAGTTTGAGGGGATCCAAAATCGCCACCGAGCGCGGCGCAAGAGGGTCTTGAACCTCTCTGAGTGCTTGATCCAGCAAGCTATAGTCAATGCGTGAATTAGATTTTGAAACGCCCGTGCGTTCGCAAAAGAGACGCAAGGCCGCCGCGGTGTAGCCTCGACGGCGCAGACCCGCGAGAGTGGGCATTCTTGGGTCATCCCAGCCGTTAACGTGACCTTCTTTGACCAGTTGGAGCAACTTGCGCTTGCTGGTCACGATGTAGCTTACGTTGAGACGGGCAAACTCATACTGATGCGGCAAGGGTAAGGAAAATTTCCCCAACTCCTGCAGACGGTTAAGCGTCCAGTCGTAAAACGGGCGCTGGTCTTCAAATTCAAGCGTACAAATACTGTGTGTAATCCCCTCGAGCGCATCCTCGATCGGATGGGCAAAGGCATACATCGGATAGATGCACCATTGCGTACCGGTGCGGTGATGCGCAGCGTGGCGGATCCGGTAGAGCACCGGGTCACGCATGTTGATATTGGGCGAGGCCATATCAATCCGTGCGCGCAAGGCCATGCTGCCGTCCGGATGTTTGCCGTCACGCATCTCGCGCAGCAAGCGTAGCGAGTCTGCGGCTGAACGGTCACGGCAAGGTGAGTTTTGACCGGGTTCGGTCAGCGTGCCGCGCCTCGCGCGCATTTCTTCTGGACTTTGCTCGTCCACATAGGC